>JBBRCD010000008.1:0-62471 GCA_038205245.1 Burkholderiales bacterium
CAAGGTGCTGAAGGACATCGTGGTCAAGAGCCGCACTCTCGCCGGCTTCGATGCGCCGTATGTTCCGGGCTGGGATTGTCACGGCATGCCGATCGAGGTGCAGATCGAGAAGACGCATGGCAAGAACATTCCGACCGAGGAAACCCAGCGGCTGGCCCGCGCCTATGCCGGCGAGCAGATCGAGCGGCAGAAGAAGGACTTCATCCGGCTGGGCGTGCTCGGGGACTGGGATCACCCCTACACCACGATGAACCCGCGCAACGAGGCCGACGAGATCCGGGCGCTCGGCGTGCTGCTCGATAAGGGTTATGTGTATCGCGGGCTGAAGCCGGTCAACTGGTGCTTCGACTGCGGCTCGGCGCTGGCCGAGGCTGAGATCGAGTATGAAGACCGCACCGACACCGCAGTCGATGTGGGCTTCGGCTTCGCCGACCGAGACAAACTCGCCCAGGCGTTCGGTCTGGCCGCGCTGCCGGACAAGCCCGGGCAGATCGTGATCTGGACCACCACACCCTGGACACTGCCGGCGAACCAGGCGCTGAACGTCAATCCCGAGTTCAGCTATGCACTGGTCGACACCGGTGACCGGATGCTTGTTCTGGCAGCAGACCTGGTCGACGCCTGCCTCGCGCGCTACGGGCTTGCCGGTCGGGTGCTGGCGGTCTGCGAAGGCGCGAGGCTGGAGCACATCGATTTCGCGCACCCGTTTGCCGACCGGATGTCGCCGGTCTACCTGGCGGACTATGTGACGCTGGATGCGGGCACCGGCGTCGTTCATTCGGCGCCAGCCTACGGGGTCGAGGACTTCGGTTCCTGCCGCCGCTACGGCATGAAGGACGACGAAATCCTCACCCCGGTAATGGGCGACGGCAAGTACGTGTCGACGTTGCCGCAGTTCGGTGGCCTGATGATCTGGAAGGCCAACCCGCTGATCGTCGAGACGCTGCGCGCGAGCGGCGCGCTGCTGCACGCGGACAACAGGCATGTGCACAGCTACATGCACTGCTGGCGGCACAAGACCCCGGTGATCCTGCGCGCGACGACACAGTGGTTCGCGGCGATGGACGAGTCACCCGGGTTCGGCGGCGCGCGCCCTGAAGAGACCCTGCGCACGACCGCGTTGCGCGGCGTCGAGGCGACCGCGTTCTTCCCGGGCTGGGGCAAGGCGCGGCTGCACGCCATGATCGCCAACCGTCCGGACTGGACACTGTCCCGGCAACGCCAGTGGGGCGTGCCGATGCCGTTTTTCGTGCACCGCGAGACCGGTGCGTTGCATCCGCGCACGCCGGAGCTTCTGGAGCAGGTGGCGCAGGCGGTCGAGCAGGGCGGCATCGAGGCCTGGCAGCGGCTGGACGCGCAGGCGCTGATCGGAGAGGACGCCGGGCGCTACGAGAAGATCCGCGACACGCTCGACGTCTGGTTCGATTCCGGCGCCACCCATCAGACCGTGATGGGCGGTCCGGTCGGGGCTGCCTGGCCAGGCAACGATCCGCATGGCGCGTCCCGGCCGGGCTCGCATCCGGCCAGCACGACGTTCCCGGCCGACCTCTACCTGGAAGGGTCCGACCAGCACCGCGGCTGGTTCCACTCCTCGTTGCTGGTGTCGTGCATGATGAACGGCGTGCCGCCCTACAAGGCGTTGCTCACCCACGGCTTCGTCGTCGATGGCGATGGCCGCAAGATGAGCAAGTCCAAGGGCAACGTGGTCGCCCCTCAGCAGGTCGTCGATTCTCTTGGCGCCGATGTGCTCAGGCTGTGGATCGCTGCCACCGACTACTCTGGCGAGCTGTCGGTCTCGCAGGAGATCCTCAAGCGGGTGGTCGATTCGTATCGGCGGGTGCGCAACACGCTGCGCTTCCTGCTGGCGAATGTGGCCGACTTCGACCCCGGCACGGACTCGGTACCGCTTGCGCAGCGGGTCGAGATCGACCGATACGCGACGCTGCTGCTCGAGCGGTTGCGCGCCGATGTGACCGGCGACTATGAGCGCTACGAGTTTCACCTCGCGATGCAGCGCCTGCTTCACTTCTGCTCCGAGGATCTCGGCGCGTTCTACCTGGATATCCTGAAGGACCGGCTCTACACGACTGCGCCAGGGAGCCACGCCCGGCGCTCGGCGCAGAGCACGCTGCACGAGATTGCCGGGACACTGCTGCAGTTGTTCTCGCCGGTGCTCAGCTTCACTTGTGAAGAGGCGTGGGCAGTGCTGCGGGGCGACGCGAAGGCGAGCGTGTTCACCACCGTCTGGACCGCGCAGGCCGCGTTGTCGCCCGCCGACGCCGACCTCGACTCGCGCTGGGTGGCTGTGCGCGTGGTCCGGGCGCTGGTGCTCAAGGAATTGGAGACGTTGCGCGGCGCCGGCCGGATCGGTTCCGGGCTGGCGGCGCAGATCGAGGTACAGGCGCCGCCAGCCGAGTTCGAGGCGCTGACAGCACTGGGCGACGATCTGCGTTTCGTGTTCATCACCTCGGACGCGCGTGTGGTCCCGGCGGCGGACGGTGCCGCGCTGTCGATCAGCGCGTTGCCCAGCACCGGCACCAAGTGCGCGCGCTGCTGGCATTATCGGCACGATATCGGTACCGACCCTGCGCATCCCGGGATCTGCGGGCGCTGTGCTGGAAATCTGACTGGCGCCGGCGAGACCCGGCTTCATGCGTGAGCTGCGGTTGGCGCGCGGCCAGGAGTCGAATGGTCAGGAGCTGGAGTGGAACGCGCGATACTGAAGGACCGGACGTTGAATGACCGCAAACTGAAGGGCCGTAAGCTCAGCGACTGGACGCTCAGGGACTGGCTGGGCACCGCCTTTGCGCTGGTCGTGATCGATCAGATCGTGAAGGTGATCGTGCTGCAGTTCCTGCACAAGGGCGAGGTGATCACCGTCACCCCATTCTTCAATCTGGTGCTCGTTTACAACCCGGGGGCGGCGTTCAGCTTCCTCGCCGATGCCTCCGGCTGGCAGCGGGAGTTCTTCGTCACCGTTGCCCTTGCAGCCTCGGCCTGGATCGTCTGGATGCTCAGGTCTCATCCTGAGCGCACGCTGTTCTGTGTCGCGCTCACGCTGGTGCTGGGCGGGGCGATCGGCAACCTGATCGATCGACTCTGGCTTGGGGCGGTGGTCGACTTTCTGGACTTTCATGTGCTTGGCTACCACTGGCCGGCATTCAACGTCGCCGACTCGGCCATCAGTTGCGGCGCAGTGTTGCTGATATGGGATGCGCTGCGTGGCGAGCCGCAGCCGCAGGCGGCGGCCAGTGCACCGACGGGGTCCTCGCCAATCCAGGCAAACCAGGCGAACCAAGCGAACCAGGCGAACCCGTCGCCTGACGCGCAACCGCCGAAGCTATAATCCGCCGCACCCACCCGGCAACGCCGGGCCATCGCTGTCAGCGAAGGAGTCGAAGGTGACCAAGCAGGTGATCCTGGCCAATCCGCGCGGCTTCTGCGCCGGGGTGGACCGCGCGATAGAAATCGTCGAGCAGGCGCTGGTGGCGCACGGCGCGCCAGTCTATGTGCGTCATGAAGTGGTGCACAACAAGTATGTCGTCGATGACCTGCGTGCCAAGGGCGCGGTTTTCATCGAGGAACTCGATGAGGTCGCTCCCGGCAGCACCGTCGTGTTCAGTGCACATGGGGTGTCGATCGCGGTCAGGCGCGAGGCGGAGGCGCGCGGGCTGCATGTTTTCGACGCGACCTGTCCGCTAGTGACCAAGGTGCATGTCGAGGTCGCCAAGATGCGTGCCCAGGGACGCGAGATCGTGATGATCGGTCATCGCGGGCACCCGGAGGTCGAAGGCACGATGGGTCAGTCCACTGGCGGCATGCATCTGGTCGAATCGGTCGAGGACGTCGCTCGCCTAGAGGTGGAACATCCGGACAATCTTGCCTATGTGACCCAGACCACGCTGTCGGTGGACGACGCGCGCGGCATCACGCTCGCGCTCGCTGCCCGGTTCCCGAAGATCATCGGACCGAAGAAGGACGATATCTGCTATGCCACCCAGAACCGGCAGGACGCGGTGAAGAAGCTCTCGGCGCAGTGTGACCTGATGATCGTCGTCGGTTCGCCGAACAGTTCGAATTCGAACCGGCTGCGGGAAGTGGCGGCGAATGCCGGCATACCGGCCTATCTGGTCGACCGTGCGAACGAGGTCAGTGCCGAGTGGTTGGTCGGACGCGACCGTATCGGGGTGACGGCGGGGGCGTCTGCCCCCGAGGTGCTGGTGCGCGAGGTGATCGATCGGCTGCGCTCGTTCGGTGGCGTCGAGGTGATCGAGCAGTCCGGCATCGAGGAGAACGTGACCTTCCCACTGCCGAAGAATCTGAGCGCGGCTGCAGAAGCGGCGCGATCTGCGAAGGGCTAGCTGCACGCTTGCGCTGTGGTCGGTGCGCCAACACCGCTCCCGTCCGTCCAGTGCACGCTTGTCGCGAGTTTCTTCAATGCAGCGAAGTAATGGCCGGAGAGATCGGCCTGTATCGGGTCGAGCCAGCGGGGCACCCTGCTCCGCTCATGTCCCCCGGAACGGTCCCGCTGCGCGCGATCCGTTCCTCCGCCTTCACTTCGCTGCGCAGGGTGCCCCGCCGACTCGCCCCCCGCGCTGGTGCCTGGGCTCGGTTGTACAGCGCGCTGGTGAAAGGACGAGGGCGTCGGGCCGCTGTCTCCACGAAGTAAAGGAGGAGGAACGGGCCCGCGGCTCCGCGGGACCGTTCCAGGGGACATGAGCGGAGGCAGCGGCCCGACGCCCTCGGCCCGTGCACGATCGATGCTGGTGCCGCTGATCCAGGCAGAAGCGGCAACAGACCCCATGGGGGGTCTGTTCCCTGGCCGCTTCTTGATCGACGCATGCCGGAGCAACCGAAGCCAGCCACCATCTGCCCGCGGGCCAGCTTCGGTCATCAGCACATTAGCGCAGCGGTTCGGTGTACCAGTACACCCGTACACCTGCACCCAACACCGCCTGCTGCCGTCCGAACAGCCGGGAGTCGGCGACCGATACGAAGAACACGCGCCTGCCTGCAGTTGAGGAGCCGGGCAGCACCAGCAACTGTCCGGTGGAGCTGTAGCTGCGGGTGACGAAACCCGGGTAGTAGCGCGCGGTGCCACTGGTGACCGGGATCGTGTAGCCACCGAGCAGGTCGAGTTCGTTGATCCGGCCCTGCCCTGGCGGCACACAGGCGTTCGACTGTGCCAGCGGCGTGTAGCTGCCGAAGCGGATCCGGTCGAAGAACACGGTGGGCGCATTGATCACCTTCTCGGCTGTGTCAAGCGTGCGGTACCAGCCCTTGACTGCCGGATTGTCGATCAGCGCGGTTTCCGTGGCTCCGGGCGATGTCGTGCCCAGGTCGAGGAAGTCACCCGCGTTCATCGAGGCCACCGCTGTCGAGGTTGCATACAGACCAGGGTCCGGATCCTTGATCATGGCGATGACGTCACTGGACGTCGCCTTCAGCGGGTTTTCCCGATTGCCGGTGCCGACGATCACCGCGTCATAGCGCACCCCGCGGCGCAACTGCTTCACCGCCGAAGGCGGGAAGAAGATCCGCCGGTCGGTGGGGGAGGTGACCGACAGCGTGGCCAGCAGTCGGCCACCCCAGTTCGCCTTGACCGGATCGCCGATATCGAAGCGCCAGACCTGGCCGCCCATGTCGCCGACATAGATCCGGTCGAGGAAGTTGTTGCCTTCCAGATCGCTGTCGATGGTTGTCGTGTCCGACGGGATGCTGAAGCTCATGCTGCCACCGGTCACCTGGGCGTTGGCTGCGGTGAACGCGGTCTCCAGTGCACCGGTTCGAGCGTTGGTAACGAACACCGCGCGTCCCATGGTGTCGACCGCCGCCACCGGACGATTGTCCTGGTTGGGGTCGTAGCCGCCACCGAACACCAGCACCGGATCGACGACCGCGCGTACCTTGCCGATGGTCGGCGTCGACCAGGTCTGGCCGAGTTCGGCGTAGGCGGTCGATGGGGAGCAAGCCGCGGCGGAGCAGATCTGGGTCGGCGTGATCTTCCACATGAAGCGCGGCGCATCGACGTTGGTGATGTCCAGCGCGTAGTAGGCACGCCCACCCCGGCGCAGCCCGAAGTACAGCCACACCGTGTCGGTACCGTCGACGATGCCGTTCAGGTTGGCGTCGTTGATCTGCACCACTGGCGATGCGTCACCGACATAGATCTGCTCTCCGGCGACATTGGCCATCAGCGCTGCCAGTTGCGGCATCGCCTCCTCGGCCATGAACACCCACTTCTCCTGTCCGGTGTTGCTGTCCACCGCATGCAGCTTGCCTTCGGTCGACATGTAGAACAGGAATTGGGTCGGGGGCGAGGTGCTCGGGTTGTAGGTGATCAGCGCCGGACGCGAGTGCTGCACGTCGGCATGCGCCCATGACCGCCAGGTCGTGCAGGCGGTGGCACTGCTCGAGTCCGAGCAGGCCGCGTTGCCCGGATTGCCGCCGCGGCTCCAGTTGAGCAGCGTCGAGCGCTGGGCATCACTCATCGCGGCGTTGCCGAGCAGGGTCTTGGTGAGTGCGGCGTTGCCTTCGTTCACCAGATTGCTGGAATGAGTGAGGTCGGCATTGGTGCCGCTCGACAGCCGGGTGTAGACATTCCGGGTCGACGGGTTGTAGCCGGCGGTGTTGATCAGCTGGTAGCCGGTACCGCCCGAGTCCGGCGTGCCGGCATCGAGCAGGGCGGTCGGACCCCAGAAGCTGGAGACCGCCGGGTTGACCACCACCGTCTCCAGTCCGGTGATCGGATCGAACTCGACCTTTTCAATGTTCTTGTTGTTCGGGGCGGCCAGCACCGATTGCCCGATCAGACAAAGATCGGTGATGCCCGGACCACAGACGCCCGGTTCGGCCAGAGGATCGCCCAGCATGAACTTCTTCACCGTGCCGCTCCAGGCCTGGGTTGTCGATGGCCGGAAGAAGGCGAGATACACATCGGTGGAGTTCTGGGTGCGGCTCAATGCCGAGATCGGCACCGTCGGTGCGGACACCGTCGGGTTCCAGTCGCGGATGGACACCAGCGCGTTGAGCAGGGCCGCCTTCAACTGGTCGCTGTCTTCGGCCAGGTAGAACTGCCCGCCGGACTTCTGTGCCGCGTTCTGAAGCACCGGCGAGTTCGCACCGGCAAAACCGATGGTGTAGGTGATCGCCGACTGGCGCCCCTGGACCAGATCGCTGCTGGTCTCGCCGGCGAAGTTCTGTGCGCCCGGGCTAAGGTCGGCACGGGACATGAAGTAGGCGAGCTCATCCAGCCAGACAAAGCCGCCATCGACCGCAGTACCGGCCAGGTCGGTCGGCCCGAACGGGACGGCCGCGCTTGCCTCGAACTGGTCGGTCGTCGTGTCCGTCTGGGTATCGTCCGGCGTGGTTCGCGGCGACACCACCCCTCCAGGCGTTCCCAGCCAGGTGAGATTGCGCACGCCGCGGCCGCCAGTGATGGTGTTGGCCGACGAATCGTCTTCGGGACCACCGTCGGTGATCAGGATGACGAAGTTCTTCTGGCAACCCGCTGGCGTGGTGGTGTTCGGGTTGTTCAGCATCGGCGAGCGATACACGCCGACCGCCGGACAGCCGGGACCGACCGCGGAACACACTGCAAAGGTGTCACGGCCATCGGTGACCGTGCCGCCGACCAGGGCTGCGGCACTGCTGGTGCCCCACTGCGGCGCGCGTCCTGCGTAGTAGAGATAGGCCTCATACAGCGACTCGGTGAGCGGTGTCCTCGCCGCGGCAGTGGTGGACAGGATCGCATTGTTGAGCGCGCTGCGGTTGACCACGTCCGGGTCGGCGCCGTTCGACCCCATCCTGCGGATCGCGTAGGCGACGTTGGCCCCGTCATTGGTCAGGGTGCTGCTGGTGCGGTTGAACACCATCAGGCCGAAGCGCACGCCGTCGGTGGTCGCTACCAGATCGGTCAGTGCATCCTTGGCGATCTGCAGGCGGGTCTTGCGCCCGATCGGGTGCCCGTTCGGCCCCTTGGGACCGAACTTCCAGTTGAGATAGTTGACAGAGTAGACGTCGATGTTCTTCGCGGTGTCCGCAGCGATCGCCTGCGCCGGGTTGGTCGAGTAGGCGTCAGTCGCGCTGGCGCTGCTCGAGTTGCTGTTCCAGCTGGTGTCCCAGGTACGGGCGGCCGCGCGCATGTAGCTCGTGCCCGGGTTGGCGCTCGGCTCGTCTGCCTTGCAGTCATGGATCAGGTTGTTCTGTAAATCCTGCCGGTTGTAGACCGAATAGAAACGGTTGGTCGCGGCCGTTCCACCGACACAGACCGTGTTGGTCGTGGTCACGTCCGGGCACGAGGCAGCGGTGTTGGTGTTCGGGCAGGGCAGCCCATAGCGCGTGCCGCAGGTCTGGTTGGTGTTGCCGTTGTTGTTGCAGCCGTTGGTGCTGCTGCCGGCGACCACGTTGCTGTAGGCCGTTCCGCGAATCGACATCGATGCGGTGGCCGCGATCGAACAGTTGCCCGCGGCAGGGCCGGTGGTCGAGCGGTTGTCGCCAGTGCCTGCACTGAGCGGCACGACGGTGAGGTTGCCCTGGCAGCTTCCCCCATGCCAGTAGGTGCTGGCCGCCACCGCATTGGTGCAGCCTTCTGTGGCGTACGAGGCCAGATACGGGTTCGGACGCGGTCCGGTGACGTTGCTCTGGCTGAAGCCATTCAGCGTGCGGGTGGTGCCACCGGCGTTGCAGCTCGCCGTCGCGCCGCTCTCCTGGCAGCTGCCGCCATAGTGATACCAGCCCTGGCCTTCGACCCAGACGTTCTGCCGACCGACCCAGGCGCAGGCGTTGACCGTTACCGAGGTGCGGCCACTCCAGGCGCAGCTGTTGCGGTTGGCACTGAAGAAGTTGTTGCCGGTCTGCATCGCGCAGGAGCCGGGGGCGCTCGGACAGCCGACCGCGAATGGGTCGCTGCAACTGCCCAGCGTGCCGTTGGTACACGAGCCGCCGCGCCAGCGGGTGGTGCCGGTGGCATCGAGCTCGCTCACCATGCCTGCACTGCTGAATGTGCAGGAACGCGTCCAGGTGGCCGTGCGATTGGTACAGGCGGTACCGCCGGTCGGAATGTTGATGCAACTGGCACTGCCCGGTCCGGTGCTGCCGTCGCAGGCGGCTGGCGTCGCGTCGTAGTAGGCGGGCGTGCCGGTCATCATGCCGAAGGCAGGCGTGGCGTCGCGGTTGCCTTTCCAGGCGCTGAACGTTTCGTTCGCGCCGATCAGCGGGTACCCGTAGACCCCGCGCAGCGAGGTGAGGGTGGCGGTGACCGTGGCAGCCGCGACTGACAGGAACTCGTAGCCGCCCAGGTCGGCTTTCAGGTCGGTCCAGCCGGCCGCACTGTTGACCACGTTGCGGATACGGATCGGCTGTCCAGAGCTTCCGGTCGGCGCACCGCCGACGTTGTCGCGGCTGGGCGAGTTCGGCGGCGCCACGGTCGAGTCGAGATAGGCGCGGGCAAAGCCCGAGGCATTCGTGCCACTGCCCGGGTAGCTCGAATTGTTGATCGTATCCAGCGTGAGCCAGCGCTCGTAGCGTGCCCACTGCTGGTTGTCGAAGTAGCCGACGTTACGCGCATAGTTCGACGGGGAGAACACAGTCGAGGGCGTGATCGCGGTGAGGCTGGATGAACACTGATTGTTGGCGGCGAAATTGGTCGTACCGGTGTAGCTGATACCGCCGCGGGTGCCGCCGAGCACCGCCTGCGAAGCGCGGAAGCGGTTGAACGCGGGTGAGCGCAGACGCACGTCCGAGAGACTGGTGGTTGCCGGGCTCTGGGCAGGGGCCCAGTAGGCCCAGGATGCATCGCTGTAGTTGCGCCAGGTCGAGCGCGGCCCCGGGTCACCCGGCTCGGTGGCGTTCGCGTAGGTGCGGGCGGCCGTCCACAGCGCCTGGCGATCGGTCAGCGTTGCGCCGGCCCAGGTGCCCCAGACGCTGAACGGCGCGCTCGGTGCAGCTGCCGTCGAGATCATCGAGGCGTGCTCGGTGGTCTGCTCGCTGTTGCGGATCACGTTGATGTCGTTCCACAGATACTCGACATGCGAGTCGTAGGCCCCGGGATACTCGCGCCACGCCTCAGGGATATTCATCGAGTCCGAGGTGTCGAGCACCACCAGCACATTGGGCTCGGCGGTGGTCGTGCTGAATGTCGTCGACAGGAAGATGTCGGTGTCGCGTGCAAAGGCGGGCGCAACCGCGGCGAACGGATTGGCCAGAGTCACGATCAGCGACCAGACCACGGCCGCGCGCATACGATGGATAGTCTTCATGGCAAGCCTCATCAAGCATTTCGGTGGAATTTCTCTCCGCCTGTTCTTTTTATGGGCCCGGTCAGGGGCCTGCCATTGTTCTGGGTGACGCGTGTTCGCGATGCCGGAGCGACCTGGGTACGTTCCAAACGTGTGTAAGAACCGTCTGTACGACCCGTCTGCGTCCGTGATGACCGCTCAGCAGGAGCCGGGCGGTGCGAGTGCCTCGGTGCCCTGATGCACCGTCGATTGGCCACCGCGGGTGACCGTGGCGGTCGCTGCCACGTTGAACTGCCCGGCCTGCAGGCCGTTCGGTCCCATCTGGCTGGTAAAGGAGTTCGCCGGGCCACAGCCGACCTGGGTCACCACCAGAGTCACCGTGCTGTCGGTGAGGGTGGTGGACGGATAGATGGCACCACCCGAGGCGGTCGGCAGGGCGAGGAAGCCGGGCGCGAAGCGGCCGATGTTGGCGTCCACGAAGTCGGCGATCGACACTTCCGCATTGGCCAGATTGATCGACAGCGTCTCGCTGCTGCCGCTGATCTTCAGCTGCAGCAGTGCAGTGCGCATGGTCGAGATGACCAGGATGGTCATCGCGGCGAGCAGTACCAGGCTGATGATCAGCGCCGCTCCGCGCTGTCGGCCTTGCACCTGGGTCGGGCTTCGGGCCAGCCTCATCTCACGCTCCCCGCCGCTGGGCAACATTTCGCACCTGGAACGTCTGGGTAAAGACATGTCGCTTGAAGTTGCAGTTCAGGTTCGCGGTACAGGTGAAGTCCGGGACGCCATCGCCGTTCAGGTCGTACAGCTTGCCGGTGTCATCGAAGCCGGCGGTCGCCCGGCTGTCGCGCACCAGCACCGACACCCGTACCACGACCACGGTGGCCCAGTCGCCACCGACCGGCGCTGCGGTATACCGGTCCGGCACACCGTCGCCATCGGCGTCCAGGCCGAACAGGTAATCGATCAGTTCGATCCCCTGCACCAACGGCCGTTCGACCATGTTCGGGCCGTCCAGCTCCTGGCGAACCAGGGTCGGTACCGGGCGGCCGTCGTCGTCCGTGGCCTGACAGCCGGGGGGTGCGATCGGCCGGCTGCACGGCCGGATGTAGAACAGGTAGGCCTGGTACTCGAAGATCGGCGCATCGGCGCCGCCGAACACACGCCGGGTCTGCGAGGCGCCACGCAGGGTGCCATAGTCGGTGCCGCGGAACAGGATCGCGCCTGAGGCGTTGCCCTGCACATAGATTCGGTTGGCGACGAATGCGGCATCGACCATGTTGCCGTCGTTGTTCGGATCGCGCAGCGGGTCGCCGGTGGACAGACGCAGCGCGAGGATCTGGCCAGTCTGGAAATTGCTCGCCAGGATGCACGGCAGGGTGGCGTTCACGTTGAGCGGGGTGAGCCCGCTGAAGCCCCCGAGCGGGGCGATCGCGTTGAGCGCCCAGTTTGCGCCCGGCGGGTTGGCCGCCGAGCCGCAGTCGGTTGTGGTCGTCACTGCGCCGACCGCTGCATCGACCGGGGTGGCGGCATTGCCAATACCGTAGAAGCCGGCCAGACGGATTGCGTCCCCGATGTACGACAGAGCCACAATGCCGCTTTCCTGCATGCGCGCGAAGTCGTCCTGCGACTTGAATCCGCGCGAGGTGTTCATGATCAACAGCAGCATGCCGAAGGTGATCAGCATGCCGATCGCGATGCTGATCATCAGCTCGACCAGCGTGAGGCCACGCTGCGTGTCGGCGTGCAGCGCGCGGCGCACGGACGGTGGCCGCGTGGGTTGCAGGCCGAGCGGCAGGTTGCGCGGCAGGGCCGAGTTCGGGCGCAGGACGTTCATCGATCAGACCCTCACGTCCAGAGACACCACGCGGCGCCGTGTTTCGGTGCCGTACAGGCCGTTGCCGCAGGCCGAGGTCGCCGGCGCTACCGTCTCGCTGTTACCCTGCCACGCAACACTGACCCGGTAGGTGTTCAGGGTGCTTGGCGCCACTGCGGGCACCACGATTTCGATACAGCCGCGCGCGTTGATCACGCCACCGGCCTGGTTCGCGCCGGCGTTCAGGGTCTCGGTGGTACCGAACAGCAGCCCGTCCCAGTACGCGGCATCGTAGGTCGCGAGCAGGTCCGCGGTGCAGTTCGCGGTTGCGCAGTTGGTGATGCTGCCGCCGGTGAGATCGGCGAAGCGCACGCCCTCACCCAGCGGCGTGGCGACCGGCGCGGCCAGCGCGTAGTCGGCAGCGCGAGCCCGGTTGGCCTTGATCTTCTCCAGCATGTCGTTGGCCAGGGCGATCGCCTGCTGGCGCTGGTAGGCCTCGAACGACGCGCGCTGACCCTTGACGATCAGCTGCGCCAGGCCAAGCAGTCCGACTGCGATCAGGGTCAGAGCGACCAGGATCTCGATCAGCGTGAAGCCCGACTGCGCAGTTTTTCCTATTCTGGTCATGCATCCGGTTACGGCGGAGGGGCGCACTTCTTGAGCGCCCGGACGCGGGCGGCCGACGAATGGGAGCCAAGGCCGGACCAGCGGCTGAGCTGCCTTTTCTGACGGCCCGAAAAGCGAAAGGCCGGCAACTTCGCCGGCCTTTCCTGGGACCTACCGTCAGTTTTTCTGGAGCACCGATCTA
Organism: Burkholderiales bacterium; assembly: GCA_038205245.1. GTDB lineage: Bacteria > Pseudomonadota > Gammaproteobacteria > Burkholderiales > CAIKXV01 > CAIKXV01. The sequence continues at coordinate 12,863 of JBBRCD010000008.1, forward strand.
CCCGCGGGTCGATCAGTGCAGCGCTTCAGATTCCCGGCTCCACATACCAGTAGACCCGGTTCCGGGTTTGGCCCCGCATGCCCAGCAACGATCCCGCTCCCCCTGCTGTGGTGCCACTACCGGCCGAGCCACCCGAGTGGAACAGTACGATCCGGCCGTCCGGCAGGAACAGGACCTGAGCGGCGCCGATGAAGTTTTGCGACAGGTTGCCCTGGAACAACTGGTACTGCGTGCCGTTGCCCGGCAGGATGATGATGCGTCCGTCCAGACCTGCGTACCCCGCCACTCTGCTGATGAACGACGGCGTGCAGGTGGAGGTGAGCGCGGGGAAACCGAGACTGCTGGTGCGCCCGTAAACGGGTAACCGAAGCAAATCGTTTTGCACGTTCGGCGATTCCGTTGCCTTCACCGTGGCTGGAAAGAGGCGTGCCCAACCGGTTGCGCCGCCAGCAATGTTCGCCTGCCCAGTCAGGTCATCCCAGGGCATCTTCACGAAACTCACGTCGTTGAAGAGCACCGGTGGACTGGCAGAAACAAGATTGCCGACATCCCGATCGACGATCATCGCCGCCATGTCCGACGAATTGAGCTTGAACGGATGCTCCCGGTCGCCGGTACCCACGAATACCCCGAACAACCTGCTACCGCCAGAGAGGTAAGACACGATGGTCGGCGGGAACAGAATCTTGCGATTCGGCGGCGACGTATCAGACAGCTCCGCGAGCAGCTTGCCCTGCCAGTTGGCAGGCAACGGGTCAGACATCTGGAAGCGGAACAGCTTGCCTGCCGTATCGCCGATGTAGACCCGGTCGATCAGCCCGTCGCCGTTGATATCGTTCGCTGCCGGTGTCGATGGCACGCTGTTGACCATTGCCGCCGCGGGGGAACCGTTCACCAGGACGTTGGAACTGTCGAAGCGCTTGATCGGCACGCCAGTGATCAGATCGATCACGAACAGCGCCCGTCCCATGGTATCGGCTGCGGTTACCGGCTCGTTGTCCTGGTTCGGGTCGTACCCGCCACCGAAGATCGCCACCGGATTGACGCTGCCGGCCACCCGCCCGACCACCGGGTTGGACCAGGTCTGGCCCAGCTCGGCGTAAAGCGGTTCGGACGCACACACGCCGGTGCAGATCTGCCCACCCCCTTCGCCAGTGATTTTCCACAGGAAGCGCGGCGAATTGCGGTTGGTGACATCCAGCGCATACATCGAGCGGCCGCCCCTGCGCAGATTGAACGTGAGGATCACCTGGTCGCCAGCCTCGATGATGCCGTTACCGTTCAGGTCCTTGACGTAGACGGCAGGCGATCCGTCGGCGGCCTGGATCTGTTCTCCGTTGCCGTTCGCCAGAATATCCCCTAGCTTGGGAATCGCCTCTTCGACCAGGAACGCCCAGTTCTCCACGCCAGTGTTGGCGTCCACTGCCCGCAGCAGGCCGTCGTTGGTCAGGTAATACAGGAACTGCACCGTCGGCACCACTGGCGGCCCAGCACTGCCGACGTCGTAGTAGACCTGGGCCGGCTTGGAATGCAGCACGTCACCGTGTGGCCAGTCAGCCCAGGTCGTGCAGTCGAGGAACCACGAAGCCCCGTTGCAACTGGCCTGGGTCATGTCGCCACCGCGAATGAAATTGAGCAGCCTGTGGCGACCGGGGTTGTCGAACGGACCCAGTCCGAGCATCGCATTGGTGATCCCGGCATTGCTCCCGTGAACTCTATTCTGCGCGTTGGTGAGATCGAGCGACGCGGAGGAACTGAGCTTGGTATAGACCGACCGGGTGTGCGGGGTCAACAACGCGCCCTGCGACTTGAGCTGGAAGCCGGTGCCTCCACGTGCCGGATTGCGACCGTCGACTTCGCTCAGCGGATTCCAGAAACTCACCGCGAGCGCGCTGATCACATCGGTGAACAGACCCGGAGGACCCAGCGGTTCCTGGGTGGCGATATTGCGTACGCCGCCGCCGAGGTCGGTCTGGCCAGTCAGACAAAGCGTGCTGGCCGTGCCATCCGGATTGTTGCCGCACTCAGCCTGCGTAATGCCCAGCCGGTACCGCTTCAACGTTCCGCGCCATGCCCGGTTGGGGCTTGGCTCGAAAAACGCGAGATAGACGTCAAGCGACGATTCCGTCCGGTTGTAGGCGGCGAGCGGGACGGTGGCGGCCGCGACTGTACCGCTGAAGCTGGTGATGTTGGTAATCGCCTGTTGCAGCCGGTTACGAAGGTCGCTCGCGTCAGTCGCTTCGTAGTAGAGACCATCGCCGCGCACCGCGGCCTGCTGCACGACCGGAGAGGTTGCCCCGCGGAAACCGATCGTGTAGGTGACGACTCCCTGGAACGAAGGCAGCAGGTCGGTCGAGGCGTCGCCGGCGAACGCGCGTGCGCCCGGGCTCATGTCGGCGTTGCGCATGAAGTAGGCCAGTTCATCCAGCCAGAGATAACCGCCGTCGAAAGCGTTCGAGCCTTGATCGAGCAACCCGTAGGGGAGATTGGTGATCGCCGATTCGAACTGCCCGCTCGCCGTCGCCGGGTTGAACGAGTCCACACCGGCTACCGGCGAAATGACGCCGACCGGTTGCGGCAAGACACTGTTGTAGGCCATGTTGCGCACGCCACGGCTGCCGGGCAGCGTGTTCGCCGACCAGTCGTCTTCGGGCACACCGTTGGTGATCATCACCACGAAGTTCTTCTGGCAGGATGCCGGGGCGGCGACGGTCGGATTGCTCAGCATCGGCGAACGATAGACGCCGACCTGCGGACAGTCAGTGCCAGCCACGCCCGTGGTACACACGGCGGTGGCATCACGGCCCTGCGAAGCCTGGCCGCCGATGAACGCTGGCGCGATGTCAGCGCCCCACTGGGGTGCCCTGCCCGAGAAATAAAGCATCGCCTCGTAAAGCGTCTCGGTTATCGGGGTGCGCGACGAGGCGACCACGCTGTTGATCGCGGTGACCAGCTGGGCGCGGTTTGCGTAGTCGGGGTCGAGGGCGTCGGTGCCCATCCTGCGCATGCCAAAGGCTACATTGCCGCCGTCATTGGTCAGATCGGCGCGAGTGCGGTTGGTGACCATCAGGCCAAAGCGTACGCCATTGGTGTTCATCACCAGTTCGCCGATCGCGCTCTTGGCGGTGGTCAGCCGCGTCGCGCGGCCTATCGGGTGCCCGTTCGGGCCCCTGGGGCCGAACTTCCAGTTCAGGTAATTGGTCGAATAGACATCGATCGCCGGAAAGTTGGCGACGGTATCGTCAGGCACATAGGCGGCCGAGCCGTCGGCGGCGTTGCTCACCGTCGAATTCCACTCCGCGCCGAAGGTGCGGTCGGTGCGGGTCGACATGTAGCCGCCGAAGTTCCCGGCGCTGCCATTGTCGGCGGTGCAGTCATGCACCAGGTAACCGGCGAAACGCGCCCGGTTGACCACTGCGAAATCAGTGTTCGGCGGGCTGTCCCAGGCTGTCTGCGATATGCACTGGCGCTGGTACTGGCAGGGTGTGCCTTCACGGGTGGTGCAATTCAGTTGCCAATCGGGAATGTTCACTGCGCCGCAACCGGTGCCCGAGCCGTCGCCGCCGTCGTTGATGACTGCGTTTACAAAGGTGACGCCGTTGAAGCTCCGGTCGGGTGCGCCTGGCGCGCCGCAGTAGGAGGCGCTGGTACCGCCGGCCGAACAGGTGCCGATATGCGGGAAGCGTTCTGCACAGTTGGCCATGCAGGTGCCGCCATGGGTCACGTTGCCGACGCCTTCGACGAACACCGTAGAACGGCCAGTCCAGTAACAGCCGCTGCGGGCTGTGGTCTTGTAGTAGTCGTCCGACCACATGGCGCCGCAGGCCGGCACTCCGGTGGCGGCGCAGACGCCCGGCGCACCTTCGGAGACGCCGTGGGCCACACAGGTGGAACTGGTCGAGCGGAAGATGAGCGTCCGGCCCCAGGCATCGGTCTGCCCGTTCGTCGCGGGCTGTGCCGCTTCCGAGTCGCCGCACCATTGAGTACAAGATGACGATTCGCGATCAAACAGCTTCAGGTTGACCGTGATCATGGTGTCGACGATCGTGGTGGCCGCGGGTGCCGACAGGGTCAGCGTGCGGTTGCCCGCGCCGCCGACTGCAGAGATTGTCGCCAGGAGGTTGCCTCCCGCCGTGCCTGCGCCGGGCACGTTGATCCGCTGCCCGGCCCAGAACGCCGCGTTACGGTTGATGGTCAGCGTGGACGAGCCGGCGGTGATGCTGCCGGTGGCGACCGAGGTCGAGAAGTAGGCGCTCGCGCCGGTGACCTTCCACCAGTCGGTGCCCGCGACATCCCGGTTGCCGCGCATGGCGGCGAACCGGATCCGGTCTGCGGGTGTCGCCGTGTTTACCGCGATGCCGTATTGCTGCAGCACGACGGTCAGCGGGTTCTGCCCGGCGTTCCATACGCCCGGCCCGCTGGAGAACGCATCCTCGAGCAGGTGAGAGAGCGTCCCCCAATGGTTGTAGCCACCCGAGTCGGCGCGCAGAGAACTCCAGCCGGAGCGCGAGTCGCCGGGTTGGACCGTCCCGGGCGCACCGTTGTCGATCAACATGCGGATCGGTGCGCCCCAGGCGCCGGGCGACTGAAAGGTCCATCGTTCAGTGTTGCCGAGTGAAGCGAAACCGCGGTCGCCGTTACCCGGGTTTTGCGCCGGGGACAGGTTGTTCGGCCCCATCCACGACGGCCAGTAGTCCGGGCCGCTCTCCATCGTCGGGTTGGGTGCCGCCAGATTCGAACTGGCATAGCCCGGGCGCGGCCACACCCGCGAACCGATGTTGCCGGTGCCAGAAGCGCCCTGGATGACCCGCCCGCCCCAGGGCGCCCCGGGGTCGGCCGCCGGGAATGCGGCCACCATCGAGTTGTCCAGATCCAGGAACGGCTCCCATCGGGCCCACTGCCGATTCAGAAACTTGCCGCTGTTGCGCGGATAGGCCGACGGCGCGAAGACGGTGTTCGGCATCAGCTCGGCATGCGAGGCCTGGCACTGGTTGCGGTTCAGCCAGCTGTTCCCGGCGCCAAAGTTGATTCCGCCGCGGACGCCGCCCACCGAATGGGTACCACCGGCGAATTTGTTGAACGAGGCCGACCAGAGCAGCGGCGAGGTCTCGACGGTGCCGGCGGGCGCCCAAAAGACCCAGTTCGGGTCGCCGCCCCAGACTGAAGGGACAACCCAGGCGGGGCCAGGGGACGCCCCGCCACCGTAGTTGCGATAGGCCCAGCGCGGGCCCGGGTCGCCTGCGAAGGAGGCCAGGGTCGAAAAATAGGCCGCGAGCAACAGGTTGAAGCGCTCCTGGACCGATGTGCCCGAGTAGTGGCCCCAGCGGCTGGTCGGGTTCACCGGCGGCGCAAACAACGAGATACTTTGGAAGTTTTCGCCTGTCTGGTTCGGATTATTGAAGTCGAGGCCGGTGTTCCAATCGCCCCGGACGATCACGTTCAAATCCGCCCACAGGTACTCGACGAAGGAGTCGTAGGCTCCGGGGTACTCGCGCCAGGGCTCAGGGATGTTCATCCGGTCGTTGGTGCCCAGCACCAGCAGGATGTTCGGCTCGGAAGTCCCTCCCGGGGTCGCCGCGAGGTAGATCGCGGTGTCGCGAACCGGGGTGTTCGAAACCACCTGGGCCGCCGCCGGCAGCGGGCTTGCCATCAGCGCGATCAGCACCCAGGCGACAGCGCGACGGAATCGGGCAGAGGCGGATTGCGACAGACTGGAGGAGGCGGACATGATGGAGTACTCGCGAATATGGGGAGGATGAAAGGGAGAGGATGAAATGACGAAGGCAGGCCAGGGACCGGCCACAGACCGGTCACTCGGCTATACGCAGGACCCGGGGGCGATCGTGACCTCGACGCCCTGGCCCACCCGCTGGGTTCCGCCAAGCACGCTTTGCGCTGTCGCGCTGACATTGAACGACATTACCTGCACCGCGTTGCTCGAGTTGATGTTCAACACGGACGAACCGGCCGGGGTCGAGCCGCAACTGGTCTGGTCGATGGTGACCACCGCGGTGCCGTTGATCAGCGTGGGGGTAGTGAACACAGGTGCCGCGGGATGTCCGGGCGCCAGCAGCGTGAAGCGCGGCGCCCACCGCCCCGCGTTGGTCGCCAGTGTGCCGATCAGTGCAACTTCGGCATTGGCAAGCGTTTCCAATGCCACCTGATTCGCGCCGCCGATCCGCAGTTCGAGAATGGAGGTGCGGATCATCGAGATCACCAGCAGGGTCATTGCCGCAAGCATGATGAGCCCGACTACCAGCACGGCACCGCGCTGCTTTTGCCCGCCCTGCCGAGCGGTGAATCCAGGGGAGATCGTCGACTTCATAGTGCACCTCTGCGGCCTGATACGTTGCGAACCTGAAAGGTCTGGGAAAACACATGCCGCAGGTACTGGCATTCATTGGCGACGGTCGGGTCGCAGGTAAAAGGCGCGGCGTTCCCGGCGGTCAGGTCGTAACGTTTGCCGGCATCGTTATGGCCCATGCGCGGCGTGATCGAGCGCATCAGCACGGCGACACGCACGGTCACCACGTCTGGCCAATCGAGGACGTTAGGCGCAGTAGTCTGAAATTCAGGTTGGCCATTGCGGTCGGCGTCGACGCCAAACAGCAGACCGATGCGCTCCACCCCGGGCACCAGCGGTACCTCGGTCATGGTGCGCCCGTCCAGTTGCTGGCGCGCCAGCGTCGGTACCGGACGGCCACCGTCGTCGGTGGCGGTACAGGCGGGGGGCGTCGCTGCGCGGCTGCACTGGCGAACGTAATAGACATGCGCCGAGTACTCGTACATCGGCGCATCGGTGATCACCCCTGCCGCATTGGTCAGTACCCGCCCCTGCCCGGCCGCCTTGAGCGCGGTGAAACGAGTACTGCCGCCGCGAAGCAGCATCGGACCAATGACCGGACTGCTCTGAGCATAGATTACGTTGTCGTTGAACAGCGCATCGGTAAGGTCGCCTGGCGTGGCGGCACTGTCGCGCAGGATGATGCCGTTCGCACCACGCGTCACCAGGATCGGGCCGCCCGAGAAGTTGGCGGCCAGAATGCAGGGGAACGCTGCGTTCACCGTCGCAGGTGTGAGTCCGAGCGCGCCGCGGATCGGCGTTGCCGCGACGTCGGTCGGTAGCGCCCAGTTAACCGCCGGCGGGTTGGCGGCAGAGCCACAGTCATCGAGGGTGGCGACTTCCTGCCCGGCGCCTGGCGCCGGGGTCGGCAGTTCGACCTGCGTGTTCTGCATCGGAGACAGACCGAAGAAGCCAGCCAGGCGGATGCTGTCACCGACATAGCGCAGCGCCTCTGCGCCGCCTTCCTGCATGCGGGCGAACTCGTCCTGCGAGCGGAAGGCAGTCGACGTATTGGCCAGCATCACCAGCAGCCCCAGGGTGAGGAACAGACCGAGCGCGAGCCCGATCAGCAATTCGACCAGCGACAGACCGCGCAGTCGCGCCGGCAGGGTTGGCATCAACATGGGCGAGGGGTGGAGGTTCATGGATTGAGCATCAACACATCGAGGGTGACCACACGGCGCAGGTTCTCGTTGCCGAACTGCCCGTTGCCGCAGGTTGATACCGGGTTGGCCACCGTCGCATCCCTGCCCTGCCAGGCGATGCTGATGCGAAGCACCCTTGCGGTCATTGTTGTGCCGACGGCCTGCCCAGTGTCCACGATGCAGCCGCGGGCGCCCTGGATACCGCCGATGCTGGTCGCGGTGGCGACATCGACTTCGCTCGCGCCAGACAGCGCGCCATCCCACAGCGCTGTGTCGTAGTCGACCAACTGAGCGGCCGTGCAGTTCGCAGCGGGAGCGGCGCAGTTGGTCACGGTCGTGCCGATCAGGGCGTAACGCGCACCCGCGCCAAGCGGAGTCAGGAGCGGCGCGGCTGCGGCATAGAGCAACGCGCTCGCGCTGTTGGTCCGGACGCGCTCGCCAATGTCGCTCGCCAGGGACAACGCCTGCTGCCGCTGGTAGGCCTCGTGCGAGGCGCGCTGCCCCTTGGCCATCAGACCGGCCAGCCCGAGCAGGCCGAACATAAGGATGACCAGCGTGACCAGGACCTCCAGCAGGGTGAAGCCGCGGCTCAGCATGGTGGCGCCACCTGGTTCTGGTTGACGGTGGTGACCCGGCCGACCAGGCCGAACATCAGGGTGCGAGTGCGCGAATTGGCCGCGCCGGTCGAGTCGTCGGTGATGGTGATGCCATCGTTCGCCCCGGCAGCCGAGGTGCGAATAACCTGTCCGCGCGGGCCGAAGATGATGGTGTTGGCGAATTCGGCGACTGCGGAACAGATGCGTACCTGCCCATCCAGCGCCTGCTGCAGCTTCAATTGTTCACCGGCATCCATCGAGGTGTTGCCGTTGTTGTCGGCGAACATGCACCAGCCTTCGCGCCAGGTGGTGCCGGTGAGCGTGCAGCCGGCGGCACCGGCGCGCGCGATGATCACCCGGGTGCTGAAACGCACGGCCTCCGAGCGTGCCAGGGCGAAATCGCCCACCATGTCGGAGCCGATGGCGCGCACTCGCTGGTCGCGGATGAAATCCGTGAAGTTCGGCAGGCCGATTGCCAGCAGGATGGCGGCGATGGTCAGCACGACCGCCAGTTCGATCAGCGTAAACCCAGCCGCCGCGCAGCGACGGATCCGCGGGGCAACCGGGATGCAGGCCAGCAGGCCCGCTGTCCAAGCGGCGGGCAGGGGCAGGGGCAACGTCATTGATCGGTCCATCGCAGATCCGTGCCCGCTTCGAACGAGCCGTTCGTGTTCATGTCCCGCCAGCGCAGGCCGGCGCCGTCGATGCACAGGCCGCCGTCGTTGCGGGTGGCGATCGGCCCTCCGGCAAGTGGCTGCAGGCAGGCAATGTAGGAGGGCGGCGGCCCGACTACGGCAGTGATCGTCGGCGTGTTGTAGCGCTGGTCGAGCGCGGTGCCCGGCTCCGGGAACGCCATCGGCAGCTGGCCGGCGCCGGCGCCCAAGCCCGCGGTTGCATAGCTTCTGCGATCGAGGAAGAACTGCTCCTGCCGCTGGGCGAAATCCTGAAGCCACTGCTGCCCCTCCGAGCGGAAGCCCCGAATCACGTAATTGATGTAAGAGGGGTAGGCGATCGCAGCCAGAATGCCGATGATCACCACCACGATCATCAGCTCGATCAGGGTGAAGCCGGACGCACGCCGGGCTGGCAGCAGCCGCCCGGACCTGCCCAGGACGTCATGATTCTGGCTTTGTCGCTGCCGCTGACCCACCGGCAGGATCGAAGATTGGCGAAGGTTCATCACTACCTCTTTGACTCGACACATGTTATCGGCCGCACTGCCATTCGCTCCAACGGCGGCAGACGAGCGGCGCGCTTCGGGGCCTGAGTGGCATGGCATGTGCGCTAGTGCCGCCACGACAGTGTGAAATCTGGCCGGCCGGACGCCGGGTTCGGCGCGATGATTGGGGCCAACCAGCGCGTAGATGGAGGATTCCCTGGCCGATTCCCTGGCCGACTCCCTGGCCGATTCTCTCGCAGATTCCCCGGTCTCGCGGTACTGGTACCGATCTGGCGCGCCCGGCCCGGCAGGCGGGACATCCGGACTGGGCATTGCTATCATTCGCGACGCGCTGAACGCCGCCAGTGCTGATGTAGCTCAGTTGGTAGAGCAACTGATTCGTAATCAGTAGGTCGGAGGTTCGATTCCTCTCATCAGCACCATTTCGCGGGCCGGGTGGTTAACCGCGCCCTGAAAGCGCACGCACCGCAAGTTCGCGTCCAGTCGAGGGTGCAGCCACGTCGACCCGGTCCCGCGGCCCCGGCCATGTCGTACTGGCCCTGTTGCTGCGCCGCCTGCGGTGCAGCCACGTCGACCCGGTCCCGCGGCCCCGGCTGCCCGCTTCCCCGCGCGCACTCTCGGCCCTTTCCGATGGTACTAATCAAGCCGGGCATCGAGAACCCGTTCACGGCGTTGTTCGACCGTTCTGATATTGTCGGCGGCCTTGTCCTGATTGCGGCCATTCCCGTGTGCCCGTCCACTTCAGCCGATCCCCGGTCTGGTCTTCCGCGGCGTCGGTGTGCAAAGGGTGGCGGCGGGTCCTGTTCGCTGGCGGGCGACCCCTCTGCAGTTCATGCTTCCCTTGTCCAGACCCGGTTCCCAGTGGTAGCTCCAGGCGATATTGCCAACATTGCGCTGCGCAGAATGACCGACCTCGGGATCGCTCCGACACCGGACAACTTCGAGCGCTTCTATCGCGAGATCGAGGCGACCTTGAAGCTGGCCGCCCCGCTCGCCGAGGCCTTCCGGTCGCGCAGCGACAGCACTCCGGACACCGCGGCCGAGCCGTGGTCCGGCCGGCTTGACCAGTTCGCGCATCGGCTGGATCAGGCGAGCGCTGCGCTCGTCTCGGCTCTGGATAGAGGCGCCCAGGCGGTGACCCGCGCCGCCGGCAACATGGCCGCAGCCTCTGCCGCTTCGCCCCTGCCAGTGCCTGTCTTCGGGCCGGTCGCCGCGTCCGCCGCCGCGCCCATCTCCCCGCCGATCGCGCCGCCCGAACCAGTGCCGCCCGAGCCAGCCGCCCGCAACGGTAGCCAGGCGCCCCTGCCGCGCGAAGTGCGCACCCTGCTCGAACGGGTGGATGCGGCGACGATCGAGATCCGCGACGAGCTGCAAGCTTCGCGCGCGGAACTCGGTGAGACCCGGGGCGAACTGAAGTCGATCCGGGACCAGCTCAACGAAGCGCGTGAAGCAGTGCAGCATGATCCCCTCACTGGCGTGCTCAACCGGCGTGGCATGGACATCGTCCTGCCGCGAGAGGTGGCGCGCGCGCGCCGGGTCAACGCGCCCCTGTCGGTGGGCATGGTCGACCTGGATCATTTCAAGCACATCAACGACGCGTTCGGGCATCAGGCCGGCGACCGGGTGCTGATCCACATGACCGAGCTGATGCGCTCGGTGCTGCGCGAAACCGACCTGATCGTGCGCTACGGCGGCGAGGAGTTTCTGCTGATCCTGCCTGACACCGACATGCCGGGTGCCCGGCTGGTGCTCGACCGGCTGCAGGAGATCGTAGCCAAGAGCCCGGTGATCCATGAGGGCCGACGCATCACCGTCGGCTTTTCGGCAGGGGTGGCCCAGTTTCGTGACGACGACAATGGTGCGACGCTGGTGCTGCGCGCCGATCGCGCGCTGCAGGGGGCCAAGCGCGGCGGTCGCGGCCAGGTCGTGTTGGCGGAGAGCTGACCCGCTTCAGCGCGGCCGGTGCAGGACCGGGGTGCGCTTCAGATGCTTGCGGATGCCGTCCAGGATGGCCTGGGCGATGCGCTCCTGATGGGTCTCGTCGACCAGGCGCCGCTCTTCGTCCGGATTGGAGATGAACGCGGTCTCGACCAGAATCGACGGCATATCTGGCGCCTTCAGCACAGCGAAACCCGCCTGCTCGACCTGTTTCCTGTGCAGGCGGTTGACGCCGCCGAGTTCTCCCAGCACGCTGCGCCCGAGCCGCAGACTCTCGTCGATGGTGGCGGTCTGCGACAGGTCGAGCAGCGTCTGCTTGAGGATGGGGTCGGACACGTTGAGGTTGACCCCCCCGACCAGATCCGCCTCGTTCTCGCGCGCGGCCAACCAGCGCGCCGCGGCAGAGGTCGCACCGGAGAGCGACAAGGCGTACACCGAGGACCCGCGCGCGGTGGCGTAAAACCAGGCGTCGGCATGAATCGACACGAAAAGGTCTGCCTTGAGCGCCCGCGCCCGGGAGACCCGCTGGTGCAGTGGAATGAAGTAGTCGCCATCCCGGATCAGGTGGGCACGCATGCCTGGCGTGGCGTCCACCAGTCTGGCCAGGCGCCGCCCGATCGCCAGCACCACATCCTTCTCCCGCACCCCTGACGGGCCGATCGCCCCCGGGTCCTCACCGCCATGGCCCGGATCGATCGCGACCACCACCTGCCGCCCGCCTGCGGTCGGCGCCGGTGGGGAGGACGGCTCGACTGCGTTCGGGCGGGGGGGGGGCGCTGGCAGCGTCGCTGGAGCGGGCGCGCTGGCCAGACCCGCGATCCGCTGGCGCTCGAGGAACGCCGCGACCGGGTCGAGCGCATTGGCTGGAAACAGATCAAGCACGATCCGATGCGCGAACTCGCCGACCGGCTTGAGCGCGAACGCCTGCGGTGCCACTTCGGCCTTGAGGTCGAACACGACCCGCAGCACCCCGGGCTTGAAGCGCCCGACCCGTGCCTGTCGAATGAGCGGGTCCGACTGCGGAATCGAGGCCGCGAGCCGGGACAGTCCCGGGCTGATGTCGACCGCGTCCAGTTCGAGCACCAGACGGTCCGGGTCGCGCAGGGTGAACACCCGGAATTCGATCGGTTTCGGCGACTCGAAAGTGATCCGGGTCGAGTCCGGTGCCGGCCAGACTCGCACCGCGCTCACCTGGGCGTACGCACCTGTGGCTGCGGTGCCCAGCAGCAAGATCAGGCTGCCGGTCATCGAGGCCAGCGCGGCTAGCGCGGGCCAGCCGCGGGCGCCGGTCAGTGAACCGACAGTCATCGACTGGCGCCCGCGGCTGGCGCTGGCGGGCCGATGATCAATGTCTGCAGGGCGACCGCTGTGCTCAGGGCGGTGACCAGCGCCTCGCCCGGAGGCGAGTGTCCGGTGAGCAGGGCCTGGCGGGCGCCATCGCTCCGGTCATGCGAAGAGGACAGCGCTACCGTAGACAGGGCGATCGTCAGGTCGGGGCGGGGCAGCAGGGGCTGTGCCCGTTCCGGCCACTCGATCAGGGTGATGATGGCGCCACCCAGGTACTCGTCGAATCCAGCCTGCACCAGTTCTTCAGCATGCTCGAACCGGTACAGGTCGAGATGGGCGAGCTCGAAGCCACCGGCGCGGTAGGTCTCGATCAGGGTGAACGTCGGGCTGCGCACCCGGCCCGGCTCGCCCAGCGCGCGCAGCAACGCGCGCACCAGCGTGGTCTTGCCGGCACCGAGCGGCCCGCTCAGATGTACCGACAGGCCGGGGCGAAGAAGGCGTGCGATGGCCGCAGCCAGCGCCACGGTCGCGCCCTCATCGGCGAGCGTGCAGGTCAGCGTCGCGGGCATTGCATCAGCGTTCCGCCACGCCGGTCAGCGCGGCGGGCATTGGATTGACTACCGGCCGCGCCGGTCAGCGCGGCGGGACATCGGATCGCCCGCCCGCCGTACCCGGTGCGGTGCGGATTCTTGCGCTGGTCGACATTCGGTCTGTTAGGCTTTCCTCGATGATCCGTACCCGCCTCGACGACCGATCTTCCCCGCCTGCCGATGCGCCGGCGCAGCTCGCACGGTCGATTCGCGCGTGGGCGGGCGAGCTCGGTTTCCAGCAGACAGCGATAGCTGCGCTCGATCTCGCGCAGGCGACACCTCGGCTGATCGAATGGCTGGAGCAGGGCTTCCACGGCGAGATGGATTATATGGCACGCCATGTATCGCTTCGAGCGAACCCGCAACAACTGGTGCCGGGCGCGATTCGCGCGATCAGCGTGCGCATGGACTACTGGCCCGGCGCTGCCCAGGATGCTGATGAGGTGCTCGCCGACAGCCGCCTTGCCTATGTATCTCGCTACGCGCTCGGCCGTGATTACCACAAGGTCCTGCGCAGCCGCCTTGCCGCGCTGTCGAGGCGAATCGGCGAGGCGATCGGCGAATTCGGCTACCGGGTGTTCACCGACAGTGCGCCGGTGATGGAGGTCGAGCTCGCCGCCTCTGGCGGGCTGGGCTGGCGCGGCAAGCATACCCTGCTGCTGGAGCGCGACCACGGGTCATGGTTTTTTCTGGGCGAGATCCTCACCGACCTCCCGCTACCGGTCGACGCGCCGACCACTGCCCACTGTGGCAGCTGCACCCGCTGTATCGACATCTGCCCGACAGGCGCGATCGTGGCCCCGTATCGGCTCGATGCCCGGCGCTGTATCTCTTACCTGACCATCGAGCTGAAGGGCCCGATTCCAGAAGCGCTGCGTGCGCCGATCGGCAACCGGGTCTACGGTTGCGATGACTGCCAGCTGGCATGCCCGTGGAATCGCTACGCGAAACCGACGGTCGAGCCGGCGTTCGCCGTGCGTCACGGGCTGGACCGATCATCGCTGGTCGACCTGTTCGGCTGGTCCGAGACCGATTTCAACGATCGTATGGCAGGTAGCGCGATCCGCCGGATCGGCTATGCGCGCTGGTCGCGCAACCTCGCGGTCGGGCTGGGCAATGCGCCCTCTTCGCCGGAGGTGATTGCGGCACTGCGCCAGCGCGCCGACGACCGGTCAGCGCTGGTGCGCGACCATGTGGGCTGGGCGCTGCGCCGGCACGGCGTGCCGGTGTAGCGATTCTGGCCCCGGCGCTGGCGCAGTGTCTCGGGCGGAAGCGGGGACTGACCCCGTGCGGGGTCTGTCCCCGGGCCGCGACCGGAGTCCGCGTCTAGACCTTTTGATCCATGCGGCGCAGGCGGCTGACGATCACCCGCATGAGCTGGATCGAGAACTCGGGATCCTGCTGCACCAGGGCGTCGAACCGGTCGCGCCGTATCGGCACCAGCCGGGTATCGGTGCGGGTGACCGCCGATGCGCTGCGCGGTTCCTTGTCGATCAGCGCCATTTCGCCGAGCACGCCGCCGGGGCCAAGCCGCTCCAGAACCTGCCCGCGAACCGACAGCTCGACCAGGCCTTCCAGTACGACGTACATGCAGTCGCCGTCCTCACCCGCCTGGAAAATTACCTGGCCGGCATCGTAGCTGCGGGTCTCGCGTTCTTTGCTGATCAGCTCGAGGTTCATCGTGGTACCGATCGGGTGGCGTCTCGTTCCCCCGACCGGCAGGGCGAGACAGACAGGGTGGAACGGCGCGGTTTCGGCGGGTTGCGTCAGGCGGGCCAGCGGCGATCGACCGCTGTGATCCAGTGTTCGACTGGCAGGTCACTGCCGGTCTGGAGGTGACCGAGGCAGCCGATATTGGCAGTTAGTATCGACGCTGGCCGCCCGGACTTGAGCGCTTCCACCTTGGCGGTCAGCAAACGGCCGGACAACGCCGGCTGCAGGATCGAGTAAGTGCCGGCCGAGCCGCAACACAGATGGGCATCCGGCACCTCGGTCAGATCGAAGCCGAGTCGTGCCAACATGGGCTCGACCTGGCCGCGAATCTGTAGCGCATGTTGCAGTGTGCAGGGCGAGTGGAAAGCCACTTTCGGTTTCACCGCTGGCGCCGGGGGCAGACAGGACGCACTGGCGCTGGCGAGTTCCGCAGCCACCACCTCCGACAGGTCGCGCGATATCGCGCTCACCTGCGTCGCGCGCTGTGCGTAGGCCGGGTCGTCGGCGAGCAGCGCGGCATATTCCTTCACCATCGCCCCGCAGCCGCTGGCGGTGATGACGATCGCCTCCGCGCCGGCTTCGATCGAGGGCCACCAGGCGTCGATATTGCGGCGCATCTGGTCCAGCGACTGGGCTGGGGCATTGAGATGATGGGCGACTGCGCCGCAGCAGCCGGCCTGCGCGGCCACCACCAGGGACACGCCGAACCGGTCCAGCACGCGTGCGCTGGCGGCGTTGATGTCCGGTGCGATCGCTGGCTGAACGCAACCTTCTAGCACCAGCATGCGCCTGGCATGGCGCACCGGCGGACGCGGCCCGGCGATCTGTCTGGGCGGCACCTTTTTCGCCACCGCCGCCGGCAGCAGCGGTTTCACTGCCTGTCCGAGTGCGAGCAGTGGGCCGAATAGTGCCGGGCGGGTCAGGACGGTGCGCAGCGCCCAGCGGGTCAGCCGGTCGCTGCCGCTGCGCGGCACCTGCTGCTCGACCACATGCCGGCCGATATCGGCCAGCCGCCCGTAGCGCACGCCGGACGGACAGGTGGTCTCGCACGAGCGGCAGGTGAGGCAGCGGTCCAGGTGGGTACGCGTTTTTTCGGTCGCCCGTTCGCCTTCGAGCACCTGCTTGATGAGATAGATGCGTCCGCGCGGACCGTCGAGTTCGTCGCCGATCAGCTGGTAGGTCGGACAGGTGGCGGTGCAGAACCCGCAGTGCACACAAGCGCGCAGGATCTGCTCTGCTTCCTTGCCTTCGGCGGTATGGCGGATGAACTCCGCGAGCGAGGTCTGCATGGTGGCGGCCCGGAATCAGAGGTCGGCGTAGAGGCGGCCGGGATTGAACAGGTTCGCCGGATCGAACTCGGCCTTGAGTCGCCGGTGGATGCCGGCGATCACCGGGTCGAGCCGGGCAAAGCACGGCGCCTGTCGCGTGCTGCCCGCCGCGGGCCGGAACAGTGTTGCGTGGCCGCCTGCCGCGAGCGCGGCCGCGCGCACGCTGTCGGCCGGAAGATCGGTCTTGAGCCAGCGCTGCGCGCCGCCCCATTCGATCAGCACTTCGGTCTCCCCCGCGGTCGGCCCGTCGGTCGACCCGTCGGTCGACCCGCCGGTCGGTCCGTCGTTCGGTCCGTCGTTCGGTCCGTCGTTCGGTCCGTGGGTCGGCCCCGCCGCGGGCAGCGTGACCGAAGCCGAATTCGAAGGCACCGACAGTCGCCAGAGCGCGCCAGCCTGGCCGAAGAACGGGTCGGTCTGTTCGCGCAGGCCGCGCCAGAATGCAACCGCCGTGTCGGCGTCGACAGCATCGCCGCCGAGGCTTGCGCGCGCCGTGCGCACCGCGGCCCGGGCACCGGACAGGCGAAGGCAGAGCGTGCCACTGTGCCAGGCCGAGGCGGACACCGGCAGCGGCAATCCGCCCCACTGGTTCAGACGCGTCAGTGCGTCGGCTTTGCTCACGCCATCGAAGCGCAGCGTCGTCTCGGCCACCGGTCTTGGCACGACCTTGAGCGACACCTCGGTGAGCACGCCCAGGATACCCAGGGAGCCGGCAAGCAACCGGCTCACATCGTAGCCGGCGACGTTCTTGATCACCTGACCACCGAAGGCCAGATGCTGGCCGCGGCCGTTGATCAGCTTTGCCCCGAGCAGGAAGTCGCGCACGCTGCCGGCACTGGCGCGGCGCGGACCGGACAAACCCGCGGCGATGCAGCCACCGACCGTTGCCCCGGCACCGAAGTGCGGTGGCTCGCAGGCCAGCATCTGGCCGCTTGCCTGCAGCGCCGACTCGAGTTCGGCGAGCGGTGTGCCGCAGCGCACGGTGATCACCAGCTCGCTCGGGTCGTAGTCAATGATGCCGGCATGGCTGCGGGTGTCGAGCAGATCGCCTGCCGGCGGCTCGCCGTACCAGTCCTTGCTGCCGCTGCCGCGGATGCACAGCGCCCGGCCGCTTTCGATTGCCGCGTGCACCTGCGCAAGAAGCACATCCGGAGGCCGCCCGCCGGCGAGGTGAGGTTCGGCCATCGCTGCGCGCTAGAACCGTTCGAGTTCCGGATGCGCAAGTGCGCCGCCGTGCACATGCATGCGGCCATGTTCGGCGCAGCGATGCAGCGTCGGGATGCATTTCTCCGGGTTGAGCAGCCCCGGTGGATCGAACGCGCGCTTGACGCCGAAGAATTGCTCTCGCTCGTCAGCCGGGAACTGCACGCACATCTGATTGATCTTCTCTATCCCTACGCCATGTTCGCCGGTGACCGTGCCGCCCAGCTTGACGCAAAGCTCCAGGATCTCGACGCCGAAGGCCTCGGCACTGGCGAGCGAGGCCGGATCGTTGGCGTCGAACAGGATCAGCGGGTGCAGGTTGCCATCTCCGGCATGGAACACGTTCGGACATTTCAGGTCGTACTTTGTTTCCATCTGCTGGATCGCGATCAGCATCTCGCCCAGCCGCTTCTTCGGGATGGTGCCATCCATGCAGTAGTAGTCCGGCGATACCCGGCCCGCTGCCGGGAAGGCATTCTTGCGTCCGGCCCAGAAACGCAGCCGCTCCGCCTCCGAGGTCGACACCCGCAGCCCGGTTGCGCCGGCTGCACGCAGCACCTCGGACATCTGCGCGATCTCTTCTTCCACTTCCTCCCGTGTGCCGTCGGCCTCGCACAGCAGGATCGCTGCGGCATCCACGTCATAGCCTGCCTTGGCAAAGGGCTCGACCATGCGCGTGGCCTGCTGGTCCATCATCTCGAGGCCGGCGGGTATGATGCCGGCGGCGATCAGGCTTGCCACGGCATCGGCGGCGACGCCCACTTCGCCGAAGCTCGCCATGATGCAGCGCGCGAGATGCGGTTTCGGAATCAGCTTCACGGTCACTTCAGTGGTGATCGCCAGCATGCCCTCGCTGCCGATCAGTACGGCGAGCAGATCCAGGCCCGGGCTGTCCAGCGCCGCGCTGCCGAACTCGACCACCTCGCCCTCGATGGTCACCGCGCGCACCCGCAGCACGTTGTGCACGGTGAGACCGTACTTGAGGCAGTGCACGCCGCCCGAGTTCTCGGCCACGTTGCCGCCGATGGAGCAGGCGATCTGGCTGGACGGATCGGGCGCGTAGTAGAGCCCGTGCTTTGCCGTGGCCTCGGAGATCGCCAGGTTGCGCACGCCGGGTTGCACCCGCGCCGTACGCGCCTGGACATCGACCTGGAGGATACGGTTCATCTTCGCCGTGGACAGCAGTACGCCCTGCGCATGCGGGGTGGCGCCGCCCGAGAGACCGGTGCCGGCACCGCGCGGCACGATCGGCACATTGAACTCCCGGCACAGTTTCACCACCGCGATCAACTCTGCTTCGGTCGAGGGCAGCACGGTGGCCAACGGCAGCGCACGGAACATGGTGAGCCCGTCGCATTCGTACGGACGCTGCGCTTCGTCGGTGTACAGCACCGAGTCGGCGGGCACCAAGGCGAGCAGGCGTCCGATCAGTCTTGCCGTAGACGGGCTGGTGGCGTGGTCGGTAGAAATATCCATCACCTGCGCAGTCTAGACCGGCTCGATCAGTACAGCGCGGAAATCGTTGACGTTTGTATGCGTCGGGCCAGTAATCACCAGGTCGCCGAGTCGCTCGAAGAACGGGTAGCCGTCATTGCCTTCCAGCATCGCTGTCGGGTGCAGGCCCAGGGTGAGGGCCCGTTGCCAGGTATCCGGCGCGAGCAGCGCGCCTGCATTCGCCTCGGTGCCGTCGATGCCATCGGTATCGGCCGCCAGTGCATGCACCCGCAGTTGCCCGCGCAGGGCGCAGGCCAGCGCGAGCAGGAACTCGGCGTTGCGACCGCCGCGGCCGCCGCCGCGCACGGTGACCGTGGTTTCGCCCCCGGAGAGCAGCACGCAGGGCGTCTCCACCGGCTGCCCGTGTAGAACAACCTGGCGTGCGATACCTGCATGCACCCGGGCCACCTCGCGTGCCTCACCTTCGATCGAATCGCCGAGGATCATCGGCGTGAAGCCGGCTTCGCGGGCCACTACGGCGGCCGCTTCCAGCGAGCGCTGCGGCCGCGCGATCAGCAGCGTATCGCTGCCGGCGAGGCGAACGTCCCCGGGCTTGACGGTCTCGGCCTGCGTCGCATTCAGCGCGGCGATGATGTTCGCCGGCGCGTCCATGCGGTACTTCGCCAGCACCGCCAGTGCGTCGGCAGCGCGGGTCGGGTCGGCCACCGTGGGTCCGGACGCGATCACCGCGAGGTCGTCCCCCGGCACATCCGAGATCGCCAGGGTGACCAACCGTGCCGGGTGGCAGGCTGCGGCCAGCCGTCCGCCCTTGACCCGCGAAAGATGCTTGCGCACGCAGTTCATCTCGCCGATGTCGGCGCCTGAACGCAGGAGCGCGCGCGACAGCGCCTGCTCGTCTTCGAGCGACACGCCAGGGGGCGGGCTGCAGAGCAGGGCGGAGCCGCCGCCCGAGATCAGACAGACCACCAGGTCGTCGGCACGCAGGCCGCAGACCATCTGCAGCATGCGCTCGGTCGCGCGGACGCCGGCCGCATCCGGCACCGGGTGCGCGGCCTCGACCACTTCGATCTGCTCGCAGGCCACGGCATGGCCGTAGCGGGTGATGACCAGGCCCTCGACCCGGCCGAGTTGACCGGCCCACGTGTGTTCCACCGCGCGCGCCATCGACGCTGCGGCCTTGCCAGCGCCGATGACCAGGGTGCGACCGGTGACCGAGGGCCGAGGCAGGTGGGGCGGCACGCAAAGCATCGGGTCGGCGGCGGCGACCGCCGCGCGGAACATTGCCAACAGCAGGTCTCGCGGCGTGGTCATCCGCTGGCCGTGGGGCGCCGGGTGGCCCGCCGGTCCGCCGACCCGCCCGCCGACCCGCCCGCGGCCGCAGAGGGCCCGCCAGACCGCATCCGTGTCTTTCTCACTCCATCCAGCCCAGGCTGCTTTCGGTCGTGCCCAGCGGCCGGTACTCGGCACCCATCCAGCCGTCATAGCCCAGCCTGTCGACATGCTCGAACAGGAATGGATAGTTGATCTCACCGGTACCCGGCTCATGCCGCCCCGGATTGTCGGCGAACTGCATGTGTGCGATTCGCGGCAGGGCGCGTTCTATGGTCCGGGCGATGTCGCCCTCCATGATCTGCATGTGGTAGATGTCGTATTGCAGCCAGAGGTTGTCTGCGCCCGCTTCGTCGAACAGCGCCAGCGCCTGGGCGCTGTTGTTCAGGAAGAAGCCGGGCATGTCGCGGTTATTGATCGGCTCGGACAGCAGCCGGACACCGGCTGCCTTCGCCGCAGCGGCGGCGAAGCGCAGATTGTCGACGAAGGTCTGCTGCGCAACCTCTGCCCGGACGTTCGCTGGCGGAACCCCTGCCAGGCAGTTGAGCCGGGTGCAGCCGAGCGCGCTCGCATACTCGATCGCCTGCCCGACAGTCGCCTGGAACTCGTTGACCCGGTCCGGCAGGGCCGCGATACCGCGCTCCCCCGCCGCCCAGTCACCTGGTGGCAGATTGTGAAGCACGACTTCCAGGTCATGCTGCTGCGCCAGTTCAGCCAACTGGGCTGCCGGGTAGGCATAGGGAAACATGAATTCCACCCCGGTGAAGCCGGCACGCGCGGCGCGGGCGAAGCGCGCGAGGAACGTAACTTCGTTGAACATCATAGTGATGTTGGCGCAGAACCTGGGCATGCTGGACGGAGTCTCCGGGCGGGTCGTACTGTCGTTGATCGTACTGCCGGTGATTCTAACCCCCGGCCTATAATCAGCGGACCGAATCTCCCGGAGCGCCCATGTTCACCGGCACTGACCGCTATATCGCCACCG
Source organism: Burkholderiales bacterium (assembly GCA_038205245.1). Classification (GTDB taxonomy): domain Bacteria; phylum Pseudomonadota; class Gammaproteobacteria; order Burkholderiales; family CAIKXV01; genus CAIKXV01. The sequence goes on from JBBRCD010000008.1 coordinate 33,952, forward strand.
ACGACCTGAAGATGGCGGTGAACGCCGCAGTTGTTCTGGAACGCCCCTTGCTCATCAAGGGCGAACCCGGCACTGGCAAGACCATGCTTGCCGAGGAAGTTGCGTCCGCTCTCGGACGTCCCCTTTTCGAGTGGCATGTCAAGTCGACCACCCGGGCGCAGCACGGCCTGTACGAGTATGACGCGGTATCGCGCTTGCGCGATTCGCAGCTTGGCGACGCAAAGGTCGCCGATATTGCCAACTACATCGTTCGCGGCCGGTTGTGGGACGCCTTCGAATGTGCCGAGCCTGCGGTGGTTCTGATCGACGAGATCGACAAGGCCGACATCGAATTCCCGAACGACCTGCTGCGCGAGCTCGACCGGATGGAGTTCTATGTCTACGAGACCCGGCAACTGGTGCGCGCCAGGCACCGGCCCCTGATCATCATCACCAGCAACAACGAGAAGGAATTGCCGGACGCCTTCCTGCGCCGCTGCTTCTTTCACTACATACGCTTCCCGGACCGGGAGACCATGGGCCGCATCGTCGATGTGCACTTTCCCGGGATCAAGGCGGCGCTGGTGCGCGAGGCGATGGAGGCGTTCTTCGATCTGCGCGAGATTCCGGGACTGAAGAAGAAGCCTTCCACCTCCGAGTTGCTCGACTGGCTCAAGTTGCTGATGGCCGAGGACATCGCACCCGAGACCCTGCGCAGCAATGACAACGGCAAGATCCTGCCGCCGCTGCACGGCGCGCTGCTCAAGAACGAGCAGGACGTGCACCTGTTCGAGCGGCTGATTTTCATGTCCCGGCGCAAGGGCTGAGCTGGCAGGTGCTGATCGACTTCCTGTTCGAGCTCAGGCGCGGCGGCCTGCCGGTGTCGTTGCGCGAGTTCCTCACCCTGATCGAGGGCCTGCAGAAGCATGTCGCCTGGGGCAGCCTGGACGACTTCTACTATCTGGCGCGTACTTCGCTGGTCAAGGACGAGGCCAACCTGGACCGCTTCGACCGGGTGTTCGGTGCCTACTTCAAGGGGGCGGCCGGCCTGTCCGGAGCCGACAGCACCACGATTCCCGAGGAGTGGCTGCGCCGGCAGGCCGAGAAGCTGCTCACCGAAGATGAGAAACGGCTGATCGAATCCCTCGGCGGTTGGGACAAGCTGATGGAGACGCTGCGCCAGCGGCTGGAGGAACAGAAGGCCCGTCATCAGGGCGGCTCGAAGTGGGTCGGCACCGCCGGCACCAGTCCGTTCGGGGCCTATGGCTACAACCCCGAGGGGGTACGCATCGGCCAGCATGAATCGCGCAACCGGCGCGCGGTGAAGGTGTGGGACCGGCGCGAGTTCCGGAACTTCGATTCCGAGGTCGAGTTGGGCACCTGGAACATCAAGGTGGCGCTGTGCTGGCTGTGCTGCTTCGCGCGCGAGGGTGCAGCGGAGGTTCTGGATCTCGAAGACACGGTGCGCTCGACCGCACGCAACGCAGGCTGGCTCGATCTGAAGCTGGTGCCCGAGCGCCACAACGCGGTCAAGGTGCTGCTGTTCCTGGATGTCGGCGGCTCGATGGATGACCACATCCGGGTGGTCGAGGAGCTGTTCTCGGCAGCCAGGGGCGAGTTCAAGCACCTGGAGTATTTCTATTTCCACAACTTCGTCTATGAATCGGTGTGGAAAGACAATCGGCGCCGCTTCGATGAACGCCTGCGAATGCTCGATCTGATGCACAAGTTCGGACATGACTACACGCTCATCTTCGTCGGCGACGCGACGATGAGCCCCTACGAGATCCTGCTCGCCGGCGGCAGTGTCGAGCACAACAACGACGAACCCGGAGCGGCCTGGCTGCAACGGCTGCTCGACATCTACAGCCGCGCGGCGTGGATCAATCCGCAGCCCGAGTCGCGCTGGGAGCACCATGAATCCATCGCGCTTACCCGCAGGCTGATGGGCGATCGAATGTACCCGCTCACACTGGATGGCCTGGATCGCGCGATGCGCGCGCTGGCCAGATAGGCTGGTGCGGGCGCAGGCGCAGGAAATCAGGCTTAAGCGATGCCCGCTGTACCCGGTTCCATCGGCAAATCCGGCAGATCCGGCAGGCGGGGTGAGGGGGAAGGCGTGTCGCTTGTCCCCACCAGGAACCGGCTGGCAAAGATCGCTGCCGGCACCGGCCGGCTGAACAGGTAGCCCTGGTACTCGTCGCAGTCCATGGCCTGCAGGATGCCAAGCTGCTCCGCGGTCTCCACGCCTTCGGCCACGACCCGCAACTGCATGTGGTGGCCGATCGAGATCACTGCGGCGGTGATCGCCGAGTCGTCCGGATCCTCGACGATATCGCGCACGAAGGTGCGGTCGATCTTCAGCGCGTCGATCGGGAATTTCTTCAGGTAGGCGAGCGAGGAATAGCCGGTGCCGAAGTCGTCCAGCGCCACCTGTACGCCAAGATCACCGAGCCGGCGCAGCAGCTTCACGTTCTCGTCCACCTGCTGCATCAGCAGGCTCTCGGTCATCTCCAGTTCGAGCTGCGAGCCTTCGATCCGGTGCTGTTGCAGGATGCGCGACACGCTGCGCACGAATCCGCGGGAGAGTTGTCCGACCGAAACGTTGACCGCAAGACGCGGCGGAGTCAGGCCCTGGTCGAGCCAGCGTCTGACCTGGGCGCAGGCGGCGTTCAACGCCCATTCGCCCAGGGGCACGATGAGTCCGCTTTCCTCGGCGATGCGGATGAAGCGCGCCGGAGGAATGAGCCCCTCCTCAGGATGGTGCCAGCGCAGCAGCGCCTCCATGCCGACAACGCTGGCGTCGTCCATCCGCACCTGGGGCTGGAAATGCAGTTCGAACTCGTCGCGATTCAACGCGCGCCGCAGGGCAGTCTCGATCGACAGTCGCTCGACGGCATGCGAGTGCAGGCTCGCCGAGAAGTACTGGTAGTTGCCGCGGCCGCGCTCCTTGGCGTGATACATCGCCGCGTCGGCGTTCTTCATCAGCGCCTGCGCATCCTCGCCATCGGTCGGAAACAGGCTGATGCCGATGCTGCAGGAGGTGCTGAGCTGGTGTCCCTCGATCGTGTATGGACGCGACAGCAGCTTGAGCACCTTGCGGGCGACACTGGCCGCCGCCTGCGCGTCCTGAAGGCCCTCGAGCAGAACCACGAACTCATCCCCGCCCAGGCGCGCGAGCGTGTCCTCCTCCCGCACGCAGCGCGCAAGCCGGTCGGCGACCTGCTTGAGCATCTCGTCGCCGACCCGGTGCCCGAGCGAGTCGTTGATCGTCTTGAACCGGTCCAGATCGATGAACAGCAGTGCGAGCAGGGTGCCGTTGCGCGACGCGCTCGCCATGCCGTGATCGATCCGGTCGCGAAGCAAGAGGCGGTTGGGCAGTTCGGTCAGCGGATCCCGGGTCGCGAGGAACTCGATGCGTTCCTGTGCAACGCGCCGGTCGGTGACGTCCTGGGTCACGCCGACGATACGCGCCGCCCGGTTCGCCTCATCCGAAATGATGGCGGCATGCTCGTGGACCCAGCGCATCGTGCCGTCGGCGCGAATGATCCGGAACTCGTTGGTATATGTGGCGCGATCGGCGATCGCCTTGGCGACCGTGGCGCGAACCCGTTGAATGTCCTCCGGGTGGACCAGACTCCAGAAGGCGTCGACCCGATCGCCGAACTCAGCGCGCGCAATGCCGAAGATGCGCAGCGTCTCGTCGCTCCAGGTCAGCTTGTCGCTGCCCAGCGTAACTGCCCAGCTGCCAATGCCGCCGACTGCCTGTGCCTGCTCCAGGAAAAGCTGGTGGTCACGCAAGGCCTCTTCGGCAGTGATGCGCTCGGAGATATCGCGCGAAATCGTGATCTCGCCGATATGCCGTCCGTCCTCGTCGTGCAGTGGTGAGACGTTGACCTCGATATGGATACTCACCCCATCGCGGCGCAGGCCGCGCGTCCGCCAGCTGTCCGCCCGAGCCCGCCTGAGTTTCGCGATACGGCGCGTAACCTCGCTGTCGGTCGAGTCCGGCCCCATCAGCAGGGTGAGGTTGCGGCCAATGGCGTCGGCCGCCGGCCAGCCATAGATACGCTCCGCCCCGGCGTTCCAGGAGACGACGATGTTGTCCAGATCCTTGATGATGATGCCTTCGGAACTCTGCTCCACCACTGCGGCGAGCAGGCGGTTTTTCGCCTCGCTTGCGCGCAGGGCCTGTTCGGCAGCCAGCCGCGCGGTGATGTCGCGGGCGATGCTGATTTCTCCGATATGCACGCCCTGGGCATCGAACAGAGGCGAGTAGGACGCCTCGACATCGAACGCGCGGCCCTCGCGCGTCTGGCGCACCTCGAAACGGGTGTAGGTGCGGCAGGCGCGGGTATCGCTGACGCCCGCTGCAACGCGAGCCTCGTCCGCATCCGGGATCACCAGGCGACTGATGTTCCGGCCGATCGCCTCGGCGGCGCTGTAGCCGAACATCGTGCTTGCGCCGCGATTCCAGGAGAGCACGATGTTGTCCAGATCCTTGGTGATGATCGCCTCGGCGGTCTGCTCGACCACCGCTGCCAGCAACTGATTGCGCGCTTTGCTCTCGATCAGTGCACGCTGCGCAGCCAGCCGTTCCGTCATGTCCCGGGTCACGCTGATTTCGCCGATGTGCACGCCCTGCTCGTCTAGCAGCGGTGACTCCGCAATCTCGACCTCGACCCGCCTGCCGTCCCGAGTCAGATTGATGTTTCGGCGGCTCCGCGTTACGCCGAGACGCAATTGGGCGATGCGAGCCTCGACCTGCTCTGTCGAGACGTTCGGTAGCAACAGCCGGGTCAGGTTCTGTCCGCTCGCTTCCGCGGCGGTATACCCGTACAGATTCTCCGCCCCCGGGTTCCAGGTCACTACCCGGTTGTGCAGATCCTTGATCATGATCGCGTCAGAGCTCTGCTCGACCACCAGTGCCAGCAGCCGGTTTCGCGCTTCGCTTTCGCGCAGGCGCTGCTGGGACAGCACCCGCTGGGTCACATCCTCGATGGTGCTGACCAGATAGTCGACCCTGCCGTCGTGATCGCGTACCGCCGAGGTGCTCACGTATCCCCAGAACACGGAACCGTCGCTGCGCAGATAACGCTTTTCCCGTGAAACTGTCTGCACCTCGCCGCGCTCCAGCCTGCCCAGGCTCAGCGCCCGCTGTTCGCGCTCCTCCGGGTGGTTCAGATCGCTCCAATCGAGCTGCGCCAGTTGCTCGAACGGGTAGCCGAACAGATCGACGAACTTCCGGTTCACCCGCAGCCAACGGCCGTTGCCCGAGTAGTGCGCCAGGGCGAAGGGCGCGTCCTCGAAGGTCGCGCGGAACCGCTCCTCGCTCTCGCGCAGTTCCGCGTCGGCCGCGCGCCGCGCAGTGATGTCCTCCACCACTGCCACCGCGTGCAGGGGCTGGCCGTCGGCATCGCGCACCAGGGTGACCGTGATGCTCGCCCAGAACCACGTAGCATCTTTGCGCAGGTAGCGCCGCTGCGCGGTGTAGCGGTCGCAGTGCTGGGCGAACAGTTCGGAGCGCTGCGTGACGCTCTGGTCCCGGTCATCGGGGTGCATCTGCTCGTGAAATTCCAGAGCCAGCAGTTCTGCTTCGGTGTAGCCGGACATCTCGCAGAACGTCCGATTCACCTTCAGCCGGCGGCCGTCGGGACCAGCGACGATGATGCCTACGGCCACCGCTTCAAGGATGGCGCCAAGCATGTTGTCGCTGGCCGACGGCGTGGCCACGGCTAGAGCGCCAGGATTGCGCGGGTCGTTCATGGGCAAGGCTCGCGGCAGGCGACTAGCGCCGCACGGCTGAGCGATCGCCGACCTGCGGTGGTGCCACCTTGAGCACCTCCTCGATGGTGGTCAACCCGGCGGCGACCTTCATCGCGCCGCTGATGCGAAGGGGCTTCATGCCGTCGCGTGAGGCCTGCTCGGTAAGTTCCAGCAGGTCGCAGTCGGCCTGGATGATGCGTCGCAGGTTGGGCGTGAGCAGCATCATCTCGTAGATGCCGGCGCGGCCGCGAAAGCCGGTCATCCGGCATTCCAGGCAGCCGCGCGCGTGATAGACCATGTCCGGTTTCTTCGCCTTCCACGGGGCGACCAGCAGATTCCAGGCGTCCTCGTCCAGCGGGCCCGGCTCCTTGCAGTGCGGACACAGGGTGCGCACCAGCCGCTGCGCCATCACGCCGAGCACGGTGGCATGCAGCAGGTAGGGCGGCACACCGATGTCGAGCAGACGGGTCACTGCCGAGGGCGCATCGTTGGTGTGCAGGGTCGACAGCACCAGGTGGCCGGTGAGGGAGGCCTGGATCGCCATATCGGCGGTCTCCTGGTCGCGAATCTCGCCGATCATGATGATGTCCGGGTCCTGGCGCAGCAGCGTGCGGATACCGCTTGCAAAATCCAGACCGATGTTGTGCTGTACCTGCATCTGGTTGAACGCGGGTTCGACCATCTCGATCGGCTCTTCGACCGTGCAGACGTTGACCTGGTCGCTCGCCAAGTGCTTCAGCGTCGAATAGAGCGTGGTGGTCTTGCCCGACCCGGTCGGGCCGGTCACGAGAACGATGCCGTTGGGCTTGCTGACCATGCCGTTCCACTTGGCCAGGTCTTCGTCCGAGAAGCCGAGATCCTTGTACTCGCGCAGCAGCACCTCGGGATCGAAGATCCGCATCACCAGCTTCTCGCCGAACGCGGTGGGCATGGTCGACAGTCGAAGCTCGATCTCCTGGCCGTCAGGCGCAACGGTCTTGATGCGCCCGTCCTGGGGGCGGCGCTTCTCCACGACATCCATGCGGCCGAGCACCTTGATCCGGCTGGTCATCGCGCCGATCACCGGCGTGGGCACCTGATAGACCTGATGCATCACCCCGTCGATGCGAAAGCGGATGTTGCTCACCTCGCGCCTGGGCTCGAGATGGATGTCGCTTGCGCGCTGCTCGAAGGCGTAATGCATCAGCCAGTCGGTGAGCGACACGACATGCGCGTCATTGGCGTCGAGCGAGCCCTTTTTGCCCAGTTGCACCAGCTGCTCGAAATTGGCCAGGTCGGACATCGAGCCACCCTGCGCTGCGGAGGCCCCCTTCACCGATTTTGCGATGGTGTAGAACTCGACCAGATAGGTGCTGATGTCGCTCGGGCTCGCGATGACCCGCTTCACCTCACGCTTGAGAATGTGCTTGAGCTCGGACTCCCATTCCACGATGAACGGCTCGCACACCGCCAGAGTGACCTCGCGTGGTGTCACCGCCACCGGCAGTATCCTGAACCGCGTGGCATAGGCGTTGGATACCACCTGGGTGACCCCGGCGAAATCGACCTTGAACGGGTCTATCTTCAGGTAGGGCAGTCCGGCCTTCTGGGCGAACCACTCGGTCAGGCTGTCCACGCTCAGCTGCTTCTTGCCCGGGCGCGAGTCCTTCCACTTCTGATCGGCAACGATCGACAGCGGATGCAGGTCCGACCGGCTGAACCGGCCGCCGCGGGTAAGCGTCTCCCCCTGCTCGGCGCTGATGATTGCGTCAGCAATCAGATCGGCAACGATGGCATCGAGACTGACCTTGCGTCCGAGCGGTGTCGAACCGATGGCTGAGGTAACAGGGGCAGCGACGGACGCGGCAGCGGCGGCAGCGACGGGGGCAGCGGCGGAAGCAACTTGGGTGGCGGACGAGGGAGGCATGAGGGATCCGTGGGCTGATTTGCCCGAGCCGTAATTAACGGCGTCAACCCGCAACCCTTGAGTCAGCGCCTCGGGAACTGCCCTGTATAGGGATTATGCGTCGATTTCCGTCCTCAACGTGCGATCGGCCCATAGTTCACCGTGCCGGCCATGCTCTGGCCGCCGGTCGAATTGGTCGCCCAGACCCGGGCGCTGCATCCGTCGGCAGCCGGATCGCCGTGCAACGTCAATACGGCGCCGGCGAACACCGGCGACAGCGCCCGGTAGTCGAAGCCGGCGAGCGCGCAGCCTGCCGGGGCGCGCTCGCGTGCCAGGTCGAGCAGCAGCGTGGCCTGCAGCGGGCCATGCACGACCAGGCCGGGATAGCCTTCGGCGCCGGTGACATAGGGAGCGTCATAGTGGATTCGGTGCCCATTGAAGGTGAGCGCCGAATAGCGGAACAACATCACTTCGTCCGGGGTCAGCGAGCGCTGCCAGGGTGCGCCGGGCGGACCCGGCCTGGCCGCGGGCGCAGGCTCGCCAGCCCTGGGCGCTTCCCGGTAGACGATGTCATGTTCCTCGACGATCGCCGTACCTATGGCGTTGCTGATCGTGTGACGCACCGTGACGAACACCAACGACCCGCTGCGCCCGGATTTCGGCTCGACCGAGACGATCTCCGACACCCGGGTGGCGGTGTCGCCGACGCACAGCGGCGCGCGCCATTCGATCCGTCCGCCGGCCCACATGCGCCTGGGCAGCGGCACCGGGGGCAGGAACTCGCCGCGCGCCGGATGTCCGTCCTCGGCGATGCCCGAGGCAGGGCAGGCCTCCAGGAAGTACAACCAGTGCCAGGCCGGTGGCAGCGCGTCGCCCTCGAGCGGGTTGGCGGCCTGGCGATCCAGGGTCGCATTCATCGCCCGTACCGGCCACCCGGTTATCAGATCGGTGTCCTCGCGGTTGCGGCCGACCCACTGGGTGAACCGGCTGAACGACTCGAAATCTTCTTTACTCATCGCGGGGGCCCTTCCATCTTTGACTCGACTGGCGAACACGTTGGCGAACTCGACCGGCGAACTCGACCGGCGAACTCGACCGGCGAACTCAACCAGCACTCAGGCCGTGCCGCTCGTACACCGGAGCTGCCGCAGGGGCGGTGAGAAAGTCGATCAGAGCGAGCGCGGCCGATGGCTGGGCGGCACCCACGAAGATGCCGGCCGAGTTGGCGAAGATCATCTGTACCTCGGGCGGCAGCGGACCGACCACCTCGACCCCGGGCACCGCACGCAGCTCCGAGATCTGCTGGATGCCGATCTGCGCGCCCCCGGCAAGCAACACTTCGCCGACCAGGCCGCCCGGACGGATTCGAGTCTTCGGGCGCACGCGGTCGGCGATGCCCAGCGTGTCGAGCAGGGTCGAGAAGTACATGCCGCTCGCGCCCTCGGTCGTGTGAGCGATCGACTCGGCTGCGAGCAGCGCTGCGATGAACGCCTCCAGCGTATCGATCCTCGGATGCACAGTGCCGGCCTTCACGCCGACCCCGACTCCGGAGCTGGCGACCCGGCGCACGCTGGCGGCAACGATATTGCCCTGCTTCACCAGATCGTCCAGGGTGGGTGTGCCGAGCAGCGCGACATCGGCTGGTTCGCCGGCGGCGATCCGCCGCAGCAGCGCCTTGGCCGGGTCGAAGATCGCCTCGACCGTCTGGCCGCTGGCCTGTTCGAAAAGCGGGATCAGTGCTTCGGTGGCACCACGGACACTGTTGCTGGCGAAGACCTTGATCGGCACGGATTGCTCCTTGAGTGGCGTGGGGAACCAGCCCGGATTGTGCCCGGGCACAGGATTCTGTGGCCGGGCATCCGGTCAGTCACATGACCGATCGTTGATTGCCCGGTCGTGGATTGCCTGATCGTTGATGTATCAGCCCCTGCCAGCAACGCCGGGGGCGTTGATCTTCAATCTCAGTCTGGCTTCGCGCCTGACTGCTTCACCACTTTGCCCCAACGCGTGATCTCGCTGCGGATGAAGCTGGCGAACTGCTCCGGAGTGGAGCCGATGGGGCGGACGTCCAGGTTGTCGAAGCGCTCGCGCACCTCCGGATGACGCAGCGCCTTGACCGATTCTGCATGCAGGCGCGCGACGATGTCCTTCGGCGTCCCGGTGGGCACCAGCAGGCCGTACCAAGTCGTGGCTTCCAGCTCGCTAAAGCCGGCCTCGATTACGGTCTGGATCTCCGGTGCCAGCACCGAGCGCTTTTCGCTGCTCACCACCTGGCCGCGCAGGCGTCCTGATTTCACCTGCTGGACGGCGACCACCGTAGTCACCGCACCCAGCGCGATCTCACCGCTCAACACGGCGGTGGCGACCTGGGGCGTGCCCTTGTAGACGACATGGGTCATCTTGGTGCCGGTGGCAGCCATCAACTGCTCGACCCACAGAAACGATCCGGCGCCGGAGGAACCGACATTGAGTTGCCCCGGGCGGGCGCGGGCGAGGGCGATCAGGTCCTTCATCGATTTGACCGGCAGCGACGGGTGGGTTACGAGAAAGAAGGCGCCGGAGCCGAGCAGTGACACCGGTGTGAAGTCGCGCACCAGGTCATAGCCGAGCTTGTCGTAGAGGGTGGCGCTGGTGGCATGCGACACATTGGCGAGAAACAGGGTATTGCCGTCGGCGTTCGCCCTGGCTGCGACCTCGGCACCGACATTGCCGCCAGCGCCCGGGCGGTTCTCGACCACGATCGTGCTGCCGAGCGCGATCGACAGCGGTGCGGCGATGAGCCGGCCGACCGTGTCATTGGCCGAGCCCGGGGCGAACGGCACGATCATCCGCATCGTGGGTGCCGGCCAGGCCTGCTGGGCGAGGGCTGCCGGAATCGTGAAGAACAGCGCCGCGATCGCAGTCATGGCGGCAGTTGCTGCACGGATGAAGCGGGGCGTGGCGCGTGCGAATCGATGACTCATCGGATACTCATTGTCAGCTGATGCATGGACTTCACCCTGTGTCCTGGCCGGGAAGGGTTGCCAGTCGCGGCGCGACGAAGCTAGACGCAGCCAGACACAAGTGGACACAGGGACGGACTGGGAAAATGGCAGGATGACAGGCGACAGGCAAGAAACGTTCCGCCGACTACTCCGCTTTCGCGCCTGACTGCTTGACGATCTTCGCCCAGCGCGCGATGTCCTCGCGAATGAAGGCACCGAACTGCTCCGGGCTCGAGCCGACCGGGCGCACGTCCATCGTGTCGAAGCGCTCACGCACATCCGGCAGCTTCAAAGCCTTCACCGACTCTGCATGAAGGCGGTTGACGATCTCGCGCGGTACCGCAACCGGCGCCAGCAGGCCATACCAGACGTTCGCCTCCAGGCCCTTGAAGCCGGCCTCGGCCACGGTCGCGGTGTCTGGCGCCATCACCGAGCGCTGCGGACTCGATACCACCAGCCCGCGCAGCCGGCCCGCCTTCACCTGGGGCAGGGCGACCACGGTGGCCACTGCGCCGGCGGAGATCTCGCCGCTAAGCACCGCGGTGGCGACCTGGGGCGTGCCCTTGTACACGACATGGGTCATCTTCACGCCAGTGAGCGACTGCAGCAGTTCGACCCAGAGATAGCTGCCGGCGCCGGCCGACCCGATGTTGAGCTGAGTGGGCTTGGCGCGCGCCAGCTCGACCAGGTCCTTCAGCGATTTCGCCGGCAGCGACGGATGCACGACCAGGAAGTAAGCCCCGGAGCCAAGCATGGTGATCGGCGCGAAGTCACGCACGAAGTCATAGCCGAGCTTGTCGTACAGCGAAGCGCTGGTGGCTTGCGAGATATTGGCGAGCAGCAGCGTATGCCCGTCGGCATTGGCCCGCGCGGCGATCTCGGCACCGATGTTGCCGCCGGCGCCGGGACGGTTGTCCACCGTGATCGGTGTTCCGAGCGAAGCCGACAGCGGCGCAACGATCACCCGCCCGACGGTGTCGGTGGTGCTGCCAGCCGCGAACGGGACGACCATGCGGATCGGAGCCGACGGCCAGCCCTGTGCGTGAGCGTTGCCAGCCGCAGCAAGCAGGCCGGCGCAGAGCACTGCACGGCGGATCGAAGGTGTGAGGATGTCGTACATGGCGCTCAGTCTGTCGTCTCGGTCGACGGTGTCAGTCAACGATCTTAACGTGAAAGACTCTGGATCGAAGGCGGCATGGCACCTGCGCGTGAGCGAGGGGCCAGGTTCCTTTTCCCGCGCGGGAAGGCGCCCTGGCGCATTCGTGGGTGGGAAAAGGAGCCTGGCCCCTCCTGACCACAGCCCTCCGCAGCACAGATTTCTTTCATCCTCGGGGGTGCCGCCACTCGGCATGACTGTTAGTCGACGATCTCAGTCAATCGTGTTCGCGCGACGTACGCTGGCGATCAGCGAACTGCGCATCAGAAACGCCTTGTGCTTCACCGGGTCAGCCTCGGTCGCACGCAGTTCGTCCAGGCGCCGCTGGCGGGCAGCGGGGTCTTTCTCTTCCAGGCGCTTCTTGTTGTTGATCGTCTGCTCCTGGATGAACTCGTTGTTGAGCGTGCGCCGTCGCCGATGGTAGCGGTCGAGCCGCTCCTGCGAGGCGCCGGCGCGAGCGGCCTCCAGCGTATCGACCAGTTCCATCGCGTCATGGATGCCGCAGTTCAGGCCCAGTCCGCCGATCGGATTGTTCAGGTGCGAGGCGTCGCCGGCCAGGTAGATGCGCCCGACCCGGAACTGCGCGGCGATGCGCTGATGCACATTGTAGATCTTGCGGTGCACGACCTGATCGAGCGAGCAGGCGCTGTCGATCCCCTGCAGACGGGCGAGCACCGACGCATCGGCGAGCGCCCGCTCATCGGTCTCGGATTCGCGTGTGGGCATCACAGCGCGCCAGCGGCCACTCATGTCGTCGCCGGCGACCTTGAACGCCATCGCCCATTCTTCGGAGCCCGCCATGTAGTTGCGATAGCAGAACCCCATCGAGCGTTCGAAGTCGTGCAGGGTGGTGAGCACGGTGAAGCGTTCCGGGAAGGTGAAGCCCTCGAACGGGATCTCGAGCAGCTTCCTGATGGTGCTGCGACCGCCGTCGGCGGCGATCAGGTAGTCGCCATGCAGCGTCGAGGTCTCGTTGCCGCGACGCACGTTGACTGTCACCCGGTCTTCGTCCTGAGTTGCATCTAGCACCTCGGTGCCGAGTTCATGCGAGCAGTCGGGGAAGGCAGCGATCTTGGGCAGCACCATCTGCACCAGCTTGTGCTGTTCGGTCTGCACCGCGAACGGGTAGGGGGTCTCGTCGCGCAGCAGATCATGGTCGAACTGTGCCACCCGGGTCTGCGTGTCGCGATCCCAGAACTGGAAGTAGCGGCACACCAGGCCCCTCGCAATGAACTCGTCGATGAAGCCCAGTTGCGCGATGTACTCGAGCGTCGAAGGATGGGTGGTGGCCGCGCGCGGATTGTCATCGATCTCGCGTGCGGCCTCCAGCAGCGTCACCCGGAAGCCGCGTTGCGCGCAGGCAAGGGCGGCCACCACCCCGGTGGGGCCGCCGCCGGCGACGATCACATGGCCGCCACTCGCAGCGCCAGCGCTCGATCCCATCAATGCGCCTCGCCCGAGTAGGTCTGCATGATCCGGCTCTGCGCCACCCGCACCGGCTTCATCGGCGCCGGCGTATTGCGGCTGCGGCCGACGAAGCGCGGAATGCCGTCGGTCACCACGGCGCCGACCGCGGCGATATCCCCGTTGCGCAGGGCGTCCAGTGCATTGTTCTTCGTGCCGCCGACACAGGCGTCCAGGATCACCACGTCTGCATCCTTGCCTGGACGCAGGAAACCGCTGTTCAATTTGTAGATGGTGGCGTTGTTGCCGGTGGCGGCGGCGATCGCCCATTCCACCGGCATCTGGGTCAGGCTCGCCAGGTGAGTGATGGTGTACATCATGCCCAGCGGCATGATGCCGGAGCCGGTCGGGGTGTCGGTGGCGATCAGGAAACGGTCGAACTGGTCGGCCGCGCGCACCATGTCGCCCAGCATCAGCAGGGTGCGCAGATTACCGGCGGTGCAGACCTGCATCGCGATCGTGCTCTCATGCAGGATGCGCGGGAAGTCGGTGTCCGGCATCGCGACCGGGCCGCCGTTGATGTGGAACGACACGTCCGGCTGCATCGCCAGCAGGTGGTCGGCCCAGATGCCGGACGAGCCCGGGATCGACGAGCCGCCAGTGTGCACCGTGGTGATCATGCCGTGTTTCTTCGCCCAGCCGACCATCGGCGCATAGTCGAACGGCGTCTTCACCGCGCCGAAGCCGGCCTTGGCCAGCCACAGGCCCTTGGCGGCGACTTCGGCGAAGTCGGCCTCGACGAGGCCCGGCTCCAGGATGATCGACCCTGCATAGACCTTCATGCCGCCTGGGCGCAGAAACTCGAAGCACTTCATCGCCGCCACCGCCAGTGCCTTCACGCCTTCCGGGTCTTTCGGACGACCCGGCACATGCACCTCCGAGGCGCTGATCGCGGTGGTGGTGCCGCCATGCACATAGCTCTCCAGGAACCCGACGGTCTTCTGGCGCGGCGTGTAGTCGCCGAAGGTGTTATGGATCTGCGAATCGATCAGACCGGGGATCGCGGTGGCGCCGGCGGCATCGATCACCACATCGCAGGCCTCGACCTTGTCTGCAGACACGGTGCCCACTTCGAGGATCTTGCCGTCGGCCATCAGGATGCTGTCGCCGGAGGCATACGGATCGCGCCAGTCTCCGGTGATGATGGTGGCGAGGTTGACGATGGCAGTCTTCATGTTTGTTTCTCCGGTGGTGCTGGCGGTTTGCTTCGACCTGGTACTTTGACCCGTTACTTCGACCCGTTACTTCGACCCGGCGAAACGCCTCCGCTCAGGGTCCTGTTGCGTCAGGGCTGTCAGTGTTCAGACCAGCCCGTCCTGGCCCTTGGCGTCCTCGAGCTTCAAGCCGCCAACGCGTGCGTTGATGCGTCCCCGGTTGGCGACACAGAAGATTACGGCGATTTCGTCCGGCATCGGCGAATCCGGCAGATGTATAGACATGCCGTCATAGTGCGAGCGCACGAACAGTGCATCTTTCGAGGCCAGCGGCACATCGATGGTGGTGCCGGGAGCAGCCCGCTTGGTAAGCGACGAGATCCAGGCTTTGCCGCCTCCGAGCGCCGCGCGCAGGGGTTCGGCGAAGGCGGTCGTCAGCAGCGCGTTGGCATGCTCCTGCTCGCCGTCCAGCCCGACGATGCCGGCCTTGCCATAGCTCTGCGCGCTGTAGGGGGCGAGCGCGGCGACCGCGGCCTCGGCCAGCTGCTGGCCGAGGCCGACGCTGGCGTCGATCATCGGCTTCAGGTCCTGGACATAGCGCCCGGCGCAGGGGTTGGCGACGATCGCGATTGCCGCGACTTTGCGCAGTGGTGGCTCGCCGGCGCGCCCGGCGTCCTCGAACTGGGTATCGATGATCGTATAGGTGCGGCGCACGGTGAGTTTCATCAGGGGCCTGTTCTTCTGGGTGTTTTGCGGAAACTTTGCGGAAACTTTGCGGAAACTTTGCGCAAGCTCTGCCGGAGTTCTGCCGGAGTTCTGCCGGAGTTGACACGGCGCCAGCAGGGAAAATAAGATTGTCAGACAATGTTGTCAAGCCATGTCAGGGATACCCCAGTGCAAAGTTCCACCATCCTGTTCTCGGAGATGACCCCGCAGCCCGCCTGGGAAGGGGAGTTCAACGATTGGTACGACCGCGAGCACATCCCGGTTCGCATGGCCTGCCCCGGATTTTCCAGCGCGCAGCGCTACCGGGCGAGCAGCGGCGCGAGCTATCTCGCGGTGTATGAGATGGGCAGCCCGGCGGACCTGAAGACGCCCGAGTACACTAGGGTCAAGGGTGAGCCGAGCGACCTGAGCCGGCGCATGCTGGGCGGGGTATCCGGCTTTACCCGCTACATCTGCAACCAGATCGAGTGGCGCTCGCGCGCCGATCTGGCGTCCGATCCGCTCGACGCCCCGGTGCTGTTCGCGGTGTTCTTCGAAGTACCGGCAGCACGGCGCACGGCGTTCGACGAGTGGTATTCGAACGAACAGTTGCCCAGGCTGATGCAGTCGCCGGACTGGTGGCTGGCACGCCGGTTCGAGGTCGTCGATGGCGACCCGGGCCGGTGGACGCACCTGACCGTCCACTACCTCGCCGACCGGCGCGCGCTGGAGTCCGCAGACCGCGCCGCGGCGCGCGCCGGTCCGGGTCGCGCGCGGTTGGCGCAGGAAGACTGGTTCCGGCCTGAATACCTGACCTTCACGCGGCTTGGTCCTCGCCAGCGCGGTCAGTGGACGGCCGGGTAGCAAGTGCGAACGGCTGCGGCGAAGGTAGCGCGCGAGGCGCTGGGGGTGCGGGAAGTCGATCTCAAGGTCATTCCCAGAACGGTGCTGGACCTGGCCGCGCAGAATCTGCGCAACGCGATTTTGAACGGGGTGTTCCGGCCAGGGGAGCGGATGGTCGAGGCCGATCTGTGTCAGCGGCTGGACGTGAGCCGTGCGTCGTTGCGCGAAGCGCTGCGTATCCTCGCGGCCGAAAAACTGATCACCCTGGTGCCCAATCGCGGGCCGTCGGTGGCGGCGATCTCCTGGGATGAGGCCGAGGAGATCTACCATGTACGCGCGATGCTCGAAGGCGAGGCGGCGTTCCGTGCTGCAACCCGCCTGGATACGGCCGGCCTGCGGGCAATGCAGAGCGCGCTGGCCGAGTTCGACCGGGCCGTCGCCCGTCGTGATGCCGACCTGCAGATCGCGGCGACCGGCCGGTTCTATGACGCGATGCTTGCCGGGTGTGGCAGCGGCATCATCCAGGAACTGCTGCACGGTCTGGTTGCACGCATCACCTTTCTGCGCGCCCGCTCGATGCGCCGCCCGGGACGCGCGCGCGAAAGCGCGACCGAACTGCGCAGGTTGTTGGGTGCACTCGAGGCATGCGACGCCCGTGGCGCGCGCGCGGCGGCGACCGAGCATGTGCGGCTTGCCTGCGAAACCGCGCGCACGGTCTTCGATGATCAGCGTGCCGCCTGACTCGGCCGAACTACCAGGCGCGGGCATCGTATTCGCTTGTGCTGCCTGTTCATTGACTCTACTCAAGGAGAAGCCTCCATGCTGATTCGCCCGATCGCCCCCCTGATTTCGCTGGCACTTGCCACCTCCCTCTCCCTGGCCGTTGCGAGCGTTGGCGCGCAGGACTGGCCGCAGCGGCCGTCACGGGTCATCGTTCCGTTCACCGCCGGGGGCAACACCGACAGCATCGCCCGGCTCGGGGCGGAGTGGTTGACCCAGCGCCTCGGTCAGCCGGTGCTGGTGGAGAACCGGCCAGGCGCGAACGGCAGCATCGCTGCCGAGTTCGTGATGCGCGCCCCGGCCGACGGTTACACCATGCTGATGGCCACGCCATCGCAACTGGCGATCCTGCCGGCAATGACGATGACGCCGTACGACTCGCTGAAGGACTTTGCACCGATCTCGATCGTCGGGGTCAACCCGTTCGCGCTGGCGGTGCACAACAGCGTGCCGGCAAAGTCGCTGAAGGAGTTCGTCGCGCTGGTGAAAGCCAGGCCGGGTGAGATCGCCTTCGCCTCAGCCGGCAACGGCGCGGTGAGCCATCTCACCATGGCGCTATTCATCGCGCGCGCCGGGCTGAGCATGAATCACATTCCGTACAAGGGCGGTTCGGTCGCGGTCACCGAAGTGCTTGGCGGGCATGTGCCGGCCTACTTCGGCAACCTTGCCGAGATCGTGCCCCAGGCGCGCGCCGGCAAGCTGCGGGCGCTCGCGGTGTCCAGCGAGAAGCGGGCTCGCCAGCTTCCGGATGTGCCCACGGTGGCCGAGCAGGGCTTCCCGGGTTTCCAGACCAACACCTGGAACGGGTTCGTCGCACCGGCGAAGACGCCGGCTGCAGTGATCAACCGGGTGGCCGGGGAGATCGCACTCGCCGCCCGCGACCCGAAGTTCATCCAGGCGCTCGACCAGATCGGGGTCGATCCGGTCGGCAATACACCGGCCGAATTCGCCAAAGTCATCGAAGCCTCGATCAAGCTCTGGGCCGAGGCGGTAAAGCTGTCCGGAGCGAAAGTGGAGTAATCCGGGTCCGTACACTTGGCCGATTTCGCAGATTCGCCTGTGAACCATGATCGGGAACCGAAACCATGCATGGTCTCGCGCGCGCTGGCGGCCCCCGCCGTTTCACGACGCGAGATGGCGCAATGTAGTGACCCGGCGCGACGCGCCGCCCGGCCTCGATTCGTGGCGAGGCTTCTAGCTGTCCGATGGGGCGCTGTTCGCTACCGAGGCCTGACGCGAGTCGACACCTTCAGGGTGGCAGGTTCAGATCGGCACAGCGATCGCGTCGAACGCCGCCTCGCTGTCGACCAGGTCGACCCGTTTGAGGACGATGCTAAGTGAGCCATCCACCCGGCGCAACCAGTGCTGCTGCCGGCCGATGAACAGACGCTCCCGGTCCAGCCGGTACTCGGCGGTACTCGGCGGTGATCGCCGAGGAGCGCACCAGGATCTCGCTGGCGGGCATGTCGATCCCGGCTGGCGCGGGCTCGACGGCCACACTGCCGATCAGATGCACGGTGCGCGACGGTGGCGTCTGCACATGGATCAGGGCGGGGCGCGGGCCGGACGCTTGTCCGGCTTTGCCCTGCTTGTCCCGTTGCCTCGCTCCGGCTTGACACGATCCGGCTTCGCGATCACGCTCTGTGATCACACTTGGCACGCTGAACAGTACCAAACAGCAGAATCCTCACCGCAGGCGCAGTCATGAGCCAGTACGCATGAGTCGCATCGTATCGGTGGAAACGATGCTGGTGCAGCTGCCGACCCGGCGCGAGCACAAGTGGACCGGCCTGACCGAGCCGATCGGCCGCTACATCCTCACCCGCATGACCGACGACGACGGCGTCGTCGGCTGGGGTGAGGCGCCAGCACTCAAGGACTGGGGCGGGGAGTTCGGCCGCTACTTCGGTGAGTCGGCAGCCATCGTGTCGTTGGTGATCGAGCGCTACCTTGCGCCAGCGGTGATCGGCGTGGAGCCAGGCAACTTCGCCGAACTGCATCGGCGGATGGACGCCATCATCAAGGGCTATCCGTACGCGAAGGCAGCGGTGGAGTTCGCCGCCTACGATCTGGCTGCGCGCCGGCTTGGCGTGCCGGTGCATGCTCTGCTGGGCGGCGCGTCGCGTACGCGTGTACCGGTGACCCATTCGATCGGACTGATCGGTATCGAGGAGGCGGAGCGCGAAGCTGCCAAGGTGGCCTCCGAGGGCATCCGCACGATCAAGATCAAGATCGGTGTCGATCCGAAACGCGACATCGACATCGTGCGCACGATTCGCGCCGCGGCCGGGCCGGCGGTTGAGCTGTGTGTCGACGCCAACGAGGGGTATGCATCGCCGGGCGAGGCGATCCGCACGCTTCGCGCAATGGAGACCTACGGGCTGAAGTACGCCGAGCAGCCGGTGATGGGCATCGAGCGCATCTCGCAGGTTGCCCGCGCGATCGACACCCCGGTGATGGCCGACGAGAGCGCCTGGAATGCGCATGACGTGGTGCAGATCATCGCCCAGGGCGCGGTGCAGATCGTGTCGATCTACACCACCAAGCCGGGCGGGCTTTATCGCGCGATGGAAGTGGCGGCGGTGTGTCGCGCTGCAGGCATCCTTTGCAATGTCAATGGATCGGTGGAAACCGGCGTGGGCAACCTCGCCAACATCCATCTTGCAGCGGCAGCACCTGCGGTGACCCTGTCCTGTGTCGTGCCGGTATCGACGCCAGCCGAAGCCCAGCACGGCCAGATCGGTGGCATCTATTACAAGGACGATCTGCTCACAGCGCCGATGCAGATTGTCGACGGTGCGATAGAGGTGCCCACCGGGCCGGGCATGGGCATCGACGTCGATCTGTCGAAGATCGAGCGCTATCGGATCATCGAGTAGTGCAGGCAGAGGCGGTCCGCGCGGGAATGCGCGGGATCAGCCGCGCGCAGGCCAGAACAACATCGGGAGGGCAGGCATGAGGCAGCAGATCGTCGGGCGGTTGGTGGCCGCGATGAAGGCGGCCGGGCTGGACGCCGTGGTCACCGTGTCGCCGGAGAACTGGGGCTGGCTGAACGGCTTCGTCGTGCCGTCCCAGCCGCTCATGCGGCATAGACATGCGATGTGCATGGTTACGGCCGACGGACGCACTTCGCTGCTCGCGGTGGACATGGAGGAGACCACGGTACGCACCCGCGCGCCCGATATGCTGCTGACCATCTGGGCCGAGTTCACCGAGTCGCCGATGCAGGTGCTGTCGAGCGCGCTGGCCGGCCTGGGCCTGTCCTCCGGGCGAATCGGCATCGAACTGGACTATCTGCCTGCCGGTGACTTCGCAGCACTGGTCGAGGCGATGCCGCAGGCTCGCTTCGAGCCCTGCGAAACCATGCTTTCGCTGTTGCGCCAGTCGAAGACCGCGGAGGAGATCGCGCTGCTGCAGCGTCTGTCGCGCATCGCCGATCAGGCGATCACCGATGCGCTCTCATCGGTGCATCCGGGCGACAGCGAAATGGACATCGCCGGTGCGCTGACCCGCAACATCCATGCGCTCGGTGCCGAGCAGTTCAAGCTGATGATCGTGGCCACCGGCGAGCGCAGCCAGTTGCCCAATGTCGGGCCCACCTCGCGCCGATTGCTCGCGCACGATGTGTGCCGGGTCGAGATCTTCTCGGTGATCAGCGGCTACCAGGCAGGCGTCTGCCGCACGGCGGTGGTGGTCGAGCCGCCGCCGCATGCCGAGCGCATCTGGCAGCATCTGGTCGAGTGCAAGTACCTGCTGCTCGACATGATCAAGCCGGGCGTGAGTTGCCGCGAGGTGTATCGCGTATTCATCGACAAGCTGACCCGGATGAAGCTCGCCCCGATCTCGTTCGTCGGACACGGCATCGGCCTGCATCTTCATGAGGAGCCGTACCTCGGCAACAACCCGATCATCGGTCGAGATCAGGACCAGCTTCTCCAGGCCGACATGGTGTTCAGCATCGAGCCGCTGTGCTATCGCACCGGGTTTGGCTTCGGCATGCAGTTGAAGGACATGATCCGTGTCACCGCGACCGGCTGTGAGCTGCTTTCCGACTACGCAAACACCGACAGCATGCAGATCGTGGCCTGAAGCCGCTTCGAGTTCGCCCCGCAGTCGTCGCTTAACGTGAAAGACTCTGGATCGAAGGCGGCATGGCACCTGCTCGTGAGCGAGGGGCCAGGTTCCTTTTCCCGCGCGGGAAGGCGCCCTGGCGCATGCGGGCGTGGGAAAAGGAGCCTGGCCCCTCCTGACCACAGCCCTCCGGAGCACAGATTTCTTTCATCCTCGGGGGTGCCGCCACTCGGCATGACTGTTAGTACGGAAACACCGGCAAGGGCGGTGCGGCAGTGTTCTTGCCCTCCGGGATGGCGATGCGCGCGACGTTGAGCACCAGCGCGAGCATCGCGTAGTAGCCGGCGATCAGCAGCAGGTCGAGCAGCTTCTGCTCGCCGAACAGCGACAGCGCGGCAGCGTAGGTGGCGTCGCTGACCCGCTTGTTGTGCAATGCTTCGGTGAGCATGTCATGCACCAGCGCTTCATCCGGCGCCATCGCCTCGGGCCGCCTGCCTTCAGCGATTGCATCGGCAATCGCGGGCGACAGGCCGGCCTCGAGTGCATGCGCGTGATGCGCGTTCCACTCGTACTTCTGCGACCAGTGCCGGGCGGCGATCAGTGTCGCCATTTCGGCCAGCCGACGATCCAGTGGCGAGTGGTAGCGCAGGTACTCGCCGAGTTGCTGGAGCGGTGCGGCCGCGCCCGGCGAGCGCAGCAGTGCGATGAACGGTCCGCGCAACTCGCCGCGCGGACCGGCAGCGATGTCGGCGGCGAGCTGGCGCTGCGCCTCGGTCCACTGGTCCGGGGGGATACGGGGGAGGCGCTCTCCCGGCGTGCTTTCGGCTGGCTGGCTCATCATTCGGTTAGTGTACTTGCAAACTCCCCAACATCCCGCTGGCAAGGCTCATCTCAGGAAAGGCAGCTCATGAAGGTCCACAGCAACGGGATCGAACTCCACTATGTGATCGACGACGCCACCGGCGGGCGCGGTCCCTGGCTCACGCTGTCGCACTCGCTCGGTTGCAACATCTCGATGTGGGATGAACAGGCGGCGCTGCTGGCGCAACGTTTCCGGGTGCTGCGCTTCGATTCCCGCGGTCATGGGCTGTCCGGTGCGCCGCCCGGGCCGTACACGCTGGAGCAGCTCGCAGAGGATGTGCATGGGCTGTTCGCCGCGCTGGGCATCGAGCGTACCCACTGGATCGGCCTGTCGATGGGCGGCATGATCGGCGCGACCTATGCCCTGGCGCATCCGGCCGTGTTCCAGAGTCTGGTGCTGGCGGACACGACCAGCAAGCGGCCGCCGAACGCGCTGGAAATGTGGGGCGAGCGCATCCGCACCGCCCGGGCCGGGGGCATGGAGGCCGTGGTCGAGAGCACGCTCGTACGCTGGTTTACCGAACCGTTCCGCAACTCGCGGCCGGAAGTGATGGCGCGTATCGCCGCCGACATCCGCTCGACGCCAGTCGAGGGATTCGCCGGCTGTTGCGAGGCGATCGCGCGTGTCGACCTGCTGCATCGGCTGCCTGAGATCCTGTGTCCGGTGCTGGTGATGGTCGGTGACCAGGACCACGGTACCCCGCCCGCGATGGCGCGGCAGATCCACGAGAACCTGCCGGGTTCGGAACTGGTGATCATTGCGGATGCCTCGCATCTGTCGAACATCGAGCAGCCGGAGCAATTCAACCGCGCCGTGCTCGACTTTCTCGCAGTGCACGCGCCAGCCGGTCAGGGGTGATCGGCAGTTCGTTGAACGCCAGGTCGAAGTCGCGCAGCGCATCCGCCGCGGCGTTGGCGATCGCTGCGCCGACGCCTTCAGTGCCGCCTTCGCCGACGCCCTTCAGTCCCAGCCGATTACCGGGCGAGGGGGCGAGGTTGAGGCTGATCGCCTCCACGTTCGGGTACTCGGTCGCGGTGGCCAGCAGGTAGTCCGCGAAGGTGCCCGACAGCATCTGGCCCTGGTCGTCATAGCGGAACTCTTCGAGCAGGGTGCCGGACAGGCCCTGCACCGAAGCGCCGATCACCTGACCATGCACGATCATCGGATTGACCGGATTGCCGCAATCCTCGACGGTGATCAGCCTGCAGACTTCGAGCTCGGCGGTCTCCGGGTCGATCGCGACATGCGCGACCTGGGTGCCGTACTCGAAGGTACAGGCGCGGCTTTCGTAGCAGGCGTTCGCCTCCAGTGCCGCGGCCGCAAGCGCATTGCCGGCCGCCGCTTTCTCGCACATCGTGTCCAGGTCGAGCACCGGCAACTCGCCGCCGGCTGCAGGTGCGTCGCTGCCCGCCAGGGCGAACACCTGGCCGGCGCGCCACTCAAGCTGCTCCCGCGGCAGGCCACTGCTCTGCGCGGCCGTATCGAGCAACTGCGCGATCAACACTTCGGCCGCGCCGCGCACTGCGTTGCCGCCCATCACGATGCCACGCCCGTGATAGGTGCCATGCCCGCGGGCAGTGCCGGTGGTCGAACCGGGCTGCACCTGCATCGAATCGATCGGCAGGCCGAGTACATCGGCCGCGATCTGCGCGAAGGTGGTCTGGTGCCCCTGTCCGCTGCATGAACAGCCGGTGTGGATATCTATCCTCTTGGGCGAGTGCACCTGGATCCGGGCGTACTCGGCCGGGCCAGGTCCAGTGCTGTCGACAAAGCAGGCGATGCCCACACCATGATAGCGGCCGTCGATCAGCTGGCCGCGCTGCTGCGCAAGGGTCGTGTAGTCGATGCTGTCCAGCGCGTGCGCCAGGGCGGCCGGATAGTCCCCGCTGTCGTACTCTGCCGCGCCCTCGTAGGGCACCAGCCGCCCGATCGGGTAGGGCATCTGTTCGCGCCGCACCAGATTGCGCCGTCTGACCTCGGCGGCGTCGAGTTCCAGATCGCGCGCCATCATGTCGATCAGCCGCTCGCGGAAGAAGTTTGCCTCGTAGCGCCCCGGGCCGCGGTAGGTTCCCGTGGGTGTCTTGTTGGTCATCACCACCTGGATGTCGCAGGTGTAGTCGGCGATGTCGTACGGCCCGGGAAGGAAGTTGCCCGCCTTGGCTGGCGCGATCACCCCGGTGGTGCGCACATACGCGCCCATGTCGGCGATCAGTCTGCCGCGCAGCCCGAGGATGCGTCCGTCCCGATCGGCTGCGATCTCGAGCTCGCACTCCATCTCGCGCGCATGATTCATCGCCAGCAGATTCTCGCGCCGGTCCTCGATCCACTTGACCGGACGTCCGGTCAGCATCGCTGCAGCGGGCACCAGCAGGTCTTCCGGATAGAACTCGCCACGCGCGCCGAAGCTGCCCCCGACATCGAGTTCCAGCAGGTCGACCTGCTGCGGATCGAGGGCGAGCATCCTCGCCAGCACATCGCGGTTGAAGTGCGGGACCTTGGCTGCTCCCCAGACCTGCATCCGTTGCGCAGCCGGGTCCCAGCGCGCGACCAGACCACGGGTCTCCATCGGCACCGACGAATGGCGATGGCAGCGGAAGTGCTCACGCCGGGTGTAGCCGGCGCGCGCAAAGGCGGCATCGGCGTCGCCACGGCTGCTGCGCCATTGCGCGGCGACGTTGCGTCCGGCCTCGGCGTGCACCAGGGCGCGCCCGGACAGGGCATCGGCGAAGGTCACCACCGGTTCGAGCGGATCGATCTCGACCACCATCTGCTCGGCGGCATCCTCGGCGAGCGCCCGACTGCGCGCGACCACCAGAGCGACCGGCTCGCCGACATAGCGCACCCGGTCGAGCGCGATGACCGGTTGCAGGAAGTCGAGCAGTTCCGGCAGTGCGCCCCCACGCAGCGGTATCGGCTGGGTAAACGGCGCGAAGTCGCGCCCCTGCAGAACCGCGATCACGCCGTCCGAGGCCAGTGCCGCACTCGCGTCCAGCCGGACAATTCTGCCGGCCGCGAGTGCGCTGCGCACGACCACGGCATGATGCAGATCGGCGCATTTGAAGTCGTCGACATACCGGCCGCGCCCGGTCAGCAACCGGGCATCCTCCCGCCGCAGCAGCGGCTGACCAACCAGCGGTGCGGCCGGCATGCTCAGGCCCTGCCGGCGCGCCGGGTGGCGGGCAACGCCCGCTTCGCCCTGGCAGTTGCCCCATGAGTTGCCCTGGCCGCAGGTCGGCCAGCAGGGTGGCGAGTGAGGTTGCCAGTGGGCTTGGCAGCGAGGTTGCCGGTGAGGTTGCGAGTGAGGATGCGACTCGGCTTACCCACGGCGCGCGCAGGGGCGATGGCGTTGAGCCCGCTGCCTACACCGTGGCGGAACGCAGTCGATTTCTTCAGCAGGTAGGTCGCCGAGGCGGCGATGTCGCACTCGATCGCGAGGCGGGTTGCACGCGCATCGCCCCGGCGCAACGAAGCGATGACCTTCTCATGGCCGCTTGCGTCCCAGGGCGTGGCGGGCGCGGTGAGCGAGAAGTACATGAACGGTCCTGCGCGCAGCCACAGCGACTCGATCAGGCTGGGCAGAATCTCCGAGCGCGAGGCCGAGTAGAGCGTGAAGTGAAACGCCTGGTTAAGGCGAAGGCAGGCCAGGATGTCGCGCGCGGCGATCGCCTTGTGCAGGCGCGCGTTGATCTTTGCCAGCTCGGCGATCAGGCCAGGCGAGGCATGGTGGCAGGCCATCTCGGCCGCCATGCCTTCCAGCGCCTTGCGCACCTGGGTCAGTTCGATGAAGCGAGCCTCGGTCATGCGTGCCACCGCCACCGAACCGTTGGTCTGGGTTTCCAGCACACCGGCGGCGATCATCTGGCCGAGCACAGCGCGCACCGGCATCGGGCTGGTGCCCAGTCTGGCGGCAAGCTGGCGCAGCGACAGGGTCTGCCCGGGCACGAACTGGCCAGCCATCAGCGCATGCCTGAGCAGCCGCGCCACCTGCATTCGCAACTCGCCGCGCTGGCGACCGGTGTCGGCTGCGCTGCCCCCGCCGCTGCCCCGCTTCGCCTCACCGCGTCCCACGCGGCGGAGGGTGCCCGGGGCTGCTTGCATCGATGGAAAGTCGGCGAAATCGGGCACTGCCCGCTTCACTGCCCGCGTCAAGTCATCCATTGATTCAGTGTGCGCAGCAGGCGCGGACGTGTCAAGGCGCTTGCCGACAGGCGCTTGCCGCACTCAGCAAACCGGGCTCAGCAAACCGGACGAATCATTTACTCCCGACACTCAGCAAACCGGGCTTGACACGGGTGAAGCATATACTTCACGATAATCGGTGAGGTGAGCGCGACAGACCTTCGTGACGGGCACTTTCTCCAGGTATCGCCATGGTTAAATCACGGAGCGGAAAACGTCAGCTAGTCGTGTGCGTGAAGCACCAAGAGCCCGAAGTGTCCTTGGTGCTGCGCAGAAACTACGGGTCGATTGCCGACGAGGAGGCGAAAGCTCATCGCATGGTCCGCGTCGTCGATGAGTCGGGTGACGAGTATCTGTATCCGCAGAAACTTTTCCTGCCAATCACCCTGCCGCTGCCTGCGCGTCGCGTTGTTTTTACGGCGGCTTGAGCGCTGCGTAAAACAGCACGGGACGTAAGTCGCTCAAGAAAATCGTGCATGGACGTTCGGTGGCGCGCGCCCCGGACGCATCCTGCGGAAGAGGTGGCATGGCCAGACACAACGATCAGGCGCCCCGGTGAGCGGCGACCTGAACCAGGCGTTTCGTGGTGGTGGGCGTTCCGTCGAATTCCTCGATGAGGTGAACGCCGCCTCGCTGGTGGCGCTGGTCGAATCTGGCGTGTTGCCAGCCGCGGCGGGCGGGCGAATCGCGCGCGCCATCGCAGAGCTGCGGGCACGCGATGCGGAAGCTTCGCCACGCTTGACCGCCGACTACCTCGACTATGAGCCCCGGCTGGTCGAGATCGGCGGAGCGGAGGCCTCGCGTCTGCATACCGGACGCAGCCGACAGGACCTCGCTTCGACGCTGGCCCGGATGAACCTGCGCGACGGCCTGCTGTGCGAGATCGATACACTGTGTTCCGCGCGAGAGGCGGTGCTCGCCGCCGCGAAAGGCCACGAGCGCACCATCATCCCGACCTATACCCACGGCGTGCAGGCGCAGCCCACCACGTTCGCCCACTACCTGCTTGCCGTGAACGCGATGCTTGCCCGCAATACCGAGCGACTGTGCGAGGTCTGGGCCAGGGTCAACGCCTGCCCGCTGGGCACTGCCGTACTCGCGACCTCAAGCTTTCCGCTCGATCGCGAGCGGCTGGCCGCACTGCTCGGCTTCGACGCGCTGGTCGTCAACGCCTATGACGCCAACCAGCTCGCCAGCGTCGACTGCGCGATGGAGGTGGCCTGTGTGTTGCAGATCCTCGCCGTGCAGGCCGGGCAGTTCGCGCAGGATGTCCACGCGCCGTATGCTAGTCCCCGGCCCTGGCTGTTGCTGAGCACGGGTGCGCTCACGGGCGTGAGCAGCATCATGCCGCATAAGCGCAACCCGGCCGCGATCGAGCAGTTGCGGGCGCAGGCGAGCCTTCTGCTCGTCGAACTGCAGTCGGTGACGATGCTCTCGCACAACGTCCGCACTGGTATGTTCGACTATCGCATGTACGACCCCGTGCCCAGCGCACGCCCCGTCGCCGTGATCGACCTAATCGCGCGCGTGGTCGAAGGGCTGGTGGTCGACCCCGAGCGTGCACTCGCCGAGGTCCGCGAAGACTATTCGACCACCACCGAGATCGCCGACACCTTGCTCACTCGCGCCGAGGTGCCGTTTCGCACCGGCCATCACTTCGCATCGCTGCTCACCGATCACGGCCGGAGCCGCGGCCTGCGGCTGCACGAGATCGCGTTCGCGGATGCGCAGCGGATCTACCTCGAACAGACCGGCACGCCGCTGCCGCTCACCGAAGACGCGTTCCGCGAGGCAATCAGCCCCGAGTACATGGTCTTCGGCCGACGTGGACGCGGCGGCCCGCAGTTGGCCGAGGTACGGCGCATGCAGGACGAACAGACTGCCGCGGTCGCGGGCACGCGACGCTGGCTGGACGAGACGCGGTCCCGACTTGCACAGGCCAGCCGGGCACGGGATTCCGCATTTTCAAGCATCGCAGCCGGCTGAAATCCAGGAGAA
Source organism: Burkholderiales bacterium (assembly GCA_038205245.1). Lineage (GTDB taxonomy): Bacteria > Pseudomonadota > Gammaproteobacteria > Burkholderiales > CAIKXV01 > CAIKXV01. Next base: position 61,778 of record JBBRCD010000008.1, read on the forward strand.
CAGTACCAATGAAGAGTCCAGTCCCGAACCCTGCAGGTGCGTCGAACGCCGGTCGTTGCGTGGCACGCGTGCTTGCTGCAGTCGTCCTTGCCACCGCGACGGGCAGTGCAATCTCGCAGGCATGGCCCGCCAAGCCGGTGCGATTGATCCTTCCCTATGGACCGGGCGGTGGCAGCGATGTCGTCGCGCGCCCGCTCGCACATCATCTGTCGCAGCGCCTCGGCCAGCAGGTTCTGGTCGACAACCGCGGCGGGGCCAACGGAAACATCGCGATGGAGATGGTCGCGCGCGCGCCGGCCGATGGCTACACGCTGGGGCTGGCGCTGCCCGCCCAGCTCGCGATCAATCCGTTCCTGTACACGAAGATCCCGTACGACCCGATGAAGGATTTCGCGCTGATCTCGCTGCTGGGCTCCGCGCCGTACTTCCTCACGGTCAGCAAGGGCACGCCGGCAAAGAGTGTCGAGGAGTTCCTGAAGCTCGCACGCGCAAAGCCTGGCGCGATGACCTACGGCTCCACCGGCAACGGCAGCGGACTGCATCTGTCGATGGAACTGCTCAAGTCGATGTCCGGCATCGACATCGTGCACGCACCCTACAAGAGCGCCGGTGCCGCGATGACCGACATGCTGGGGGAGCAACTGCAGGCGATGTTCGTCAGTTACGGCGCCGGCGTCGGCCACTTCAAGGCGGG
>JBBRCD010000009.1:0-61749 GCA_038205245.1 Burkholderiales bacterium
GCCCATAAGGGGCGCGTGTATTCATTGGCCGTTCTCCTCGTACGTCATTGCGCGGCGCATGTTGTAGAGGCCGTCGAGCATCGGGACCACGGAAACGATTACTTTTGCCCGCCGGTCCAAGGCACCAACGACCAGTGCATGCGTCCCGCTGTACGAAATGCCCCATACCGCGAGGCGGGCAGCGTCCACGTCCTCGCGCAATGACACGTAGGTCATTGCGTTGCGATAGTCGTCGATCTGTGCCCAGGGGTTGATGTGCTGCCGCGGCTCGCCGTCGCTCTCGCCCAAATGCCGGTAATCAAAGATCAGGCAGGCGTAGCCTGCGTCCACGAAATACTTGGCATAGTCAGGCTGAATCAGCTCCTTCACGTAGCACCAGCCCCCACCCATCACTACGGTAGGGTACGGCGGAACGACGTTTTCCGGCTTGTAGAAATCCGCCGCAATTCGTGTGCCATCGCTTAGATAACTGACCTGCTCCTTGACCATTCTGCGTACCCTTATCTACGATTAAACAGCTCGTGTGTTCCCGAACCGGACGGGTTGAGTGCATCCGCGTACACCATCTCCAGAGTGGTTGTCTTAGCGCTTTCAACCAACCGCGGCGTGGTCTTACCGCCGCTGAGAAAGCCGCCGCGGATGCTGACGCGAAGAGGCATCATGCGCAGCGGCCTTTCTTCACGGCTCGATCCACAGGGCATCGATTCCTAACAGTACCCGGGGCGCCGAATGCGTGGGCACCGATGGGGAGCGATGAATGGCGCCGTGCAACTCGTTGCCTGGCCAGGCGCAGCCCTTCAACAGGACGAGATCGAACGGCTCGGCGTGGCCGATACCTGCTGGATCGCGCATCAGCCCCGAGGTTTCATCGGGTAGCCGGCTGGCGCCTCCGCCGAGCTTGCTGCGATCCACCCACTCATCCTCAAGCCATTCGGTGGCTGACCCGCGAAAAGTGCACAGAAGCCGAATCCCGACCCGATCAACGTGAAACCGAGGGCACATCGCCTGCTTGGTGATCTCTACCCGCAGGCCCATGGATGAGCACCCGACCAGGTCAGCGTAGATATCCAGCAGAAGTGCAATGTCTGCCTTCATCGCATCACTGGCCAGGAGGTCCGGCAATGCACCGGCATCAAGCGCAGCGCGCGCCGGTAGCGAAATTCGGAAGCCACTCCCGAGCCCACCCGCTCGAGCCAGGCTATCAAGACTGCGTTGAATGACCAAGTCGGGCTCGCGCCGCAAGCACACGACCTGAACCTCCGGTTCGAACACGCACACCAGGTCGACCGGCTCAGTGACAAACCGGATCGAACGAGTGCTCGCAGCAGCGCAGGACGCACCGCGAAGATCGTCCATCGCGTCAAGCCCGCTTGCGGGTAAGCCGGCAGCCGATCTGCCGGTAGCGTCAGTCACGAAGACTTCACTCACGGGCCGACTTCTGTTCCAACGTGTGGTGCGCCTGTTCAAACCATGCCCCAACCTGCTGCAGATACGCCTCACCGTGGCGCTGCGCAAAACGCCGGGCCTCTTCTTTGGCTGGCGCCCTCGAGGCCGCCAGTCGCCTCTCGACAAAGATTCGAGTGAGCGCGATTCCGCAATCTACCGTGATGCAGTGTCGCCACTGCGCATAGGTTTTAGGGATCATCGGGTTCGTCACGCCGTCGCCCCCGTGGCCTGCCACTGCGGGAGTGGGTTGGGCCGGCTTCGCCCGTCCCGCATGCCGTCGCCTGGCGTCGCGCAAATGCCCGAGCGTCCCATCAAGGTTCTCCTTCAGTGTATGAAGCTGCAAAACGCGGCTGGGCTTGACGAGAGTGCAACGCGTCACGATTCGGCGTTCCAGCTTGACCGTCCTTCAGCTGAGCACGCTGACGCAGAAACGTACAGGCGACCCGATCGATTCGGGCGACCCATCTGGATGCGCCTATCGCGGGCCACTGCTTGTCTCCCCATAAGGGTACAGCCGAGCGCTTTCATATGCAACCCAGTTGCAGTACCAGCCTCTGTGGTCGCGTATTACAGTGACCACGCCCCAGTCAGGATCGCTGTATACGCCTACGCCGTAAGGGCTGGTCTCTGGCTGGCGGGCAGACGCTTGATATGCGGGATACTGGTCCAGACGGCACGCTTTTGCGGCTCCCGCGCGCCACCATTGCGGAAGCGCAGGTCGCGCCAGTCGTCGAGGCAGTCGTCGAGGCAGTCAAGCATCAGCGGCTCGGCGCCCGATGCGTAGCGATCAGCGGCGAGGTCTTGTCAAACGATAGATACGGATCTATCTTGGAAGACGTCGCCCAGGACAAGCCTCGCCTTCCCACTCGACGCAGGCACAGGCGCCAGCGCGCTTGCGCGCGGGCCGCCAGGTCCGATGCCTGGTTTCGTGCAGGAGCCGGGGTAACGCTTGCGTCAGCGCCAGGACGTTCAGAGCCTTGACTTTAGCGGCTGCGGAAGGGAATCGGACGAGTGTCGCGCTCCTTGGCGCCCGCCACCAACCGGAACAAGTACGCCGCGGCGTCTGTGCGCGGATCTGTAGCCGACCTCCTCGCTGCGCACGTCAGCCTCCCTGCGCCGATCAACGCGACCACTCCTGGTCGACGCTTCCCGGGCGACGATCGCGCGATCGCAGCAGAGACGCACGCCGCACAACCGCGAGGCGCGGACGACGGGCGCTTGAAGCCTACCCTACGACCTGTAGGGGTCCATGATCGTCGCAGTGCCCGTCGTGCGGGTGGTGCACATGGCCGTCCACCAAGTAGTCCAAATGGTCACCGTGCGGCACGACAGGATGACCACATCCGGGCCCGTGGACGTGGTCCGCATCATGGCCCGAACAGCGGTGCGCGGGCGTGCATCGCTCCGGATTCGTGACCGACACCGCCACGCGATGTTCGTCGACGTGGTCGCCGTGCGGGGAGTGCATGTGGCCGTCGTGCAGGTAATCCACGTGATCGCCGTGTTGAACTGCGACGTGGCCGCAGTGGGCTCCGTGAACATGATCGTGATGGTCGTGGTGCGTTTGCGTGCAGTTCATCGAGGCGTTCCTTTCTTCGTGGTTGGGGAAAGCGGACGGGCGTACGGGATTGGGGTCCGCTGTTCGCCCGCGTGGTCCATTGCGCTCGCGACCAGGTCCAGCACGTGCTGATCGGCGAGTGCGTAATAAATGTGCCGTGCGTCGCGGCGGCGGCTGACCAGGCGCACCGCGTGCAACGCCTGCAGACGAGCGGACACCGTGGTCAGCTTGCTTTCGTCGGCGAGTTCGGTCACGCAGGCTTCACCGGCTGCAAGCCGTACCAACAGCCGCAGCCTTTCCGGGTCGGCCAGCGCGCGGAACATCGCGGCGGCGGCGGCGAGCGCCCGCTCATCAAGCCCTTTACCGCCCACCGAGAGGTTGGAATTAGCAAGATGACTACGGTTGCTGGGATTGCTACGATGTTCCATGATTGCATGGAGTGTCGCAGCACTTGCCGGCACTGTCAAGCTGTTGCGCCTGCAGTTTCAGGATGCCAGGTCGTCTACGTCACCGAAGCGCATCCTGATGGGCTTGCGGATAATCCAGCCGCCCCGGTATTCGCCATGCCGCATGGTGCGATTACATGCTGCCGTGCCGGCCGTTGGCGTTTCGCGCGACGAATGGCGCGAGGTTCATCTGCCTTCAACCAACGACGAACGCGGCATGGTCGTACGCCGCTGTGCAGACGCACACCTCAGTCGCCGGGCTGCACACGCCACCTGGCTTGTGGATCGTGTGCCTGTAGTTCACGAGAAGCTGCCACCCGGGTTGTAGCCTGAGCACAGACTTCACCGGTCGGCCCTGCGAACAGCGTCCGGTCTTGCGACTCTTTATGCAACGCAGTTGCATCTACTGTTATGATGTCAGCCAGTAGGTTCTTTGCTGCACTGTGTCCTCGCGCGCATTCCCCTGGATTTTTATCGTATGGCATACCGTCTCGTGAAGCGGTTCTTGATCATTGCCCACCTCTACGCCGGCTTCGCACTATGCATGCTGTTCGTCGTGTGGTTCGTGTCGGGGATCTTCATGGCCTACTACCGCGCCCCGACCGTGAACGAAGCGGGTCGACTGGACTTCGCGCCGACGCTGAGTACGCAGAGCGCGGCATCGTCACTCCCACCTGCGCAGGTGGGAGCGCTGGCCTCGCGCTGGCAACAGGTCGAGATCTTGCGTCTGGGCGAGATCAGCGGACGCCCGATTTATCGTTGGCGAGCACGTGACACCGGCTGGCAGAGCGCATGGGCCGACACCGGCGAGGCTGCCGAGTTCGACACCGCCACGCTGACCGCCGAAGCGAAGCGCTGGCTCGGCACCGCGTACGAACCCCAGTATCGAGGCACCTATCGCGAACACAGTCAGTGGACGTTCTTTCAAGCCGCGCGCCCGCACTACCCACTGCATCGGTTCTCCACCGGCGGATTGGGCGCGCGCGAGGTGTACCTGTCTTCGCGTACCGGCGAGCCGGTAGTCGCGACGACGCCTGGCAGTCGCTTGATGTACTACCTCGGGCCAGGCCTGCACTATTTTTCGCTGTACTTCGTACGCAACAACGATTCGCTGTGGCGAAACCTGGTCAACTGGTCATCGGGTGTCGCGGCGGCCACCTGCCTGGTCGGGATCGTGCTCGGCCTCTGGCAGATGCGGTGGCGCGCGTTTCGGCAAGGCAGCAAGGTCATCCCCTACACCAAGCCCTGGATGCGCTGGCATCATCTGTTCGGGCTCTGGTTCGGGCTGCTGGCATTCACTTTTGTGCTGAGCGGCCTGTTCTCAATGAATCCGGGGCGAATGTTTCCTTCTACCCAGGTACCGAGCCCGCTCGCCAGCGCGTACATGGGCCCAATGCCGGCGGCCGACGCGGTGCCGTCACCGCTCGAGGTCGCGCAGGCGGCGGGCGCACAGGCAGCGGTACGCGAGTACGAGTGGCAGCGTGTGCGTGGCGACGCGGTCGCATTGGCGGTAGCCACACCCGATCAGCGCTCGTTGGTCACGCACGGAGCAGGGGGATGGCAATTGAGCCTACCGTTCACTGCAAGTGAACTCGTGCGCCATCTGGAAGGGCTGGAAATCGCGGGAATTGTCCGCAGCGAATGGTTGACCGCGTTCGACAATTACTACTACGCGCGCAAGGACCGATGGCTGCCGCTGCCCGTGCTTCGCCTGCGGCTTGATGACAGCGACGGCACCTGGCTCTACCTTGACCCCGCGACCGGGCGGCTGTTCATGTTGAGCAACGAAGGTACCCGGTTGAGGCGCTGGCTCTACAACGGTCTGCACAGCTTCGATCTGCAGTTGCTTCTCAGCCGAGGCTTGACTTGGGATGTCGCGATCTGGAGCGCGAGCCTTGCTGGCCTCGCACTCAGCGTGACCAGCACAGTGATCAGTTGGCAGTGGCTGCGCCGGCGCCGGTCGCGCACGGCCTGGCGTGCTCCTCGTACCACCCGATCGGCCCATTGATGTCGTTTCCGCCAGGAGATTCAACTGATGCTGCCAGCGCCTCGGATACACCGGTTCGCTCCCGTTCGTTCGCTATTGATGAACGCTGCCATGGTAGTCGGTGGCGCAATCTCACTTGCACAGCCTCGCGAGGCAGGCGCCCAGCCGATGCCGCGCCAGCTGCCACCGGTAATCGTGCAGGGTGCTCCTGCGCCGCAACAAGGCAGCCTGAATCTGGATTCGGAAGCGAGCGTGGGCTCGCGGTTGGGCATGAGCGTGCGCGACACGCCGGCGAGCGTCGCGATCATTCCGCGTGAAACCTTTCTTGAACGCGGGGATAACGTGCCTGCGCTGGCGGTTAGCCGGTCGGTCGGCTTCGCTCCAGTCGGCATGACGGCATTCGCCGGGTCAGCCCTGGCCGCTCGCGGGTTTACCGGCAACAACTCGGTCGCTCAACTGTACGACGGTCAGCGCATGTTCGTCAGTGGCGGCGCGATGAGCTTTCCGGTCGATACCTGGCCGTTCGAACGGATCGAGGTACTCAGCGGGCCGGCATCGGTACTCTACGGCACCGGCGCGATAGGTGGCGTGGTGAACTACGTACCGCGCGAAATCCGCCGCGACCGAAGCCAATATGAACTGTTCGGTTCGGTCGGGAGTTGGCAAACCCTGCGCGCCGGAGCGGCGGCGACCGGGCCGCTCGGTTCCAACGCGGCCTACAGGCTCAACGTGGCTGGCAATACGTCCGATGGTTATGTCGACCGGAACACGACCGAGAACTGGGTAGCGTCCAGCGCGCTGACGATCGACCTGCGCTCCGACCTTAAGCTGACGCTGATGTACGACGGCTCCGATCAGAATGATCAGGGTTACTTCGGCACCCCGTTGATCGGCGGCCGTATCGACCCACGCACCCGCCGGATGAATTACAACGTTACCGATGCCAGCACCCGCTTCCGCAACGAGTGGGTGCGCGCCAACGTGGCGTGGCAGGCCGCACCCGGCGTGGCTGTGCGCAGCGAGGTGTACCGGCTGACGACCAACCGCGATTTCCGCAATCTTGAGAATTACACTTTCAACCGGCTGACCAGCCGTATCGACCGCACTTTCAACTTCGGCACCGACATCGATCAGACCCAGTATGGAAACCGAACTGAAGTGTCCATCGACGGTACGCTGGCCGGGCGGCCAAACCGCTTCGTCAGCGGCCTAGAGGTGAATCGGGTCGATTTTCAGACGTCGAACGTCACCGTAAACACGCCGCGTGTCGTCGATCCCTTCGTTTTCGATCCTGGCTTGTTCAATCAGGCTGGCGGTGTCCGCCCCACACTCGGCACTGCGACCTCGTTGCTCGCTGTTTTCGCCGAGAACGCACTGCAGTTCACGCCTGCGCTTACGGTGATCACCGGGGTGCGAACCGAGCGCATCGACCTGCACCGTCATGACAAGATCGCCGGCACGGCGATCGAATATGACTTCTCGCCGACGAGTTGGCGCCTCGGCGCGGTTTACGCGCTGTCGCCAGCTACCTCGATTTACGGGCAAGCGGTCACCGGCAATGATGCTGCGGGCTCATTGATCAGCCTGCCTGCTGCGAACGCAGCCAAACTTCAGACAGGTCGCCAGTTCGAAGTCGGATTGAAGCAGCAGTTTCTTGGTGGTCGCGGCGACTGGACCGTAGCCGTCTACGAGATAGAGCGCAAGAACCTGGTTTCACGAGATCCGTTCACGCCGGCCGTGACGCAACAGATCGGTCGTCAGTCTTCGCGCGGCATCGAGGTCGCCATGGCTGCCCGCCCGTTGCCCCGACTCACCATCGATGCCAATGCCACGACACTACGCGCGGAGTTCGACGACTTCAACGAACTGGTATCGGGGGTCGTCGTTTCGCGGTCGGGAAATCGTCCGGCGAACACCCCCGAAGTACTCGCCAACGTGTTCGCGACCTGGCGGCTGGCAGGAGACTGGCAGGTCGGCGGCGGGGGCCGCTATGTCGGACGGCGATTTTCGAACAACGCCAACACGCTCGAGATTCCCTCCTATGTCGTAGGCGACGCGTTTCTTTCCTGGCGCGCAACGCCGCGCTCGACGGTGACATTTCGGGTGCGCAATCTTTTCGACCGGGAGTGGGTCACTGCGCCGTATAACGGCGGCGCGCAGTGGGCGCTCGGCGATCCCCGCGCGTTCGAAGTTTCCGGACGGATCGGGTTCTAGTCCAAGTCTCTCACCGGTCTACTTTGGCTCGTAACTGACCACATCTCAGGATCAGCACTACTTACTGCCGACATCCCACTGGATGTTTTCAATGCGCAAGGCATCGGTCGTCGCGCGCGCCGTGCCAATCGCATCGCCGACCGCGGGCGGCCGTGAGCCTGCGGCGCAAGCCGGCGCCCTCGATCGTCTGTTTCAGCGCCTTCTCGACCTCGTCCTACGGTTCATCCAGCGAGCAGCCTTGCTCGTTCAACAGCGTCGATGCCGCTCTTGCTACCGTCGCCAGCCGCAAATCGGTGATCGGCAGCAGAAGTAGCAACGCACATCGGATCGAAAATCACGTTGCACGCAGGAGTGCTCGATCGCGGACCAGCGGCAATAAATGTCCATCTTGGACATATTTCGATAGAATTAACGGTGTCTCAACCTGAAGGCCAGCACCCATGGGGATGAACGTCAACCTGACGCCGCAACTGGAAGAGCTTGTGCGCTCGAAGGTGGCCTCCGGCCTGTATACGTCGGCAAGCGAAGTTGTACGCGAGGCACTCCGCCTGATGGACGAGCAGGATCGACTCAGGGAGGCAAAGCTCGACCAGATGCGCAAAGATGTCCGCCAGGGATTGGCCAGCGGGCCGAGCGAAACATGGGATGCCGAAGCGCTCAAGCGCAAAGCGCGCGCCCGGCGAACGTCCGATCCAACGGCTGCTTAGATGCCGCGGGTCACGCAGCGGCCTCTTGCGGAAACGGACATCCTCGAGATCTGGGTGTACATCGCCGACGATAATCTTGCCGCTGCAGATCGTTGGGTGGACCAGCTCGACGAACAGTTCCGGGTGCTGGCGACGCAGCCGATGCGCGGGTCGCCGTCCTTGTCGCGAGTTGCGCGGTGAGTTCGCCACTCGGCGCGGGCATCGGCGAGGGATAATGCGGGAAATGATCCGATCAGCAGATGGGCCATGTTCGCGGCAGTGTGACGGAAACCGTAGATCCACACGTTGGCGCCTGACGGCCGCGCCATGATCCGCAGTCCGGGATGGGTCCGATCGCCGAGCAAACCGCGTTTCAGCCGCTCGCAAGCCAGGTTCGTCAGGGGTGAAACGTTTCGCAGTACATGTCGCAGTCAGGCCGGATTTCAAGGGAAAGCGCTGGACCTCAATAGACGCCAATGTACGTATATCCCAGGGAAACAGGCTTTTTTTGATGGCTGATGTTGCGAAACACACGCCGATGATGCAGCAGTACCTGCGCATCAAGGCGGAGCATCCAGATGTGCTCCTGTTCTACCGCATGGGCGACTTCTACGAGTTGTTCCATGACGACGCGCGCAAGGCCGCACGGCTGCTCGACATCACGCTCACCCGGCGTGGTGTCTCCGGCGGCGAACCGATCGCCATGGCGGGTGTGCCCTATCACGCGGCCGACCAGTACCTGGCGCGCCTGATGAAACTCGGCGAGTCGGTGGCGATCTGCGAACAGATCGGTGACCCGGCCACCTCGAAGGGGCCGGTCGAGCGCAAGGTGATGCGGGTGGTCACGCCAGGCACCCTGACCGACAGCAGCCTGCTGGAGGATCGCCGCGAGTCTCTGCTCGCCGCCCTGCTGGTCACCGATGGGTTGGCCGGCATCGCCAGCCTGGATCTGGCTGCCGGCCGGTTCACCGTGATCGAAGTCGCCGAGTCGGCCGTGCGCGCCGAACTGGAACGGCTGCGGCCGGCAGAGCTGCTGATGATCGACACTGCGTTGGCGCCGCCGATCGACACCGGGCTGCCGGTCGCCCTGCGCCGCCTGCCCGAGTGGCACTTCGATCAGGACAGCGCTCGCCGCGCGCTCTGCGAGCAGTTCGGCGTGCGCGACCTGTCCGGCTTCGGGGCGGACACCCTCAGAGCAGCGCTGGGTGCGGCCGGCGCGCTGCTGCGCTATGCGCTGGCTACCCAGGGCGCGGGCCTTGGCCACCTGCAGACATTGCGGGTGGAAGCACCGGCTGACTTCGTGCGCATCGATCCGGCGACCCGACGCAACCTGGAGATCAGCGAGACCCTGCGGGGCGAACCCGCACCGACCCTGCTCTCGCTGCTCGATACCTGCGCGACCGCCATGGGCAGCCGGCTGCTGCGCCGCTGGTTGCACGCGCCGCTGCGTGACCGCACCCTGCTCGCTCACCGCCATGCAGCGGTCGCCGACCTCGCCGATACTCATGTCGGGCTTCGCGATTGCCTCGCCCGCTTCGCCGACCTGGAACGTATCGCAGCACGCATCGCGCTCGCCTCGGTGCGTCCGCGTGAACTTGCCGCCCTGCGCGACAGTCTCGCGCTGCTGCCCGCCCTGACGCGCGTGCTGCAAGGGGCTGGTGTGCCGCGGCTCGCCACACTCGCTGCTGCCCTCGTCATGCCGGACACACCGTTGAACATCCTGGCTTCCCGACTGACCCTGGAGCCCAAGGCGCAGCTTCGCGACGGCGGCATCATCGTCGCCGGGTTCGACGCCGACCTGGATGAACTGCGCGAACTGCAGACGGGTGCCGACCGCTTCCTGCTGGAACTGGAGTCGCGCGAGCGCACCCGCACCGGCATCGCGACCCTTCGGGTGGAGTTCAACCGGGTGCACGGCTTTTTCATCGAAGTGAGCCAGGCGCAGTCGGCAAAGGTGCCGGAGGACTACCGCCGGCGGCAGACCACCCGCAACAGCGAGCGCTACATCACGCCGGAACTCAAGTCGTTCGAGGACCGCTACCTGTCGGCCAACGAGCGCGCGGCGGCGCGCGAGCGGATGCTGTTCGAGACGATGCTGGACGACCTGCGCCCCTTTGTCGGGTCATTGCAGACGGTTGCCGCGGCGGTCGCCGAGCTGGATGTGCTCGCCACCTTTGCCGAGCGCGCCCGGGCGCTCGAGTGGTCGGCACCGCGCTTCGTCGATGAACCGGTATTGCAGATCGAGGCCGGGCGCCATCCGATCGTCGAGCAGGGCGTCGAAACCTTCGTCGCCAACGACTGCCGGCTGGACCCCGCCCGGCGGCTGCTGCTGATCACCGGTCCGAACATGGGCGGCAAGTCGACCTACATGCGCCAGACCGCGCTGATCGTCCTGCTCGCTTATGTCGGCTCGTTCGTACCGGCGAAGGCGGCGCTGATCGGCCCGATCGACCAGATATTCACCCGCATCGGTGCGGCCGACGATCTGGCCGGCGGGCGGTCCACTTTCATGGTCGAGATGACCGAGGCGTCGAACATCCTGCACAACGCCACCCGGCAGAGCCTGGTGCTGATGGACGAGATCGGGCGCGGCACCTCGACCTTCGACGGCCTTGCGCTGGCCTGGGCGATCGCGCGGCACCTGGGGCGCGAGACCGGCAGCTTCACCTTGTTCTCGACCCATTACTTCGAACTGACCCGGCTTGCCGAGGAACTGCCGGCAGTCGCCAACGTCCATCTGGACGCGGTCGAACATGCCGAACGCATCGTGTTCCTGCATGCGGTCAATGAAGGGCCAGCCAGCCAGAGCTATGGGCTGCAGGTGGCGCAGCTGGCGGGCATTCCGGCGGCGGTCATCCGTGCGGCGCGGGCTCGTCTGCACGAGCTCGAGCAGCAGTCGGTCGGCGCTGGCGAAACGCCGGATCTGTTCCGTCCGCGGCCGGTCCAGTCGATCCCATTGCTTCCCCGGCCGCAGGAAGCCCCGGCCGATCGCGCGCTGCTGGATGCGATCAGGGCGATCGACCCGGACCAGCTCACGCCACGCGAGGCGCTCGATCTGGCCTACCGGCTGGCCGCTCTGGCTCGCGACCGCCCGCCCCGAGGCGGCGGAATTTGAGGCAGTAGCTGGTACAGAGGCGCAAGCGGGGACAGACCCAATGCGGGGTCCGTCCCCTGGCCGCTACTTACTAGTGCTCATGGCCATGCGCGCCATGCGCATGGCCATGAGTAATCTCCTCGCGCGATGCCTCGCGTACGCCCAGTACGGTGCAATCGAAGCGAAGCGCGCGGCCGGCAAGCAGGTGGTTGCCGTCGACCGTCACCGTGCCATCCTCGATCGCGATCACCCGGTAGACTGCGGCGTGATGACCGTCAGGCGCCGTGCCTTCGAACTGCGTGCCCACCTTCACGTCGGCCGGGAAGCGTGCCAGCGGTTCGCTGCGGGTCATCTCTGGATCGATCTCGCCGAACGCCCGTTCGGCGGGCAGATCGATCACGACAGCGTCACCCAAGGTTTTGCCCTCGAGCGCCGCTTCGACATCCTCGAAGATCTGCTCGAACCCGCCATGCAGGTAGTCGATCGTCTGCGCGTCTTCGATCAGCAGGTCCGCCTCATCGAACAGGCGATAGCGGAGCGAGACGACGGTGTTCTTCGCGATGTGCATGATAGGGTCCGGAGAAGGGCTGCGGGGCCGGGTGGGGACGGGTCAGCTCCGTGCGGGTCAAGTCAGGTCGGCGCGCATGATAGACGGTTTCAGGACTTCAGCGGTTGCCTGATGCGCTCCAGCATCTGCTGTGCATGCCCGCGCGCGCCGACCCCGTACAAAGCCTCACGCACGATACCCTCTCTATCGATCAGGAAGGTCGAGCGCAGAACCGTGGTACGGGTCTGGGGCTGTCCCTCAGCGGCGTTCTCTATCGGCCGCTGCTGCACGACGTGGCAGGCAAGCGCGGCGTCCAGTTCGGCGTCCGACAGCAACCTGACCGCCAGACCATGCCGCTCACGGAAACAGCCATGGCTTTCGACGTCGTCCCGACTTATCCCGAGGATGGCGGCACCGCCGTCTCGAAGTCGTCCAGACGTTCGCTGAACTCGATCGCTTCGATCGTGCAGCCAGGTGTGTCATCCTTCGGGTAGAAGTAAACCACGACGGCACACCGACCGATGAACTGCTGCAGAGATACGACTTCCAGATCGGTATCGGGAAGTTCGAACCAAGGCGCTCGATCGCCAGCTTGCAACATGCGCGAAACCTTTTCAGGGCGTCTCGTGGAGATCTGCGCGCGGATTGTAGCGTGTAAGTCTTGCGTGTCATCAGCGCCGAGGGGCTGCGCATGAGGGCGCACTCGCGTACAGCGGTAACTGCCCTGCCGCGGTTGCCTGCACCCCTGGCGGTGAACTGGCCGCGCGGCCTCGATGCGCGCCGATTCCTGGAACGCTACTGGCAGAAGGCGCCCCTGTTGGTGCGCCAGGCGTTCCCCGGTTTTCGTGACCGCCTGCCGCGCACGCGGCTGGCGGCACTGGCCACCCGGGACGATGTCGAATCACGCCTGATCTCGCATACCCGGCATCGCGACGGCGGCCGCTACCGGGTCGATCATGGCCCACTTGGCGCGCGTACGCTGGCCAGGCTGGATCGGCCTGATGCGACCCTGCTGGTGCAGGGCGTGAACATGCATGTCGGCCACACCCGCGCGTTGCTGGATGCCTTCGCCTTCGTACCGCTCGCGCGCCGGGACGACCTCATGGTCAGCGATGCATCGCCCGGTGGCGGCGTCGGACCCCATGTGGACGCCTACGATGTGTTCCTGCTGCAGACACGTGGACGGCGCCTGTGGCGGATCGCGCGCAGCTTCAACCCGGCACTGGTTGACGATGCCCCGCTCAAGCTGCTGGCGGACTTCGTCGCCGAGGACGAGTACCTGCTCGAGCCGGGCGACTTTCTCTACCTGCCCCCCGGGGTCGCGCATGACGGGATCGCGCTGGACGCCTGTGCCACCTGGTCGATCGGCTTTCGTGCCCCCTCGGCGCGTGAGCTCGCGCAGCGTTGGCTGTCGTTCGTCGAGGATCGTTTCGACGATGATCGTCGCTACGCCGATCCGGACCTGCGCCTGCAGCGCTCGCCGTCATGGCTGTCGGACCAGTTCGTCGATCGGGCACGCCGCATGCTGGGCCAACTCGCATTCGATCCCGGCGGATTCGAAACCTTCCTCGGCTGCGAACTCACAGAAGCCAAGGCTCGAGTACGGTTCATCCCACCGAGCCGCCCGTTGTCACTGCAGACATTCGACAGGGTTCGCGCGACGCGCAGCATAGCCCTGGACCCGGCGAGCCTGATGCTGCACCGGGGCCGGCAGGTGTTTCTCAACGGCGAAGCCACCACGGTTGCGGCGCGATCGGTCCGCTCGGCAGTGCGCCTCGCTGACACGCGCAGTCTTGCGCCCACCAGCGGGTCGGCTCGCTTTCCGGCACCAGACAGCCAATGGCGCGAGACACTTTACGCGTGGTATTGCTGCGGCTACATTAACCTTCAATGAACGACGCGCAACAGCCTTCAGGCCCGGCCGGGCAACCAGCAGCAACAACTGCAAGCGCATCTGCGACCGCACCGGCGACCGCACCGGCGACCGCATCTGCGACCACCGGCGGCACGGCCGCGGCACCCGGATACCGCCGCTTCGAAACCATCGGCGAGTACTGGTCTGCGTTCGACACCGTGCTGGCGCTCGCCCGGCGCGAAGTGTTCCTGTTCGACATTGCCCTGGACAGCAACTTCGACCGCCCGCACCGCAGCGACCTGCTGCGCAAGTTGCTTGCCGCACACCCGGACAATCGCCTGCGCATCGTGCTGCATGATGCCCATTCGCTTGCGCGGGAATGTCCCAGACTATGCAGACTGATGCGGCAGTTCAGCCAGTCGGTCAGCATCGGCCAGACCACCCAGGCGGCGCGCTCGGCGGCAGACCCGTTGATCGTTGTCGACTCGGTGCATGCGCTTCGCCGGTTCCACCATACCCAACCGCGCTCGTCGCTGATCACCGACGATCCGGTGGCCACGCGTCCGCTGCTCTATCGACTGGAGCAGATCCAGGAAGCCTCCGAACCGTTGCCGCCAGCCACTGTGCTCGGCTTGTAGTTGGCGATGGCCGCGTCGTCAACGGTCGCCGACCGGGGCGCAGAAGCCTTGTGTTACGATTGGGGAACCCGCCTATCGTGAATGAGGCAAGCTTCGGTCGGGGAGGCTGCGCGCCGCCGATGCTGCGCCCGGAAGTGCGGATGTGCAGCCTGACCGGCTGGTCAGTTACCCATCGGGTATACGGCAGTCGAGCAGGGGGCAACTCACACACCCGGCTGCCTGGTGCTGGAGCACAGTTCAAGTTCCCAGTGCCGATGCCGGTGGCATCAGGATAGCCGCGCAGAGCGCTTGTGGACTCGGCTACTTCGAACCCCTGGCATCACGCAATACCACTCCAGTAATGACCAACCTCAAGGGAAGAAAATGAATCGCTCGATCCTGATTGCCCTCGCCCTCTCTGCCGCGCTTGTCGCTTGCGGCAAGGAAGAGCCACCCAAGCCCGCAGCACCCGCCCCAGCCGCGCCGGCCCCAGCCGCGCCGGCCCCGGCACCCGCACCGGCACCGGCACCGGCACCGATGCCGGATGCACCGAAGTCCGATACCCCGATGGTCCCTGGCACCGGCCCGGCGCCGGTTGCGCCGCCGACCCAGCCGCCAGCCGATCCGGCCGTGGATTCTGGCAAGGGCAGCGTGAAGAAGTAGGCGTCCTGACGTCTGCGTGCTGAAGGAAGCCGCTTCAGCCTCGGGAAAACCGGCCTATGGCCGGTTTTCTTTTTTCTGCAGGTCAGATCACATCGCGCCAGTCCAGACCGGCGTCGGTTGCCACCTGGATCCAGTCCGGCGCGCAACCGAGCGCGCCCGCAAGCGCGGTGCGCACCAGATCGGCATGGTTGTTCTTCAGCGACAGGTGGGCAGCGACCACATGCTGCAACCGGTCGTTGGCCACTTCGCGCAGGAAGCGGGCGGAGGTTTCGTTCGACAGATGGCCGTAGCGGCCGCCGACCCGGTCTTTCAGAAACTTCGGGTACGGCCCCTGCTGCAGCATCCCGCTGTCGTGGTTGGCCTCGAGCACCAGCGCATCCAGCCCGCTGTATGAGGCCACTACATGCGCAGTGAGCGAGCCAAGATCGGTGATCACTCCGACCCGTACCGCGCCGTCGCTCAGCACGTACTGAACCGGCTCACGCGCATCATGCGGTACCGCAACCGGCACCACCTCGATGGCACCGATCGCCAGGCGGCCTGCGGGTTCCAGTTCGCGCAGTTGCTCTACGCCGGCGAGGGCATCGCCCGCACCCTGAACCGTCCCGTAGGTGGCATACACCGGCACCTTGTAGCGCCGCGAGAAGCTCGCAGCGCCACCGACATGGTCGTCATGCTCGTGGGTGATCAGCAGCGCAGCGATCGTTGCCGGGTCGACACCGGCACGCGCCAGGCGCGCAGTCAGCCGCTCGACACCAAGACCGCAATCGATCAGCACCCGGGTATCGCCAGCCTCGATCAGCCAGCCGTTCCCGGTGCTGCCGCTGCCGACCGAACAGAAACGCATCCGGTCAGAGGCCGACGGTCGACGCGCTGATCGACCCGCAGCCGGACTGCCGGCTGGTACCGATGAAGCCGGTCCGGATGAGGCACGGCGCGGCCAGGCCCAAGGCCATTACATCGGCCGCACCGATCAACGCAACTGCTCGAGCAATACGGTGAGGATGCGCTGGGCGGTTTCGGAGCGATCGACGCCACCCTTGGGGTCGAGCACCTGAACCCGGCTGCCCTTGTCCGTATCGGCGACCAGGATGCGGAACTGCTCCGCCTTCTTCGCCCCGCTGGCCGGGTCAGTGCGCCAGAAGGCAAGCCGCGATAGCGCGCTCGGATTGCCTTTGTTCTGCGCTGCGTCGGTGTCGGCATAGCGGACAAAGTAAAGTCCCTTGGACCGGTCGCGATCTTCCACGGTGAAGCCAACGCGGTCGAGTGCCAGCCCGACCCTGCGCCAGGAACGATCGAAGTCGTCGAACACCGAAAGGCCGGGCGAACCGTCCGCGCCCTTGCTGATCTGAGCCCGCGCCTGCACCGGTTGGGCGATACCCGCCTTGGCCACCGCCTCGGGCGCCCCGAAGCGCACCATGATCCGGCGCAGCATCTCGGCCTCGAGTTCCGGATCCGCGGGACGCGGTTGCCAGATGAACTGGGGGCTGTTCACGCCCGCCTGGACTTCCTCGAGCCCCCGGTGGCTGACATACACCTCGGTGGTGCCATCGGCGCCCCGTTCCAGCCGGGTGCGGAAGTGATCGCGAAAGCCGGTCGACCGGACACTGGCCAGGATCTTGTCGAACAGACCTCGAATGCCCCCTTCCTGAACGCGTGGACGATTCTCGGTCCAGTCGGTTTCCATCACGCCAGCCTCGGGCATCTCGAGCGTGATCAGGAAGCCGGCCTCGGTCCAGAAATCGCGCACCAGAGGCCAGACCCGCTCCGGGGTTCCAGGCACGATCAGCCATCGTTCGTTGCCTGCACGTTCGATGCGCGTCTTGTCGACCTGTGGCAGCAGCCCCCCCTCGCCCGGTTTGGCCTTGGTCTGGCGCTGCCGGTCGAACTCGGAAAAGGTCGCGCTGCCCGGACCACCGACCTCGGGCACGTTGAACCGGGTATCGGCCTGCGGGCGCGCGAGATCAGGCGGCACCTCGAGCGGTGGCAGCCGTCCGGACTTGCGGTAGTCGGCGCGGTTGCCCTCGAAAATCCCGGACACCGTCTGGCAACCGGCAGTCATCGAACTCAGGGCAACCAGCAGGACCAGCCTGCCCGCCACGATACGTCGGCGCGGTGCGGCATCGTTCATCGTCACGCTCTGGCTCCTGCGCGCGCCGCCATCCGGACGCCCGCCTGTTCAAGTGCAGCGCTCAACACCTCATGGTGCGCCGCCGACAGCGGCGTGAGCGGCAGTCGGATACCGCCTTCGATCGACCCCATCTGCTCCAGCGCCCACTTCACCGGGATCGGGTTGGCCTCGGCGAACAGGTGTCGGTGCAGGCCGAGCAGGCGGTCGTTGACTTCGCGGGCCTCGCGCACCGACCCCTGGCGCGACGCATCACACAGGGCACGCATCGCGTGCGGAGCAACGTTGGTCGTTACCGAAATAACCCCGTGAAAGCCGCACAACATCGCTGCCATTGCAGTGGCGTCATCCCCGCTGAGGATACAGAAGTCTGATGGCAGCCGGCGCACAAGATCGGAAGCCCGGTAAAGATCGCCAGTGGCGTCCTTGATGCCAACGACGCCGGGCACCTGCGACAGACGCACCGCAGTGTCGTCCGCCAGGTCGGCAATGGTTCTCGACGGCACGTTGTACAGCATGATCGGCAGTTCGACAGACTCGGCAATGGTGCGGAAGTGCCGATAGAGACCTTCCTGCGTCGGTTTGTTGTAGTACGGGACCACGGACAGTCCAGCCGCGGCACCGACCTGCTTCGCATAGCGGGTCAGCTCCACCGCCTCAGACGTCGAGTTGGCGCCGGTGCCTGCGATCACCGGCACCCGCCCCGCTGCGTGTTCGACCGCAGTTTTGATCAGCAGGCAATGCTCGTCATAGTCTACCGTGGGCGACTCGCCGGTGGTGCCGACGATGACGATCCCTTGCGTACCTTCTGCGACATGCCAGTCGATGAGCGCGCGCAGGCGGCCGAGGTCCAACCCTCCGTCGGGGTGCATCGGCGTGACGATCGCTACCAGGCTGCCAGCAAACATGGACGGACTCCCGTCGCGAAAACCGCAATTCTACCGAACCCTGCTCACGGGCGCCGGGCTATCGGCGCCAGCCCTGGGTGCGGCACACGCCACTTCATCCCCGCTTAACAGTTCGTCGGAAAGCTGCTGCGGGGGTCGCCGGCGTCGTTGCGCCGTGCTCGCTCCCTCGCCTGGCTGCCCGGTATATCTCGGTCCCTGCGCGCCGCGTGCCTGGCATCCGACCCTGCTCGCCACGCTTTTCAACGAACTTTCAACGCGCCACCGCCAGCGCAAGCGCACGCAACAGGAGGATGATTCCCTCGATCCCGGTGACGAACCAGCGCTCCAGCAGGGGAAGGAAGTACGGCATCATCAGATAGAGCGAAACAAAGCCCACCAGCAGCGTGAACGGGAAACCAACGGCGAAGATGTTCATCTGCGGCGCAGCCCGCGAGATGATGCCGACACCGAAGTTGGCGATAAGAAGGGCAGCGATCGCCGGCAGCGCCATGGTGAAGCCGACCAGGAAGATCTGCGCGCCCCAGGACGCCCAGGCGGCGAACCCGTTCGAATCCACTCCCAGAGTGCCGATCGGCAGAATGTTGAAGCTCTCTATCAGCGCTGTCAGCAGCACCGCATGGCCGTTGATCGACAGAAAAATGAGGATCGCCACCAGCCCCAGGTACTGCCCGATCACCGGCACCTGCGCCGAGGTCTGCGGATCGAAGAAGGTGGCAAAGCCCAGGCCCATCTGCAAGCCGATCACCTGCCCGGCCATTTCGACAGCAGCGAAGATCACCCGCACCGCGAAGCCAATGGCAATACCGATGAATACCTGCTGCACCAGGATTGCGAAGCCGGTAGCCGTGGCCGGATCGATCGCAGGCAGATCAGCCAGCGTCGGCGCGATCGCCACCGAGATCGCCAGCGCAATGCCGACCTTGACCCGCACCGGCACCGACCGGTTACCCAGTACAGGATCGGCGATGATGAAGCCCATGATGCGCGCAAACGGGTAGAAATATGCGGCGATCAGCGCGTTCCACTGCGCGGTGGTGAACTCGATCATGCCTTGCCTGGGAGCACGCGCCGTGGCCTCCGGGCGGTGGAATACAGCGAGCTGGTGTGTGACTACGCGACCAGGCGAGGGATGCTCTCGAACAGCCGCCGGGTGTAGTCGACCAGCAGCTGCAACATCCACGGACCGGCGAGCACCGCCACAGCGAACATCACCAGCAGCTTGGGGATGAAGGACAGCGTCATCTCGTTGATCTGGGTGGCTGCCTGGAACACGCTGACGATCAGACCGGTCACCAGCGCGGCGATCAGCAGCGGCAGTGACAGCATGATGGTGAGCTCCAGCCCCTGGCGGGCGATCGTGATGAAGTCTTCCGGGTTCATACCTGAAAACTTCGCACCAGCGAGCCGATCAGCAGGTTCCAGCCATCGACCACCACGAACAGCATCAGCTTGAACGGCAATGCGATGATCACCGGTGAGAGCATCATCATACCCATCGACATCAGCACGCTCGCCACCACCATGTCGATCACCAGGAACGGAATGAAGATGACGAACCCGATCTGGAACGCAGTCTTCAGTTCGCTGATCACGAACGCCGGCACCAGCACTTTCAGCGGAACCTCCTCCGGCCCCTTGAGCGGCGGGGTATTGGACAGGCGAACGAACAGCGCGAGATCGGACTCGCGGGTCTGCTTGAGCATGAACTCGCGAAACGGCACGATGCCGCGCTCGGCCGCCTGCGCCAGGTCGATCTTGTTCTCTGAGAACGGCAGATAGGCGTCCCGATAGGCCCGCTCAAAGGTCGGGGCCATCACGAAGAAGGTGAGAAACAGCGCCAGACCGATCAGCACCTGATTGGGCGGGGCCTGAAGCGTGCCGATCGCCTGGCGCATCAGCGAGAGCACGATGATGATCCGGGTGAACGCGGTCATCATCAGCACCGCCGCCGGAAGGAACGTGATCGCGGTGAGAAACAGCAGCGTCTGGATGGTCAGCGAATAAGTCTGCCCACCTCCGGCGCCGGGTGTCGAGGTGACCGCGGGCAGGCCCTGAGCGATCGCGTTACCAGGCAGCAGCCACAAGGCGACAAGGCCGCATGCCGTGGTCACGGCGACCGCCAACACGCTCGAGCCAGACTGTCTCATCGGGTCGCCCTCAACGCTTCGGCCCGCCACCGGCGAGTAATCGCTTGAGCCACGCCGGATCCAGGGCCGCGCCACCGGCAGCGGCACCCGCGGCAGCACCCTTGGGCAGCGCCTGGATCAGGTTCACGCTGCCTGCGGCCACACCGAGCACCAGCCACTGTTCGCCGACTTCAACCAGGACCAGCCGTTCACGCGGGCCGACCATCACTCCGCCGACCACCCGCAGCACGCCGCCGGCACTCTGGGTCGGACCGATGCGCCTCAACACCCAGCCGGTGGCGACAATCGCGGCGATCACCAGCGCAAGCCCGAACAGCACCTGCACCAGCCCGGCAAACGACACCGGCGAGGGCGGCACCGCGTCCGCGGCGTAAGCGGTCGCAGCCATCGTGCCGAGCGCGGCGCAGAGCAGCCAGGCGCGGCCGATGCTCATCGATTCAGTCGCCGCAGACGCTCTTCCGGCGTGATGATATCGGTCAGGCGGATGCCGAACTTCTCGTTCACCACCACCACCTCGCCCTGGGCGATCAGGCAACCGTTCACCAGCACGGTCATCGGCTCGCCCGCCATCCCATCCAGTTCGATCACCGAACCCTGCGCCAGCTGCAGCAAGCTGCGAATCTGGATCTTGGTGCGGCCGAGTTCGACCGTGATCACGACCGGGATATCGAGGATCATTGCAAGGTTGCCGGGCGTGGCAGCCACTGGATCGCTCTTTAGCTGCGCGAATTCTGCGGGCTGCGCTGCAGCCCCGGCAGACGAATCCTGCTCGGCCAGTGCCGCGGCCCAGTCGTCCGCGCTGATATCCTCGCCTGCGGCGGCGGCGGCCTCTGCTGTAGCCTCAGCCATGGCTGCCCCCCGCATCCGCCGTCAGCGCCTCGTCCGGCGCGTTGACGAAGCGCCTGATCTTGAGGGCGTAGTGGCCGTCGGTCACACCGTAGGCGCAGTCGATCACCGGCACACCATCGACCTCGGCGACCACGCGGTCCGTGACATCGATCCCGATGACGTCGCCGACTTCAAGTTGCATCAAGTCGCCCAGTGTCACGCTGCCGGTTCCGAGATTCGCAACGAGGTTGACCTCCGCATCCTGCACCTGCAGCTTCAGCATGGTGATCCAGCGTGCGTCCGAATCGCTGCGGTCGGCCTGCATGCCACTGTAGATGATGTCACGCAACGGTTCCAGCATAGCATAGGGCATGCAGACGTTGAAATCACCCCCACCCGAACCCAGGTCGATGGTGAAGGTCGACACCACCACCACCTCGGTAGGCGTCGCGATGTTCGCAAACTGGGTGTTCATCTCGGAGCGAACGAACTCGAAGCGCAGTGGGTGCACCGCCTGCCACGACTTCTCGTAATCGGCGAACACCAGCTTCAGAACGTTCTGGATGATCCGTTGCTCGGTCAGGGTGAAGTCGCGGCCCTCGACCCGGGAGTGGATCTTGCCACTGCCCCCGAACAGCGTATCGATGATCTGGAACACCAGGTTCGGATCAAGAACGAACAGTGAGGTTCCGCGCAACGGCTTGGCGTGGACCAGGTTGAGATTGGTCGGCACCGGCAGGTTACGGGTGAAGTCGCTGTACTTGATCACCCGCACCGGACCGACCGAAATCTCCGGCGAGCGGCGCAGCATGTTGTACAGCGAGATTCTCAACAGCCGCGCGAAGCGCTCGTTGATCAGTTCGAGCGTGGGCATGCGCCCGCGCACGATGCGCTCCTGGCGCCCGATGTCGTAGGGACGCACCCCGGAGGAGGATTGCTCCTCCGCGACCTGCTCTTCGGCGTCGCCGGACACGCCCCGCAGCAGCGCGTCGACTTCGTCCTGGGAGAGTATGTCTTCGGCCATATTGACTGTAGGTGCCGGACTGGAGGTGCTGGACTGGAGGTGCTGGACTGGAAGTGCGGGACTGAAGCTACCGGGCTGCAGATCCTCTGGCCTGGAGGCCTGGCGGACTTGCTGCGGCTACTGGATCACGAATGAGGTGAACAGCACGTCGGTCACCCCGACGCCATCGACCTTGACCATTGTTGCCCTGGCCGCTTCCACCTGCTTGTCGAACTCTGCCTTCGCCTGATCGATCACTGCCTGCTCGGTGCCTTCAGGGAACGACTTCATCAGTGGCGGCAGGTCGAACACGATGTCCAGCGCCTTGTTGGCCTGGTGACGGATCTCCAGTTGCAGACGCTGCTTGCCTTCGGCCGAGGTGATCTCATCGGCCCGCTTGCCGGACAGCACCAGGAGAATGCCGTTGCGGATCTGCGGCAGCAGCTTCTTCACCGCCTCCTGCGTCTTCGCGTCCGGCACCCTCAATTCCATCTGCACCTGCAGATACCGACCGCGGTCAGAGAGGTTGACCACGAACGGTTCGAGTTTCTCGAACAGAGGCGGCGCTTTCGGCTTGGCCTTGGCCTCTTGCTCGCCCTCGGCGCCCTTCTTGCCTTGCATGAAGAACCAGGCGCCCCCCCCACCACCGGCCAGCAGCAAGACCAGCCCGATGATCAGGAACAGTTTTCCATTGCCCTTCTTTCCGCCCGGCTCGCCGCCCGCCTCCGAGGATTTCGGTTTCGCTGCTGCCTTTGCCATCGCCTGCCCTGCTCTCGTCGGTTACTGCTGTCTGCCAGCGTGCACGCCGCCTGTCCCTGACCGCTGCGATCTCGGCCAACTGCTCGTCAGACGCCCCAGGACTTTCGGTTGCCTTCGCAAAATTCACGCGAAAACAACACCTTTGCGAACGGAGTTTATGTGCAGGATGATAAGAGTGCAATAACCTTCTAGCAACAGGACGATTTCCAGCTGACCTGCCTAGACGAACATGTCGATTCCGCCGCCACTCCCACGCAGCAACATCAGTCCCTGGCGAGCCATCGACTCGGCAGCGGATTGGCCAGTCATCGGATCGATCGCTGCCAGCCCGGGATCGATCGCCGCAGCTTGCCCGCCGGACTGCCGAAAGCCCTGCTGCTGCCCGGCGAAGGACTCGGCGCCGACCGAGGTCTGGCCAAGCGCGATGCCACTTTGCGCCAGCATCTCGTTCAGCCGGGGCAGCGCCGCCTGGATTGCCTCGCGCACCACCGAGTGCCCGGAGGCGAACATCAGTGTTGCCTGGTCATTCTGGATCGAGATACGCACCTCTACCGGCCCGAGTTGGGGCGGATTGATCTGGATCTCAGCCGACTGGAGCCGCTGACCGACCAGCCAGCTGACGCGCTCACTCAGGGCACCGGTCCATTCCGGACGCCCGAACGGGGTGGCGACCTGGGTGCTTACCGCGCGCGGATCGCTGGGCGGCGCCGATAGCGACGCGGACAGTTGATTCGGCACGGCGCCGAGACTGGCACTGGATCCGTCGGCAGTGGCGAGCAGCCCGGCAAAACTGTCTGCTGCCCGCTCGACCGTGGCGGCGTTGGCGCCCAATGCCGGCATCGCCGTCGCAGCCGCAGCGGCGGCCAGTTGCGGCAACTTCCTGCCGGTATCGGCATCCATTGCCGCCAGCATCCTGGCCGAAGGATCGTCGCGGCTGTCGCTGGCAGCAAGTCCGGTCCCGGGCCGATCAGTGCGGCCGAACGCCTGCCACTCGGTCGCAAGGTCGCGGCCGAAACTGGCCTTGAGCTGGCTGGACAGGCCGGCGTCTTCCGCTGCGCTCACGCCAGCGGCGTCGGGCTGCTGACGCAAAGCCAGCGCCTGGGTTGTCATGAAGGCCGCAAGTGCATCCATGGATAGTTGATTAAAATCAGTACTCTGTGCAATCTGAGCCGATGCGCCCGCGGACTCTGGGGACAGCGAGTCCGACGCCTTCTCGGGCGCTGGCTCGGTCGCCGGGGCCTTCATTCGCTGCTCGAGCACCCCCCTGAACCCGCCCTCAGGCAGCGCTGCGGTGTCAGCCGCGGTCATCGCTTCAGGCTGTGACTGGCTACCCTGAGGGACCGCGGCAACATTCATGGCTGGGGCGGCAGGCAATTGGGCATTCACGGCAATACCTCGGTTGGGACTCGGTGGCACACCCCTTTGCAAAGGGTGTGCCACCGAGCTGCCGAATTGTTTCTTTACTCAGGATCGCCGGTCGCAGGCCGGGTCATCGCCTGCGCGTGGTCGTCCTGCAACCGCTGGTCGACGCGCGCGTCCCGCCGGCTCTCCTCGCGTTGGTGGCGGGACTCCAGAGCGTTGAAAGCCTCCTTGCGCCGGCGCTGTTCCAGCCAGTCCTGCTGACCGGCCAGCCAGGCGGATTCGCGCCACTCGACCTCGACCTGCTGTTGCTGGCAGGCCTCATCCAGCCGCGCCAGAAACGCCCGGTAGTCACGCACCTGCGCCGCCTGCATGCCCTGCCCCAGCGTCTGCCCGAGCCGGTCCCGGTACTCCCGCCGGTAGGCTTCAACCTGTTCGAGTTTCTCCCGCGCGCTGCGCCGGTCGGCGTCCAGCGCCTGCAGCCGGCGCTCGGCAGCCTCGACCCGGTCGGCCGACAGATCAACCAGCGACTGCAGCGGAAATGGGCGAGCCATCAGCGTCTGCCAATCAGGCGGCGAACAGTGCTGCCAGCGCAGCGCGCGATGGGGCGTACTCGGCGCGCTCGTACATGCCCTGTTGCAGAAAACGTTCCAGGTCCGGATAACGGGTCACCGCTTCGTCCAGTTCCCGGTCCCCGCCACGCACATAGGCGCCAACGCTGATCAGGTCGCGGCTGCGCTGATAGCGAGAGTAGTAATACTTGAACCGGCGCACCAGCGCGAGCTCATCGGCCGCGACCAGTTCGGTCATCGCCCGGCTGATCGACGCTTCAACGTCGATCGCCGGATAGTGACCCTGATCGGCGAGCGATCTCGACAGCACGATATGGCCGTCCAGGATGGCGCGCGCCGAGTCGGCGATCGGGTCCTGCTGGTCATCGCCTTCAGCCAGTACCGTGTAGAACGCGGTGATCGAGCCCCCGCCGGACTTGCCGTTCCCTGCGCGCTCGACCAGCTGTGGCAGCTTGGCGAACACCGACGGCGGATAGCCGCGGGTGGCGGGCGGCTCGCCGATCGCCAGCGCGATCTCGCGCTGGGCCATGGCGTAGCGGGTAAGCGAATCCATGATCAGCAGCACCTGCAGGCCCTGGTCGCGGAAGTGCTCGGCGATCGCGGTGGCATAGGCTGCGCCGTGCAGGCGCAGCAGCGGCGGGGTGTCTGCCGGCGCTGCCACCACCACCGAGCGGGCACGGCCCTCCGGACCCAGTATGTTCTCGATGAACTCCTTCACCTCGCGGCCACGCTCGCCTATCAGCCCGACCACCACCACATCGGCGTTGGTGTAGCGCGCCATCATGCCGAGCAGCACGCTCTTGCCCACGCCACTGCCGGCGAACAGACCCAGGCGCTGCCCGCGCCCGACGGTGAGCAGCGCATTGATCGCGCGAACACCCGTGTCGAGCACGGTGCGAATCGGCGCGCGATCGAGTGGATTCACCGGCCGGCTGTACAGCGGGGCCTGCTGCTCTTGCGGTATCGGGCCAAGATCGTCCAGCGCTCGCCCGCTGCCATCGATCACCCGCCCAAGCAGCTTCTCGCCGACCGCGACCTGGCGTGCCCGATCCTCCGCGCGGCGCCTGGGATAGAACTCGGCACCCAGCCGGGGCACCCGTTTCGTTGCGCCATCGATCGGCATCACGATCGCCCCGGGCTCCAGCCCGAACACATCGGTCGAGGGCATCAGGAACAGCTTGTCGCCGGAAAAGCCGACCACCTCGGCCTCGACGCGCATGCCGGTGCGCGCATACACATAGCAACTGCTGCCCACCGGCAGCTTGAGGCCCACGGTCTCGATCACCAGCCCGGCAACCCGGGTCAACCGGCCATGAAGGACCCAGGGCGCCGCCTGGCGGACCGCCTGCCCGCAGTGCTCGAACAAGCGCGACCAGCGCTCGACCGCAGGACTCTGGCTCATCTGGGCTGGCGCCCGCCAGTGGTGCTGCCTGGCCCGGCCGGAGCGTCGAGCTCGACCCAGCCCTCCTCGCGCCCGAGTGCGCCGATCACCGTCTTCCACCGGCTGGTGACGCTGGCATCGAGTTCGCTGGTCGCGGTTTCCACCCGGCAGCCTCCGCGCTCGAGCTTGCTGTCCTCGACGATCCGCCAGGGCGCGGGGGTGATCTGATTGGCATCGAGCACCGATCGCACCAGCGCCGCGTCCTCGGGATGCAGCAGCAGGCGGGGATGCAGACTGCCCTGGGGCAGGCTGGCAATCGCTTCGCGGATCACCGGCAACACGACTTCGGGATGCACCTGGATGGTGTGCCTGAGCACCTGCCGGGAAACCTCGAGCGCCAGTCCCACCATGTCATCGGCCAGCGACTGCTCGAAGCCATCCATCACCTCGCGCAGCCGCCCGACCAGTGCGCCGAGCTCGGCGATCTCGCGCGCACCCGCCGCGCGTCCCTCTGTCAGCCCTTCGGCCCGACCCTGCGCATGCGCCGCCGCGCGAATCGCGGCGAGTTCCTCTTCTGGCGGGCGCGTTGGTGGTGCTGGCGACTCCTGGCCGCGCGGTCCGTTCCTTGACTCACTCGCCTGTGCTGCAGAAACTTCACCGATCGCCTTCATCTGCCAGCGCACAACCGGCGCCTCGGCACCGACGCTGTCGCCAGTGCGACGTGCCTTGCCCGCGGCTGTGGCGCCGCCCTTGCGCAGTATCGTGCCTGCCATCGTCGATCATTCCCGTGTGTCGGCGCGCAGCCTGTGCGCGCCGCTGCCTTGGTGATTGCGTGGTCGGCCGCGTCTGTCGCGCCCGCACCCGCACGCGGCCGGACTAGCCGACCAGCCCCTCTTCTCCCTTGCCGCCGAGCGCGATCTGTCCTTCGTCGGCGAGCCGGCGCACGATCTTGAGGATCTCGCGTTGCTCGGCCTCCACCTCGGACAGCTTGACCGGACCCTTGGACTCGAAATCATCGCGCAGCATCTCGGCCGCGCGCGACGACATGTTCTTGAAGATCTTCTCGCGCAGCTCGCTGGACGTGCCCTTCAACGCGATGATCAGCGACTCGGATTGCACCTCGCGCAGCAGCAGCTGAATACCCCGGTCATCCAGGTCGTTCAGATTCTCGAACACGAACATCTGGTCTTCGATCTGCTGTGCGAGTTCCGCGTCATGCTCGCGCAGCGAGGACATCACCGAGGCCTCCAGCGAGGTGCCGAGGTTGTTCAGGATCTCGGCGGCCACCGTGGCGCCGCCGAGCGCGCTCTTGTTCGTCTTGTCCGCGCCCTGCATCAGCTGGACCAGCACCTCGTTGAGCTCGCGCAGTGCCGAGGGTTGGATACCGTCCAGCGCCGCGATCCGCAGCATCACGTCGTTTCTCAGCCGCTCGGTGAAGTTGGTCAACACGTCGGCTGCCTGATCCCGCTCCAGGTGAACGAGGATGGTCGCAATGATCTGCGGATGCTCGTTCCTGATCATCTCGGCGATCGACGACCCATCCATCCATTTGAGTGCTTCGATGCCGGCGGTGTCCCCACCCTGGAGGATTCGGTCGATGACGCCGGACGCACGCTCGGTGCCCAGTGCCTTGGTGAGCACCGACCGGATATAGCTGTCGGAGTTCATGCCGATCGTGGTCTTCACGCCGGCCTCTTCCCGGAAGTCGCGCAGCACGCCCTCGACCTGCTCGCGCTCGACGTTCGCCAGCTCGGCCATCGCGGCGCCGAGCTTCTGCACCTCCCGCGGGGACAGGTACTTGAACACCTCCACCGCCTCGTCCTCGCCGATCGTCATCAGCAGGATGGCGCTCTTCCGAATTCCGTCTTCGCTCATGGGCAGATGATACTTGGCCGCTCGACATCACACAGCACGGAATCCAGCCGCATGCCCCCGCTGCTGTCGTTCCTGGCACTGCGGCCGGCTCCGGCGGTCCTCCCGGTCGTCCTATTCGGCGCCGACCCAGCCCTTCACCACGTTGGCGACGATCTGCGGCTCCTGCCGCGCGAGGTCCTTTACCGCCTGCAGATCGGCTTCGAAGCCTTTGGCGCCAGACTGAATCGGCTGGCCGCCGCGGCCAGCTCCTGCGCCGCCTGGCGCGCCTGTAGCGGCGCCACTACCGCCGGCTGCAGCAGCCATCGCCTGCGCATAGGCCTCCTGGGCAGCCAGGTCACGTTCTCCGGCAAGCGCCAGGTCGCGCAGGACCGGGCGCACCACCACGAGGTAGACGAACAATGCAGCAAACAGCGCAGCCCCGGTCCACAGCACCGTATTCAGGTTTCCGAGCAACCGCTCGGTCACCTGCGCCACCATGGTCGGGCTCTCGATCTCGACCCGCTCGGTCTCGTTGAACACCGCATTGACCAGGTTCACCGTGTCGCCGCGCTTCTCGTTGAAGCCGATCGCCTGCTTGACCAGCTCGTTGAGCTGCGCCATCTCGGCCTCGGGCAGCGGCGCGCTCTCGGCCTTGCCGTCGCGGATCTCGCGCCGGTGATTGATCACCACCGCCGCCGACAGCCGACGGATCGCACCGACTTCACCCCGGGTGTGGGTGATCGTCTTGTCCAGTTCGTAGTTTGTGGTCGCCTCCCGGTGGGAATTCCCGGGCGGTGGCGGCAGCGGTGACAGCGGCGCACCTTTCGCCGCTGCCTGCACAGGCGCATTGAGCGGCGCTGTCGCAGCACCTGGCGGCTGATTCGACAGCGCACCTGGCACGCCAGAGGCTTCGCGCGGGTTGTCGCCCAGCGTCTCGACCGTCTGCTGACTGCGGATCGACTGCTGGGCAGCCGGGTTGGGCTTGAACGACTCGGCCGTCTGCTCGACCGTGGAGAAATCGAGCAGCGCGGTGACTTGGGCTCGCACATTGCCCGGCCCGACGATCGGGGTGAGGATCGCCTCGATCCGGCGGATTGCATTCTGCTCGACCTGCTGCAGGTACTTCAGCTGGCCGGCATCCAGCCCCGCATTCGACTCGCGCGAGTTGGGCGCCGAGGTGAGCAGGTTTCCCGCCTGGTCGACGATGGTCACCGCCGAGGGCGCCAGCTCGGGCACGCTGCTGGCGACCAGATGGGTGATTCCGGCGAGCTGGCCAGCGTCCAGTGTGCGTCCCGGGAACAGACTGACCAGCACCGAGGCGCTCGGCTTCTGCTGATCACGCACGAACACGCTGGGACGGGGCAGCGCCAGATGTACCCGTGCCCCCTGCACCGAGCCCAGCGCCTGGACGGTGCGCGCCAGTTCGCCCTCGAGGGCACGCTGGAAATTGATCTGCTCGACGAACTGGCTGGTGCCGATCCGCTGGTTCTCGAGCAGCTCGAATCCGATCGAGCCACCGCGCGGCAGGCCCTGCTGCGCCAGGCGCAACCTGGATTCATAGACCCGGTCGGCCGGCACCAGGATCGCCCCGCCGCCCTCGGCCATCTTGTACGGGACGTTGATCTGCTGCAGCGCCGCCACGATGGCGCCACCGTCGCGATCGGTCACGTTGCTGAACAGCACCTTGAAGTCAGGGGTGCGCGCCCAGGTCACGAAGGCAACGGTGATCGCGACCGCAGCGGCCACGCCGACCAGCAGCACGACCTTCTGTACGTTGTTGAGGCGGAAAAACCCCTGCAGCAGGGGAGACGAGGCTGGCAGCGGGGCTTGGGGGGAGGTGGGAGCCTGCGCCATCGCCTAGCTTTGGTCCGGACCCACTATACCTGCGTACTCATGATGTCCTGATAGGCCGAAACCAGCCGGTTGCGAACCTGAACCATGGTCTGGAACGACAGGCTCGCCTTCTGCATTGCCACCACCACATCCTGCAGGTTGGCGTCCGGGGCATCGGCGTCGAATGCACGGCGGGCACCATTGGCCGCACGCTGGGCATCATTCACGCTGTCGATCGAAGAGCGCAACATCGCGGCGAAGTCCGGCGCGCCGGGGCCAGCCGCACCGGCAGCGGACTCGCGTCCACCGGAGGCCTGGGCCGCCGCCGAGCGCAAGTCGCTCAACATCTTGTCGATACCGGATGTGCTCATCTTGTCAGTCGAGTCGGCGGGGTAGGCGGTTCAATCAGGGAAGGACCACAGCAATGGGCGTGCCATGTTTACGTAAAGGCCTTCACGTGAGAGGCTTTGCGTAACGGCCTTTACGTAAGGGCCTGTGCGTAAGGGCCTGCACGCAAACGCGCCGAACCCGCATTCTCACGGGAGGCTTCCCTCCTGTCCGTTTTCCGTATCCTGCGTATCGCCACCCTCCAGCCAGCCTTCGTCACGGTACTGCGCCAGTTTGTACCGCAATGTCCGTTCGCTCATCTGCAACCGGGCTGCGGCCTTGCGCCGGGAACCCCTCGCTGCCGCCAACGTATCCAGAATGTGCCTGCGCTCGAACGACTTGATATCGACCGGCGCCGGACCGGTCGCGGCAGAGGACGCCGCATCCAGCAACGTGCCGACAGCAGACGGCAATATCTGCCGCCCGGCGGCAACCGCTGCCGGCAGATGAAGATCGCCGACGTCTATCCGGTCGCCCCGCGCGAGTATCAAAGCCCGCTGCAACACGTTTTCCAACTCGCGGATGTTACCGGCCCACCTGTGGGTGGTCAACGCGGAAGCCGCTTCTGCGGACAGCGCCACCTCGCGCCCGCCGGAGAACTTCCGGATCACTTCACGCGCCAGCGGCAGGATGTCGAGCACTCGGGCGCGCAGCGGCGGCAGTTCGATTGGAAACACATTGAGCCGATAGTACAGGTCTTCACGGAAGCGGCCGGCCCTCGCCTCGGCGGCCATGTCCCGGTTGGATGTCGCCAGAACGCGGATGTCCAGTCCGATCGGCTGGCGCCCGCCGACCCGCTCGACTTCGCGCTCCTGCAGCACTCGCAGCAGCTTGGCCTGCAGGGTGAGCGGCATCTCGGATATCTCGTCCAGCAGCAGCGTCCCTCCCTGCGCCTGCTCGAACTTGCCGGCTGTCGCCTGACTGGCGCCAGTGAACGCACCCTTCTCGTAGCCGAACAGCGTGGCTTCCAGCAGGTTCTCCGGAATCGCCGCGCAATTGATCGCGACAAACGGTGCGCGCGCCCGCGGCGACTGCCGGTGAATGAATCGCGCAAAGATCTCCTTGCCGGTGCCCGACTCGCCGGTGATCAGCACGGTCGCGTCCGAGCCGCTGACTCGACGGGCGAGTTCCAGCACGGCAACGGTGGCCGGATCTTCCGCCACTACCCCGTCTCCTGTCCCGCCGCGCCGCGGCCGCTCTGCCACAGGCGCCGGACGCATGTGGCAGGCCACCTCTTCCAGCAGCCGTCCTGGCTCGAACGGCTTGGTCAGGTAGTTCACCGCACCGGCGCGCATCGCCAGAACCGCCTTGTCGATCATGCCGTAGGCGGTCATCAGGATCACTGGCACGTCCGGATGCTCGCTGCGCGACCGGGCAAGCAGCGTATGGCCATCCATCGGCTTCATCTGCACGTCGCTGATCAGCAGGCCGACCTGCTCACGCGCCAGGGCGGCCAGTGCAGTCTCGCCATCGATCGCCTCGATCACCCGATAGCCGTTCAGCTGCAACGTCGCCGACAGCGCCTCGCGCAGATCGGCATCGTCCTCGGCGATAAGCACCGGCAGCAGCTTCACCGTGCCGCCTCGTCGACCGGCAGCAGCTTCATCGTGCCGCCTCGTCGACCGGACACAGCTTCACCGCGCCGCCCCGTTTACCGGCAACTGCCTCATGCGGCCACCGCAGCAACGCTCACCGGCAGGCGCAGGGTGAAGCAGGTGCCTTGGCCGACCGTGCTTTCCACCGTCGCCTCGCCGCCATGCGCGGTCGCAACGCCGCGCACGATCGCCAGTCCCAGTCCGGTGCCGTCCGAGCGCGTGGTGAAGAACGGCTCGAACAGTCGCTCCATCACGGCCGGTTCGATGCCCAAGCCCGAGTCACGCACGGAAACATCGATCGCCGCACTGGCCCTGCCGGCGATCGCGCCCGGTGAAGGCGAGCAGACACTTGCGCATGCCTGCAGACTCACCTGCCCGCCAGCCCCGGTGGCCTGCATTGCGTTCTCGAGCAGATTGAGCAGCGCACCGGCCACCGCCTTTCGGTTGCCCTGAATCTGCAGGCCATCGCTTCGATCATCAATCTCGAACTTCACGCCCCGGCTGGTCATCTGCGGCTCGATCACCTGCGCCAGCTCGCGCAGCACCTCACCAACGGCGAACGGCTCGAACCCGTCTTCATAACCGCGCACGAAGCGGAGCATATCCTGAATCATCCGCTCGACCCGGCGCAGGCTGTCCACCGTTTTCTCGGCAAACCGGCCGCGCTCGGCTTCCGGCACCGCCGTCCGGCCGAGATTGCCGGCATAGAGGAGCGCAGTGGCCAGCGGCGTGCGCAGGTTATGCGCGAGCCGGGCCGCCATCTCGCCCATCGCAGACAGGCGGCGCGCGCGTTCCAGCTGGCCGGTCAGGGCATGCGCAGCGGTGATGTCGTTGGCCAGAGCGATCGACCCGCCGTCGGGCAGCGGGCTGACCGAGAGGCGCAGCCTGCGCGCCGAATGCTCGCCTGAAGGCGTGACTTCAAACTCCTCCGGGGTGGAGGTCTGGCGCAAAGCGTCGGCGACCACCTCGTCCCAGCGCTGGCCAACGCGTCCGCTGCCAAGCAACTGCGAGGCCACCGGATTGGTGTCGGTGACCTGCCGGTGGGCATCGAGCACCACCACGCCCCCGGGCAGTGCCGCAAGAAGTGCGGCCAGCCTCTGCGACAGCGCATCCTTGGCGGCGAGCTGCAGCCGCAACTCGCTGTTGGTCGCCGCGAGCTCGCCGGTCAGTTGCTCGACCCGGCCCTGCAGGGCCTCGTAGGCAGTAGTCAGTTCGGCCGAGGCCTGGCTGAACAGTGCGAACGCCTCTTCGAGTTGTTCCGGACGCAGATCGGCCACTCGCTGCTTCGCCGTGATGTCGATCCGGCGAGTGTAACGAGTTCAGCGGCCGATGATGTAGCGCGCGGCCCGCAGGGTGCGCGAGGCCACCGGCGCAGGTACCCGACCGAACCGGATCAGCAGCATCGGATAGTTTCGATCGAGCAGATGTGCGACCTTGATTCGCGACTCCGGGATGCTGATCGGGGTGTTGAGAAAACTCGCCCATACACCGGCTGCACGCGCCCAGAGCACCGTCTTCTGCAGCGCCTGTCCGGATCGCAGCCAGTCCAGCGGCGTGTCGCCATCGGCCCCCAGAACTCCGATCAGCGGGGTGGTCTCGATCAGGTCAGTCTCCGGCGGGTAGCCGGACAGCGTCGCGTCGAGGAACGCCCCCAGGGGCGTGCTGAACTCGCCATGCGGACCCAGCTGCAGCGCCCCGGCCGGCATCGCCGGCACCAGCCGCGCACTTCGCCGCGACCACTTGGCCATCTCGATCCGGAACTTGCGCTGGGTCAGTTGGCTGCGATCGGCGTCGGCCACGATCTGCGCCACTTCGGCCTTCGCCTCCCGGTCTTCCAGCATGCCCAGCCAGGCCCCCTCGCTTCTGGCCTGCTCCTGCATCGCATCGATCAGACTGTGCGAAATCGGTGCCGGATCGAACGCGCCAAGATAAGTTCGCCGGCGCCGGATCGCCTGGAACAGCGCCCGGTCCGACGCTGGGCAGACCTCCGACCGGTCGAGCTCGATCCGGGCCAGCGGCACCTCGCTGTTGGACAGGGGATCGCCCTCTTTAAGCCACGGCAGCAGGGTTACCTTGGGGTGCAGCCCGAAGAAGCGCAGGGCGGCACGCAGGTTGTAGAGTGCGGCGCCGCAAGCGATCACCAGCGCCCGACCATCGGCATCGCCGACCGGCAGCCGGCGCGAGCGGTCGGCGAACAATTCGAGTGCCGCGCCGGTCAGCCGGAAAAACCACGGCTGGGTGTTGTAGCAGGACGGTGCGAGTACCGCGTAGTTGAGACAGAACTGCAATCGGTCTGCGGTGGAGCTGGCGCTCGGAAAGTCCCGTTCGTCCACCGACCAGGCGTCTGCGTCAAACCGGAACGGAATCGGAACAGTGTCCATAGTGGTCCAAGATAACATCCGGCGCACACCGCCGATGCCAACGATTTCACGGCGCCTTGTTTCAAGCCCGATTTTGTCAGACACGACAATTACGGTCCGGGGACGCGGAAATTGAGCGTCCAGCAAAAAAAACTCCACCCCAGGAAGACGCCAGCCGACTTTGGCGCGCAGGCAGGCGCTACCATGCGGCGGTAATCCTGCCAGACCGCGGTCCGTTCACCAGGATGACCCCATGGTCGCCCCCGCCCCGCTCAAATCCCAGTCGCCGATCGTGGTCACCCAGGCACGCCTGAAGGCCGCCTGCAGCGCCTGCAGCCTGCAGGAACTGTGCCTGCCGGTCGGCCTGTCCGCGGCCGAGATCGAACAGCTGGACCGTGTCATCTCGAGCCGCCAGACAGTCAGACGCGGCGCGTGGCTGTATCGTATCGGCGACCCGTTCCTGAACCTGTATGCGCTGCGCAGCGGGGCGTTCAAGACCCTGGACCTGTCGGAGGATGGCTCGGAAAAAATCACTGGCTTCTACCTGCCGGGGGAGATCCTGAGTCTGGACGCCATCAGCACCGATCGGCAGAACTTCGGCGCTCTGGCGCTGGAGGACAGCGAAGTCTGCGTGCTTCCGTTTGAGCGGCTGGAGGTGCTGCTGGGCCAGATCCCGGCGCTGCAGCGCCACTTTCACCGGATCATGAGCCGGGACATCATCCGCGACCATGGCCTGATGCTGCTGATCGCCGGCATGCAGGCCGACGCGCGCCTGAGCGCCTTTCTCATCGGATTGTCACAACGGTTTGCGAACCTTGGCTACTCGGCGATGCGTTTCCGGTTGAGCATGACCCGCGAGGAGATCGGCAGCTACCTTGGGCTGACCCTGGAAACAGTCAGCCGGTTGTTCTCCAGGTTCGCTCGGGACGGCTTGATCCTGATCGACCGTCGCGAAATCGAGATTCGTGACTTCGACGCGCTCAGGGCGATCATCGATCATCGGGCTTGAGGGTCAGAGGTGGGTCGGGGGTGGGGTGGGTCGGGGGTGGGGTGGGTCGGGGGTGGGGTGGGTCGGGGGTGATTTGCAAGGCATGTCCCGGCGCGCTAACCTGCATTGATTCCGTATCGATATCCGGGTCGCCTCCGCGACACCGATCGGGGGGGAAGTCTGATGACCAAGCGAACAGTCGGCCGGGCCTCAGGCGCGAGTGTCAGTGCCGCCGGGGGTAATCGGGTGGGTCGCATCGGCGCACGCCGTCTGGCGCCGCGCGCCAGACCCGCAGTGCATGAGCCATCGATCATCGAGCGCGACGGCGCGTTCTTCTGGCGCGACAGCGAAACCGGTGGATTGATCGGGCCGTTCACGACCATGAAGGCGGCCACCGCCGACCGCGATTCGCCGGAGAGTCTGGCCGGGGAAATGCTGGAGGCCAGCGGCGCCGACGACCTGCATGAGGCCGAGAGCCAGATGGGTTTCGATGACTTCATCGATCCGGATACCGGTGAGCCGTTGCATCGCTACCAGCCGCATGTGCGGGATGATCACTGACCGCCAGCGCTGCTGTCGGCCAGTGACCCGCTGGCCGTCAACGAGCGGTCGAACAACCTGCACAGACATGGCATGAGGTTCCGACCCTTGGGCGACACGGTGATCCACTCCGGCTTGTTCCCGGGTTCGATCGTCACCAACCCGGCGGACTCGAAAGCCTCGAGTTCCGCCAGTTCGCCTGCGAAGTAGTGTCCGAAATCGATCAGATAGGCCTGCTCGATTGACGGCAGATGCAGCATACCGTGGCAGATGAGTGCGTGGATGACCGTCCGCCGAAGCAGGTCGTCGGCGCCGAGTGCGATGCCGCGCGCAATCGGCAGCCCACCAGCGTCCAGCGCCGCGCAGTAGGTGATGACGTCAGCCGCGTTCTGGCTGTAGGACGCGCCGACGCTGCTCAGCGCCGACACCCCGACACCGATGATGTCGGTGTCGGGGCGGGAGGTGTAGCCCATCAGGTTCAGGCCCAGCCGTCCGCGGTCCTGAGCGACCGCCAGATCGTCGCCCGGGAGGGCGTACTGGTCCATGCCGATGTAGCGGTAGCCAGCATCGCGGAGGCGGCGCACCGAGAGCTGGAAGATGTCCAGTCGTGTTTCGGCCCTCGGCAGTTCGGCTTCGACATTCTGCCCCCGAGGGCCGGACAGCCGTGGCGGGTGCGCGCAGGTGCACAACGCGATCCGGTCGGGCGCGAGATCGATCACCCTGGACAGCGTCTGGTTGAAGCTCATTATCGTCTGCGACGGCAGCCCATGGACGAGATCGATGTTGATCGACCTGAAACCCTCGGCACGCGCCGCGTCGACCACCGCGGCCATCTGCTGCGCGCTGTGCGCCAGGTTCCCGTTGCGCTGAGCTCCAGGGTCGAAATCCCGCACCCAGAGTGAGATGCGGTTGAAACCCATGGCGCGCAGTGCGTAAACCATCGGTGCGTCGCTGAAGCGCGGATCGACCTCGATCGTGAAGTCTCCGGCATGGTCGTCCGCAAGCCGGAAGCTGCCCCGCACGCTCCTGATCAATCGACGCATCTGCGGAACACTGGGAAAAGTCGCACTGCGGGCGCTGCAGTGAACCTGGTCCACGGCAAGCCCGCCCGATTCGCAGAGCGCGCTCTGCAGAGACAGTTCACGTTCCAGGTGATCCAGATAGATCGCCGCCCGCGTCCGGCAGAACGGAACATGGATGTTCAGCGACAGGCGTCGGTGCTGACCGCCGACATGCCGGCGGCTGACATGCTGCGCATACTGCCGTGCATCGAACGCGCCGGTGAACCGGTCGGCGGTCGGGTAGACGGTGTAGCACGGACCAGGCTGGTCGAGTCTTCGCGCCAGTGCAAGGTCTAAGCCGGGAGTGGACATGAACGTCACCCGTTTTGGAGTGCGATGGCCAGGCTGCGTCGCGCCCTGCGAATCAGGGCGGCGCGGACAGGCTCGCTTGAGGGTGATGTGCCGCATGCGGATCGGTCCCGGCCAGCAGGGACTGAGTGAAGATGGCGATGCCATACAGTCCGAACGCGCAGACTGCCAGCCCGGCAGCCAGCCGCGTGCGCGGGGCGCGCACGACCGAACGGAACCGGGTCAGCCAGTAGCCGACGGCGAGCAGATTGGGCAGCGTGCCCAGGCCGAACGCCAGCATCACCGCAGCGCCTGCAGCGGCGCTGCCGCTGACGAATGCAGTGGCAAGCACGGCGTAGACCAGTCCACAGGGCAGAAAGCCCCAGAGCGCACCAAGCGCGATTGCACGTGCACCCGTGTCTGCCGGCAGCAGCCGGCGGCTGTGCGGCTGCAGGACGCGCCACAGGCCAGCGCCGAGCGTCTCGATGCGGGTTACCGCCGGGGCGAGCCCGGACAGATGAAGTCCGAGCAGCACCAGCATCATGCTCGCCACCAGCATGAACGCATGTTGACCGACCGGACTCGCGTGCCAGCCCAGAGCTGCCTGCCCGACCCAGCCCAGCGCCTGGCCCGCCCCACCGGCCAGCGCGCCCGCCAGGGCATAGCTGGCGATGCGTCCCAGACTGTATCCCAGGTGCAGCCGCATCGGTGTGACACGCTGCCCGGACGCGCCCGAAAGCGCACCCACGATGCCGCCGCACATGCCGACGCAGTGGACCCCGCTGGCGAGGCCTGCCACTGCGGCCGAAGCCATCACCGGCCAGAGCATCGGCGTGGCCCCGCTGGCGATCATCGCTGGCCGCCTTCGCCTTGGATGGGGTGCAGACTGTCCGTTTCACTACGGGCGGCGACGGGCGCCGCCCCGCCACGGTTGACCAGCTCGGGGCCGCGCAACAGAAAGCAGGTGAGTGCGCTGGAGGCCGCGGTGAGCGCCCAGAACAGGAAGAAACCGATGGTGTAGGCCGCCATGTCGCTCACCGCCAGGGGCTCCCCGAACAGGTGAAGGTCGGACGGCGCCACCAGGCTGAAGAACACGCCGACGGCTGCTACGGCCATCAGGAACGAAGGCCACAGGATGTAGATCAGTTGCCGCGATCGGTCCATTTCGACTCCTCCAGTACGGACGCATTCCAGGCCGGTGGACATGCTGCCGGCGACTTCAGTGCGCGTCCTGGGCCGGCGCCTTCGTCAACCCAGGGGCCAGCGTGATCGCCCCCGCAGCCGGCAGCGCCGAGCTGCCCGAGATACGCCACTGCCGTACGCTGTCCTCGAGCTGCAGATGCCACCGACCCGGAGTCGGCGGCGACAGTCGGCCCTCATACAGGCCGGCTGCGATGGGTGTCAGCGTGACATCCTGGTCTGCACCGGCGCGTGCGGCACGCACCAGTCGCAGTCGC
This sequence comes from Burkholderiales bacterium, assembly GCA_038205245.1. Lineage (GTDB taxonomy): Bacteria > Pseudomonadota > Gammaproteobacteria > Burkholderiales > CAIKXV01 > CAIKXV01. The sequence goes on from JBBRCD010000009.1 coordinate 38,562, forward strand.
AACGGCAACCCGGCGTCGACTTCGCCGCTCACGGTAACCCGTACCTGGTCGCCGGTCGGATTGAACAGGACCTGTGCGGCGACCGAACGCGCGCCCGCGTTCGCATCGCGCTCGATCAGACGATTGATCGCCAGCCCCTGCCGGTAGTAGTCGTCGGCGACCACCCCGTCGAACGAGATCACCGCGATCGCCATCGTCACCACACCGGCGACGATCGCCGCGGCCGGTCCGGCGAACAGCAGCCAGGGCCATGGCTCGCGGTACCACGGGTTGGGCGGTGGCGACAGATCAATGACTGGGGTGGCGACTGGCATCTGAATCCTCGGCTTTCAATTTCGATGGCACGGCTGGCGATGCAGGCTGGCGATGCAGGCAGGGGGCGCGGGCCGGACGTCCGCACCCGACGTCAGCACCCGACGTCAGCACTCGACGTCAGCACCCGACGTCAGCGCCGGATGAACACTGTCTTCTCATCACGGTAGACCCGCGGGTCATCGGTCGCTTCGATTCGCAATTGCACCGGCGTGGAGCCGGGCTTCACTGCCTTCGGATCGGCGCGCAATTCCAGCGTTACCGTGCGTGCGTCGGCCGAGCCGACCCGGATCGGCTGCGGCTCGTTGACCACGAGCTCCACGCCTTCGAGGCCGCGCGCGACGATGGTGAAGCTGCGCTCCGCCTCCCGGGTGTTCATGATCTGCAACCGGTACACATTCTCCAGCCGGCCATCTTCCAGTTCTCGCACCAGATTCGCGCGGTCGCGCATCACGTTGACCTTCAGCGGCGTGCGCAGCACCAGACCGGCCAGCACGGCCGCGCTCACCACGCCCAGCAGAGCAGCGTAGAGCAGGGTGCGCGGGCGCGCGAGGTGGCGAACGATGGCACGGTCGTCGTACTTGCCGGCAAGCGCGTTTTCGGTCGAGTAGCGGATCAGCCCCCTGGGGTAGCCCATCTTCTCCATCACCTTGTTGCAGCCATCGGCGCAGGCGCCGCAGCCGATGCATTCGTATTGCAGGCCGTTGCGGATGTCGATTCCTGTGGGGCACACCTGGACGCAGATGCCGCAGTCGACACAGTCGCCCAGCCCCGCCTTCGGGTCCGCCGTCGGGGCCGCCCCCGGGACTACCGTGGGGTTCACTCCCGGGTCTACCGGGTTTACCGGGTCTACCTTTTGGTCCGCATCCAGGTACGCCGCGCGCCGCATCGCGCTCCGGTTGCGCGAACCGCGCGGTTCGCCGCGCGCCTGGTCATAGGTCACGATCAGTGTGTCCGCGTCGAACATCACGCTCTGGAAGCGCGCATAGGGACACATGTACTTGCACACCTGCTCGCGCATGAAACCGGCGTTGCCCCAGGTGGCGAAGCCGTAGAACAGCATCCAGAAGGTCTCCCAGGGCCCTAGAGACAGCGACAACAGGGCCCCGCCGAGCTCGCGGATCGGCGTGAAGTAGCCGACGAAGGTGAAGCCGGTCCAGAATGCGAGCAGCAGCCATAGTGCGTGCTTGGTCGCCTTCAGGCCCAGCTTGCGTCCCGACAGCGGACCGGCATCCAGCCGCATTCGCGCCATCCGGTCGCCCTCGACCTTGCGCTCGATCCACATGAACAACTCGGTGTAGACCGTCTGCGGGCAGGCGTAGCCGCACCACAGCCGGCCGGCCACTGCGGTGAACAGGAACAGCGACAGCGCCGAGATCACCAGGATACCGGTGAGAAAGATGAAGTCCTGCGGCCAGAACACGAAGCCCAGAATGTAGAACTTGCGCGCCGCCAGATCGAACAACACCGCCTGGCGGCCGTTCCACTCGAGCCAGGCTGTGCCGTAGAACGCGACCTGGGTCAGCACCACCAGAAGAACCCGCTGGGTCGCCAGAAAGCCGGTCACCGCTCGCGGATAGAGCTTGCGGCGCATCTCGAACAGCGAGGTCTCGACGCTGTCCGCACTGCCAGCACCGGGCTGAGCCACCCCGCCTGGCGGCGGCGCAGGCACCTGCGCCCCAGGGCCAGGGTTCGCACTGCCAGTGATCGGCGTCATGGCGTCGACCGGTTCACTTCCTTGCGCTCTGCGACAGGCCCCAGACATAGGCCGACAGCAGGTGCACCTTGCCTGCACCGAGGAACTCGGCCTGCGCGGGCATCATGCCGGCACGTCCCTTGGTGATGGTCTCCACGATCGTGTCCTCGGAGTTGCCGTACAGCCAGATCTTGTCGGTCAGGTTCGGCGCACCCAGCGCCTGGTTGCCTTTCGCGTCCATGCCGTGGCAGGCCACGCAAATCTGGTCGAACTTCACCTTGCCCTGGGCGGCGAGCGCCGGGTCATGCGCCAGCCCGGACAGCGAGCGCACATGGTTGGCCACCGCTTTAACGTTCTGCTCGCCGATCGACTCGACCTGTGGCGGCATCATGGCCATACGCCCTCCACCGATCGACTCGACGATCTGCTCGGGCGTCCCGCCCCATATCCAGTCGCCATCGCGCAGGTTGGGGAAGCCCTTCGAGCCCCCGGCATCCGAGCCATGACACTGCGAGCAGTAGGCGAGGAACAATCGCTGTCCCATCTCGCGCGCAGCCGGGTCACGGGCGACGACCGGAATCGGCTGCGCGAGATAGGTCGAGTACATCGCCGCGTAGCGCGCGTCCCACCGTTGTGACTCCTGCGCCAGCTGGCCGCTCGACGACCAGCCGAGCAGCCCGCCCCAGGCCGCCGAGCCTGGGTAGAGCGCAAGATAGACCAGACCGAAGGCTATGGTGATGTAGAACAGGTACATCCACCAGCGCGGCAGCGGATTGTTCCACTCGGCAAGATCGCCGTCCCAGACATGACCGGTGGTGCCGACGCTGTCGCCCGGGGCGAGCTTGCGTGTGGTGTTCGCCCAAAGAAAAACAGCGCAGCCGATGATCGACACGACAGACACCAGCGCGATCGCGATGCCCACGCCGGAGTAGAGGAAATCATCCATCACCGCACCTCCTCGATGCGAGCCGGCTCCGCAGGCTCATCCGACGAGCGCTGCACCGGCAGCGGAGCATCGTCATCCAGCGGGATGCTCGCGGCTTCTGCGAACGCCTTGCGCCGACCCGAGGACCATGCCCAGGCGACGATCCCGACAAAGGTCAGAAACGTGATCAGGGTGAGCAGTGACTGCAGGTCGACGGTAGTCATCCGAAACGTTTCCTCAATCTGGTTTTCAACCGGGATGCCGAGTGCGCGTTCGGTCGCACCTGGTCAGTTCGAGTCCGTCGGTTCGAGTACGTCATCTGGACTACGTCAGTTCGACTGCTTCAGGCTGGTGCCAAGCACCTGCATGTAGGCGATCAGCGCTTCGAGCTCGTTACGGCCCGCGACCGCCTGCGCGGCGCCATCGATGTCCGCCTCGGTGTAGGGCACGCCGACCCGCGCCAGTGCGCGCAGGCGCGGGGCAACCGATCCGGCATCGATCGCGGCAGTGGCGAGCCACGGGTAGGCGGGCATGTTCGATTCCGGCACTACGTCGCGCGGGTTGTTGAAGTGGATCCGATGCCAGTCGTCCGAATAGCGGCCACCGACGCGCGCCAGGTCGGGACCGGTGCGCTTGCTGCCCCACTGGAACGGATGGTCCCAGACGAACTCGCCGGCGACCGAATAGTGCCCGTAGCGTTCGGTCTCGGCACGCAGCGGCCGGATCATCTGCGAGTGGCACCCGTAGCAGCCCTCACGGACATAGATGTCGCGCCCCACCTGCTGCAGCGCGGTGTAGGGCTTGAGCCCGGCCACCGGCTCGGTGGTGGTGCGCTGGAAGAACAGCGGCACGATCTGCACCAGCCCGCCGACGCTGATCACCAGGATCACCATCAGCAGCATCCAGCCGATGTTCTTCTCGAATATCTGGTGTGCGGAACCGGTTGCCATCTGTGTCGTCGCCTTTCGGTAGTTCCAGGTTGATCGCTGTCGTTCGCGTTACGGGTTCGCGTTACGGGTTCGCGTTACGGGTCCGCGCTGTCGTCGCGCGTGACGCCAGCCCTAGGCGTGCGCGAGCACCGGCATCGGAATCGTGGCATCCACCGGCCGGCTGCCGGCGACCGTCTTGAATACATTCCAAGCCATGATCAGCATGCCGGACAGGTACAGCACCCCGCCCGCCAGCCGCACCACGTAGTAGGGCCAGGTCGCCTTTACGCTCTCGACGAAGGTGTAGGTCAGCGTGCCGTCCAGGTTCACCGCACGCCACATCAGGCCCTGCATCACCCCGGCGATCCACATCGCCGCGATGTAGAGCACGATGCCGATGGTCGCCACCCAGAAGTGGATGGTTACCAGGCGCATGCTGTACATCTCGGTGCGACCGAACAGCCGCGGAATCAGGTAGTACAGGCTGCCGATCGAGATCATGCCGACCCAGCCCAGCGCACCCGAGTGCACATGGCCGACCGTCCAGTCGGTGTAGTGCGACAGCGCGTTGACCGTCTTGATCGACATCATCGGCCCTTCGAAGGTCGACATGCCGTAGAACGACAGCGAGGTCACCAGGAACTTGAGGATCGGATCGGTACGCAGTTTGTGCCAGGCACCCGACAGGGTCATGATGCCGTTGATCATGCCGCCCCACGAGGGCGCGAGCAGGATCAGCGAGAACACCATGCCGAGCGACTGCGCCCAGTCCGGCAGCGCGGTGTAGTGCAGGTGGTGCGGCCCGGCCCACATGTAGGTGAAGATCAGCGCCCAGAAGTGCACCACCGATAGCCGGTAGGAGTAGATCGGGCGCTCGGCCTGCTTCGGAATGAAGTAATACATCATGCCGAGGAAGCCGGCGGTGAGGAAGAAGCCCACCGCGTTGTGGCCGTACCACCACTGGATCATCGCGTCCTGCACGCCCGCATACGCCGAGTACGACTTGGTGAACGAGGCGGGACTGGCCGCGCTGTTGACGATATGCAGCACCGCCACGGTGGCGATGAAGGCGCCGAAGAACCAGTTGGCCACATAGATGTGCGGGATACGGCGCTTCATTATGGTGCCGAAGAACACCACCGCATAGCTCACCCAGACCACCGCGAGCAGCAGGTCGATCGGCCATTCGAGTTCCGCATACTCCTTGCCCTGGGTATAGCCCAGCGGCAGGGTGATCGCAGCCAGAACGATCACCGCCTGCCAGCCCCAGAACGTGAACCCGGCCAGCCGGTCGGAGAACAGCCGGGCGTGACAGGTGCGCTGCACGACATAGTACGAGCAGGCGAACAGCGCGCAGCCGCCGAAGGCGAAGACCACTGCGTTGGTGTGCAGCGGCCGGAGGCGTCCATAGGACAACCACGGGACCGCTGGCAGAAGCTCTGGCCAGGCCAACTGCGCGGCGATGATCACGCCGACCAGCATGCCGACGATGCCCCAGACCACGGTCATGATCGCGAACTGGCGAACAACGCGGTAGTTATAGGTCTCTTCTGCTGAGCCTGCCGCCTGCATGTTCGCGTACTCCATCCGGGTCACTGTTCATGACGACTGTCGACCGGAGTATCGCGGCGCAGCGACGGCTGCTTTTTGATGTAGATCAACCCTTGCAGCCCTCAGTCCTCCTTTCGGTCGGCGCGGCCAGAGGGTGGCGGCCGGTCGTCGTCGTCCATCAGCACCCGATGGGCCGGACCCTCCAGATCCTCGAACTGGTCGTTCTTCACCGCCCACCAGAGGGCGATGCCGATGGCCAGTGCCAGAATGACGGACAGGGGAATCAACAGGTAGAGAATGTCCATTCGCCAATGATGCACGCATGAAGTGCGCTCGTGCGGACCCCCGCGCACGAAGGCGCCCTGAACTGTGCGTTGTCGGCGCGATGTCGGCCGAATACACTCGGGCAGTTCCCTTCCGCCGATTGACTCCCATGCCCCACGCACTCGACCCGATCCTCAATCCACGCCGTCTCGCTGTCATCGGCGCCTCCAACGATCCGGAGAAACGCGGCTATCGCGCGATCCGGACGCTGATCGCCGACCACTATCGCGGCGAGATCCTGCCGATCAACCCGAAGGCCGCCGAGATTCAGGGGCTGAAATGCTACCCATCGATCGACGCCGTCCCCGGCGAGGTCGACCTGGCGCTGGTGTGCACCCCGGCCCGCGCCGCCCCGGAGGTGATCGAAGCGTGCGGTAAGAAGGGTGTCAAGGGCGCTTTGCTCCTCGCCGGTGGTTTCAGCGAAGCGAGCGAGGCCGGTCGTGTTCTGGAGGAACAGACGCTGGCGGTCGCGCGCCGCTACGGGCTGCGTCTGATCGGCCCGAACACCAACGGCCTGTTCACCGCGCGCGAGGCGTGCAACGCAATCGCCTGGTTCGACATACCGCGCGGGCCCGCCGCCATGCTGGCCAACTCGGCCAATGTGATGCTCTCCGTGCTGGCGGAAGCGCAGCACCACCAGTACTTCGGCTTCAACACCTTGCTGTCGGTGGGTAACCAGGCCGACATCCAGTTCCACGAGTACCTGGCCGCGATGGGCGACGACCCGGACATCGGCGCCGTCATCTCCTATATCGAAGGCTTCAAGGACGGGCGCGCCTTCATCGATGCCGCCCGGGCGGTGACCCCGAACAAGCCGATCGTGATGTTCAAGGCCGGGCGCACCGCCGAGGGCGTGCGCGCTGCGCGCTCGCACAGCGGCTCGCTCGCCGGCGATCATGCAGTGGCCTCGGGTGTTCTGAAGCAGGCCGGCGTCACGCTGTTGGAGCGCTCGGACTGCCTGTACCCGGTGGCCGAAGCCCTGCACCTGCTGCCGACGATGCGTGGGCGCCGGGTGGCGGTGCTTTCAGAAGGCGGCGGGGTGATCACGGTCGCGGCCGAGGCGCTGTCCGAGCGTGGGCTGGTCATCGCCCCCCTGTCCGAAGCGACGCAACAGCGCATCCACGAGATCGTGCCCAATGCCTCGGCGATTTCCAACCCGGTCGATGCCGGTGGCGGTACCGACCCGCGCGCCGAGTACTACGGTCTGTGCGGCCAGGCGATCCTGGAAGACCCGAACATCGACGCGCTGCTGCTCACCGGCTTCTTCGGCGGCTATGCCCGCCGCTATGGGGACACGGTAGCCGAGATGGAGTTCAAGGTCGCGCGCGATCTGGCCGACCTGATGCGCACACATGGCAAGGCAGTCGTCGTGCAGTCGCACTATGCGCACTTTCGTACCCCGGCACTGGATGTGCTGCGCAAGGCGGGTGTGCCGTTCTACCGGCATATCGAGATCGCAGCGCAGTGTCTGGCGTCACTGGCCGACTACTCGGAGGCAAAGCGGCGTCTCACCGCCGCAGCGCCGCCGGGCACTGGCGCGAATGCGGCCAGACTGCCCCCCGCTGCAGCGGCTTTGATTGCCGCGGCTCGCCAGCGCGGACACAGCGCCCTGCTGGAAACCGAAGCCCGGGCGCTGCTCGCCGCCTGCGGGGCGACCCTGGCGCCCAGCCATCTGCTGCACGGCGCAGGCGATGCAGCCGCGGCGATGGCTGCACTGGGCGATCAGCCGCTCGCGCTGAAGGTGGTGTCACCGGATGTTCTGCACAAGTCCGATGCCGGCGGTGTGCGGCTGGGCGTTCGCGGTACAGCCGACATCGGCGCTGCGGTAAGCGACATCCTCGACTCGGTCACGCGCCAGATGCCCGGGGCACGGATCGAAGGCGTGCTTGCGGCGCCGATGGCAGCACGCGGCGTCGAGCTGATCATCGGCGTCTCGCGCGATGCGCAGTTCGGCAAGGTGATCCTGTTCGGTCTCGGTGGCGTGTTCGTCGAAGCGATCCGCGACGTGGTGTTCCGGGCACTGCCGATCAGCGCACAGGATGCGCAGGAGATGATCCATGACATCGGCGCGCAACCGATGCTCGTTGGCATCCGCGGGCTGCCGCCGGTCGATCGTGCTGCTGTTGCCGCGCTGCTGTTGCAGGTGTCGCAGCTCGCCTGCGCCACGGACGATATCGCCGAGATCGATCTGAACCCGGTGATCGCCACCGCCGAAGGCTTGGTCATTGCCGATGCAAGGATCATACTGACGCCGGTTTGAAGTGCCCCGCGATCGAAGCTGCCGGCAACACCAGCACGCGCAGCCGATCGCCCCAACTGCGAGGAGGAAATCATGGAGCATGCTGCCCCGAGTGTCTTGCGCCCGTCATCGGCGCTCACCGTACTGACCACATCGACCGTCACCCTGCTGCTGGCATCGATGAGCGCACTCGCCCAGCCAGAGCCGCGCTGGCCGGCCAAGCCGATCCGCTACATCTCGGTGTTCCCGCCCGGAGGCACCACCGACATCATTGCGCGCATCGTCTCCGAGCGGCTCACTCAGGCACTGGGTCAGCCGGTGGTGGTCGAGAATCGCGCCGGGGCCGGCGGCAGTGTCGGCTCCGAGATCGGCGCCAAGGCGCCGCCGGACGGCTACACGCTGATCGGTGGCACCATCAGCTCGCATGCGATCAACGTGAGTCTGTACTCGAAACTTGCCTACGACCCGCAGCGCGACTTCATTCCGGTCACCATGTACGGCTTCGTGCCCAACGTGCTGGTGGTCAACCCGGCCCTGCCGGTGAAGAGCGTTGCCGATCTGATCCGGCTTGCGCGCCAGCGACCGGGGGAACTCACCTTCGCCTCCACCGGCAACGGCACCTCGCAGCACCTGTCGGGGGAACTGTTCAGCATGCTTGCCGGAGTGAAGATGCTGCACATTCCGTACAAGGGCGGGCCGCAGGCGATGACCGACCTGATCGGCGGCAACGTCGTGTCCTCCTTCGAGAACCTGCCCAACGCGATCGGCTTCATCCGGCAGGGCAAGCTGCGGCCCATTGCAGTCACGACGGCGGCCCGCGCAGGCCAGTTACCGGACGTGCCGACCATCGCAGAAGCCGGGCTGAAGGACTTCGATGTCATGTCCTGGCAGGGGCTTTGGGTACCAGCACATACGCCAGCGGAGATCGTGCGTCGGCTCAACACCGAAGTAGTGCGCATCGTGCGCTCGCCCGAGGTGCGGGAGAAGTTCACCGCACTCGGCATCGAGCCGGTCGGCAACTCTTCAGAGGCTTTTGCCGCCTTCATCAAGACAGAGGTCGAAAAATGGGCGGCGGTGGTGAAGGCGTCCGGGGCACGGGTGGACTAACCTCGAACAGTTTCTACCGGCGCAACGCCCCTGCCGAGCCTCCCAGCGTGGCCGGCGTCGCCGAACGAATCCAATACGAACTCATCAGCGCTCCCAGCCGCGCCGCCATTTCGTGGCGTCGGTCAGCTCACGCCAATGCAGCACCTGCACCCGCCGGGTCATCACGGCCTCCACTTCCACCATCGTGACCGCTGTCCCGGGCGGCTCGGGCTCCAGAACCTTCGTGACCAGAAAATGCTTCTCCTTGCGCGTCGGAGCCACGGCGGTCCATTTGCTGAGCAGCAGTTTCTTCGGGCTGAGCCGCACAGGGCGAAGCGGGTTCAGGGTCGCTTGCGAGTCGTTCATGGCCTCACCGGCCGCGGCCGCGAACAGATATCGAGCGCCATCAGCGCATAGATCTGCGCCGCCTTCACCAGCGTGTCGATCTCGATCTCCTCGGCGCGGGGGCCGATGCGTCGGCCGCGCGGGCCGATCTTGATCGCCGGGATGCCCAGCTCGTTGTAGATATTGGTGTCGGTCCAGATGCTGGCTCGATCGGGCGCTTCATGGCGGATCGGCTGATCGAACAGATGGCGATGGATGCCTTCTGCGGCCTGCACCAGCGGTTCGACACCCTTCCCCTCGTGACCGAGCAGCGATTTATACAGGTCCATCTCGTACTCGATGCCAAGATCATCGAGTACCGACTCCAACTGCGCCTTGATCTCGACCGGTCGCACCTGTGGCGGCATCCGCACATCGACATAGATCGAGCACACGCCGGGGAAATAGTTCGGCCGGTACGGCGCACCACCTTCGATCGCACCGATATTGACCTTCGGATACAGCGGCCCGGTCGGGGACTGATAGACGTTGTCGCGCTCGAACGCAGCACCCCAGCGCTCCACCGCATCGATCACCCGGGTCATCTTCACGATGGCGTTGAGCTCGGCCATCGGCATGGCGGCGCGATCCGAGCCCCAGGCCGCCTCGGCCTTGCCGAAGGTGGCGATCTTCACCTGCACGACACCGGTCTGCGTCCACACGATGTTCAGGTCCGAGCAGTCGGCGACCACAGCGTAGTCGGTATGCATGCCGTGCGCCAGCAGATGCCGGGTGCCGGTGCCCTCGCCCCGATACTCCTTCGACTGCCAGGGGCCGACCGGCGTGCGCGAGATCTCGCCCACCACCGCAGCGAACACGGCATCGCCCTTCAGTGCCACGCCGCTTGCGCGCAGCGCCTTGGCCGCGATCATGAATGAGGCCACGCCGCCCTTCATGTTCGAGATGCCCAGCCCGCGCACCTTGCCATCGACGATCGAGCCGCGCAGTTCGGCATCCGGCTCGACCGAGCGCACCATGCGCAGGTCCTCGGCAGTACCGGTGAAGCTGGTGTCGGTGTGGCCGTTGAATCCGAGGCTCAGGCCACCGCCGCTGCCCTTGAGAATACCGATCGCATTGGGCCGACCGACTTCCACTTCCTGGGTGATCGCCTTCAGGCCCTGCGCCCGAAACCAGGCGGCGATGAACTCGGCGACCTGCTTCTCCTGGCCGGTCGGACTCGGAATGCTTGTCAGATCGCAGCCGAGCTGCGCCAGCTCGTCACGGTCGATCTGCGCGAGCACGCGTTTCGCTGCTTCGATGTCGAGTGCCATTGGGCCTCCCTGCTGAGTATCTTTGCGCGCGCCGACGGCTCAGTTGCTGTCGATCTTGATGTTGGCGGTCTTGATCACGTCTTGCCATAGCGCGATCTCGCGCACCAGGATCTCGCGGAACACTGCGCCATTGCCGCCGACGATATCCCACCCACCGCTCTCGAGGTTGGTGCGCCCGGCACCAGTGCTGACCACCGTGATCAGGGTCGACTCGAGCCGGCTGCGTATCTCTTTCGGCAACCCTTTCGGCGCCGCGAACGCCTGCCAGGAATATACCTCCAGGTCCTTGTAGCCGAGCTCGGTCAGCGTCGGCAGGTCGGGGAACTGCGCAATGCGCTTGCCGCTGGAGACGCCCAGGGCGCGCAGCCGCCCGCTGCGGATGAACGATGCGGCGCTGCCCAGGCTGGTGAAGGTGAAGTCGATCTGGCCACCGACCAGATCAGCCATCGCAGCACCGGCGCCCTTGAACGGCACGATGATGCCGCTGGTGCGGGTACGCTGCATGAACAACTCCGAGGTGAGATGGCCGGAAGACCCGATGCCGGCCACGCCCCAGGTCAGCTTGCCCGGGTTGGCGGTAAGCAACTGCACCGCCTCCTTTACCGTGCTGGCGCCAACCTTCGCACTGGTGACCAGCACGTTCGGGGTGCGTGCGGACATGCTGAGCAGATCGAAGTCGCGCAGCGAGTCGTAGCCGCGGTCCTTGTAGGTGATCATGTTGATGGCGAAGGTGCCCACCGAGCCGATCAGAATCGTGTAGCCGTCCGGGTTGGCCTTGGCCGCGAGTGCGGCGCCGATGGTGCTGTTTGCCCCGGCACGGATATCGACGATCACCGGCTGGCCGAGCTGCTCCTGTAGCCGCGCCGCCACTTCGCGTCCGACCACATCGGACGGGCCGCCAGCGGCGAACGGCACGATCATGCGGATCGGCCGGTTCGGCCAGGCCTGGGCAAACGCCTGGCCACTCAACACGACGGCAACGATCAGGACAACCGACACACGTAACGACTTCATGAACAGACTCCAGAACGGTGAACAGAAGGTGGGACAGGCGCTGCACCAGCAGCGCAGCTCGCCGGGATATTCACACCGGCAGCAGTTCGCTCGCGACGCTCTCAGCGCTTGCGCCGCGCGGGGTACGATCACGGATCAGGTCGGCTGCGCGTTCGGCGATCATCAGCACGCAGGCATTGATGTGAGCGGAGACGATATCGGGCATCACCGAGGCGTCGACCACACGCAGCCCATCGACCCCGCGAACCCGTAGCGCGCAATCGACCACCGCCTGCTCGCCCTCGCCCATCGGACAGGTGGACGACGGGTGATGCACGGTGATCACCGTGCTGCGAACCCAGGCCTCGATCTCGGATCGGGTACGCACCTTCGGGCCAGGCGTGATCTCGGCCGCGCGAAACGCATCGAGTGCCGGCGATGCGGCCAGCTCGCGCGCACGCTCGACACCGTCTGTCAGGGTGGCCGTATCCTGCGCCTCGCTGAGCAGGTTGAACCGGATGCGTACCCGGTCACCCGGATCGACCGAGCGCAGACTGACCTCACCGCGGCTCTTCGGTTGCACCACTGCCGGGCGCACACCGAAGCCGTCGGTACCCGCGGGTCGAACGCCGGGGAACCAGATGCGCGGGCGCGCCGGGGCGCAGCGGAACATGAACTCGAGGTCCGGCACATCGAGCCCGGCGCGTGACTTGATGAACGCATAGATGCCGCTGGGCAGCACGGTCGCCGGCCCGGTGCCGAAACACCAGGCGCGCAGCATGCTCATTGCGATCCGGTCGGCACGCATCTGCGCGTGGAATGGCCCTGGCGTGCGGCGGGCAAAGCCGAGGCCGACGGTCGGATGATCCTGCAGGTTGCGGCCCACCGGCAGATCGGCAATCACCGGTATGCCCAGCGCCTGAAGCGCAGACGCGGGGCCGATGCCGGAGAGCATCAGCAGTTGCGGTGTGTTGAACGTGCCGCTGGACAGGATCACTTCGCGTTGCGCCTGCGCGCGAATGACACGACCCTGATGAACATACTCGACGCCGCGCGCCCGCCCCTGCTCGATCAAAACCCGGTTCGCGCGCACGCCGGTCAGCACCTTGAGATTGCGCCGGGCACGCACCGGATGCAGGTAGGACACCGCGGCCGACGCCCGCCGGCCGCGGTCGATGAAGTTCTGGCCGCGGCTGAAGCCTTCATGCTGCGCGCCATTGCAGTCATCGGTCCACGCATAGCCGGCCGCACGCGCGGCCTCCAGCCAGGCATCGTTCAGCGGATCGATGAACGGCGAGAAGCGCACCCCGGTCGGCCCATCGCCGCCGCGCAACGTGTTGGCCCCGCCTTCCCAGCGCTCGCTCCGGCGGAAGTAGGGCAGGACCTCGTCGTAGGACCAGCCACGGGCACCATTGCGCGCCCAGCGGTCATAGTCGCCACGATCACCCCGGGTGCAGGTCATCACATTGATCGACGATGAACCACCGAGCACCTTGCCGCGCATCGCTTCGACGCGGCGTCCGTCCAGCGCCGCCTCCGGCTCGCTCTCCAGGCCCCAGTCGAACATGGTGTGCTCATGCATCTTGCCCACCCCGAGCGGGATGTGGATCAGCGGGTGGCGATCCGGTCCTCCAGCCTCGAGCAGCAGCACGCGCGCCTGTGCATCCTCACTCAGGCGGTTCGCCAATACACAGCCGGCACTGCCGGCACCGACGATGATGTAGTCCCAGTGATCGCGCTGGGGCATTGAGGGCGGCACTGCAGGGGACTGAACCAGACTGGGGTCTGTTCCCCCGGCTGCGGAAGCAGCGCGTAGTGCAGAGCGGAGTGTATTCATCGATTGCGTTGTGAAAGTCCGACAGGTTGTTCCAGGGCCGCTTGGGGCCGCCGTGGGGCCGCAGGGGACAGACCCGGGGGGTCTTGCCCCTCAGTCCCCTTGATCGCCTCAGTCGACCGGCTTGATGCCGACGTCCTTGGCCAGTCGGATCATCCGCGCCGCCTGATCCTTCATCATCGCCGCCATCTGCTCCGGTGAGCCGCCCGCGATGTCGAGCCCGGCCTCGGTGAGTCGCGCGCGCGTGTCCTTCTCGGCCAGCAGCTTCGCCAGTTCGCTGTTCAATCGACCGACGGTCGACGCCGGCAGACCGGCCGGTCCGGCGAGCCCCATCCAGCCATCGAACTCGAATCCGGGCAGCCCGGACTCGGCAATGGTCGGCACGCCAGGCAGGGCGGCCGACGCCCGGGTACCGGTGAGTCCGAGGGCACGCACCCGCCCTGAGCGCACCATCTGGATGGCTTCGGGGATCGTCTGGAACATGAGGTCCACCTGCCCCCCGAGCAGATCGGTCATTGCCGGCGCCCCGCCTTTGTAGGGCACATGCACCATCTTCACCCCGGCCAGACTGCTGAACAGTTCACCCGACAGGTGCTGGGAAGAACCGTTGCCGCCCGAGCCGTAGTTGAGTACCCCGGGACGCGAGCGCGCCAGCGCGATGAACTCCTTCACCGTCTTCGCCGGCACCGACGGATTCACGATCAGGACGTTGCTTTGAAAGACGATCATCCCGATCGGAGCCAGATCTTTCAACGGGTCATAGGGCATGCGACTGTAGATCGCCAGATTGCCGCCCAGTGCCCCGCCACTGGACAACAGCAGCGTATAGCCATCGGCCGGCGCGCGCGCCACCAGCTCACCGGCAATGTTGCCACCGGCACCGGCGCGCGTCTCGATGATCACTGGCTGCGCCAGGTGTTCGGCCAGACGCGGCGTGGTGATCCGGGCAACCAGATCGACACTGCCACCGGCGGCAAAGCCGACCACGACGCGCACCGGCTTGGTCGGCCAGAACTGCGCATTGGTCGGTGCAGACACCGCGACCAGCAACAACAGTGGCGTGAGACTGCGGATCATGGAAGTAGCCCCTCAGAAGATATCGACCTGGACTGACTAGCAACAATCATGCGCCGATGCAGCCAGTGCACACCGAGTCTGGCGGAACTTGCCGCGGGAAAAGAGGTCAGGTGTTCCTCAAGTGTTCATCTGCGAGAAACGCACCGTTGCCGCCCGCGCCCGATAATCGGTCACCACATTGACCACCGCAGTCATGCCGCTGTCGACGGCGCGCTGCGCCCGCTCCAGCGCCGGGCGGATGTCCTCCGGCTTCTCGACATACTCGCCATGGCCACCCAGCGCGATTGCCATCTGGTCGAAGCGGGTATAGCCCAGTTCACGCCCAGGCTTCTTTCGCTCGGCATCGCCAGTCCAGCCACCGTTGAGGCTGATCACCACCAGCACCGGAATGCGATGGCGGATCGCGGTGTCGAGCTCCATGCCGTTCAGCCCGAACGCACCATCGCCGTGCAGCACGATCACCGGCGTGTCCGGTTTGGCCATCTTGGCGCCGATGCCGAACGGCAAGCCGACCCCCATGGTGCCGAACGGCCCGGAGTTCAACCGATGACCGGCCACATGGGTCGGGATCGACTGGCGCCCGTAGCTGAGAATCTCCTGCCCGTCGACGCACAGGATCGCCTCGCGTGGCATGAAGTCGCGCACCTCCTTGCACAGGCGCAGCGGATGGATCGGCATCTGGTCGGTCGACAGCTCGCGCTCCTGCGTGGCCTGCTTCTCGGTGTTGATCGACAACAGTTTCGCCCGCCATTCGACATAGCGCTTCGGATCGACCCGGCCGCGCGCCGCCACCGTGAGCTGATCGAGCACTGCCCGGGCGTCACCGACAAGCCCTACATCCAGCCGCTGCGTGGTGGCAATTTCAGCGGCATCGACATCGATGCGCACGATCTTCGCGTCGGCGCGAAACCGCGGCGGCTTCAGGTGGCCGAACACATAGTTGACCCGGGTGCCGACCACCAGGATCGCGTCGGCCTCCTTCAGCGCAGTCGAGCGCGCGTTCGGAAAGCACTGCGGATGATCCTCCGGCACCACACCGCGGCCCTGCGGCGTCGTGTAGAACGGCATGCCGCTGGCTTCGATCCAGCCGCGAAAAGCTTCGCTCGCTGCCGACCAGAGCACGCCACTGCCGGAGAGCACGACCGGCTTCTCGGCTTTGGCCAACAGTGCGATCGCCGCTTCGATACCTGCCGGATCGGCCAGCGGTCGGCTGCGCTGCGGGCCAAGGTGCTTCGGCCAGACCACCGTAGCCTCATCGATCGACGACAGCAGCACATCGGTGGGCAGGTCGAGATACACAGGCCCGGGCTTGCCCGCCCAGGCCGTACGAAACGCCAGATCGATCAGCTCCGGAATACGCCGGGTCTCGTAGCAGCGCTCGGCCCACTTCACCAGCGGCCGGGCCAGCGCGACCTGGTCGATCTCCTGGAAGCCGCCGGTGCCCCACTCGTTCCACGGGCTGGAGCCACCGAGTGCAACCACTGGGGCACAGTCGACCAGCGCGGTCGCCAGACCACTGACCAGATTGATCGTGCCCGGCCCGGAGCAGGCCATGCATACACCGCTTCGGTTGGCGACCCGGGTGTAGGCATGCGCCATCATCGCGGCAGCCTGCTCATGACGCACATCGATGCCGCGCATGCCGCGATCGAGGCAGGCCTTCTCGGCACCGAGCATCGGGGCGCCCATCAGGAAAAAGAAGGTGTCCACGCCCAGGCGTTCCAGCGATTGGGCGACAAGTTCAGAACCGGTGACTGGCATGTCTGGCAGCTCCTGTGACGACGTTGATGCGGATTACAGCTGGTACTTCCCACCCTGCTTCTCCATCCAGTCGACCTCGCGCCCGAAGGCCTCGGGGTCGGCGGCGCGGCCATAGTAATAGGGCAGCAGCGGACGATGCATGTCGTAGATCCGGCGCAGCTCGCCGATCGGCTCGGGGTGATGGTCGACCCGCAGGTCGATCCACGGGAAGATCTCGTGTCCGAACACCTTGAGCCCGCTCGAGTGCTGGCCGCCGACCTGACCGCCGGCATCGCGCCCGGCCTCGAGGCCGAGCATCAACCGCTCGTCCAGGTCGAGCGCCCCGGTGCTCTCCCAGGAGTCTGCCATCGCCTGAGCGGTGCGCTCGCTGGTGAGGTAGTTGCCCATCGCCACCAGATTGCGCCGGGTCACCGCACCCGACCACACCTTGTTGTTCGCTCCGGTGCGCGCCACCGCGTTGCCGTCGCGATCGATCACGCAGAGCTGGCGGAACTCGATGCGCGGGTCGCTTGCCGCGATCTGGGTGAGCGTCGCTGCCGCCGAGAATCCCTGCGTCAGCAGACTCAACCCGAGGGGACCCAGGCGCGGATCGGTGGTGGCCATGGTCACCACGATGCCGACATTGGGCGCGATGAACGGGCAGCGAGCGCCGACCGCCACCGGATTGGTTGAAATGGCGACACCGAAGCGTCCGGTACGGGCGCAGCGCCCGGCGATGGCGAAGGTCATGTGTGGTCTTCCCGGAATGAAGTTGCGCGATGCGGGGATGCCAGGCCATGCAGGCAGGCACTGCGGGCAACCACCGGGTACAGCCGGTGGCTGCCGCGATTGAACTACTGCGGAGGGATCCCCGCCGCCTTGACGATCGAAGCGTAGCGCCCGATGTCGGCCTTGATGAATGCCGAGAACGATTCCGGCGTGCCCCCGGCAACATCGAGCCCGAGTTCGAACAGCCGCGGGCGCAGATCACCGGCGAGCATCTTCATCACCTCGGCATTCAACCGGTTGACGATCTCGCGCGGCAGCGCTGCCGGCCCGAACAGGCCGATCCAGCCGCGCAGCTCATAGCCTTTCAGGCCCGCTTCGTCCAGCGTGGGCAGGTCCGGGAACACCTTCGAGCGCTCACTGGAAGTCACCGCCAGCGCGCGCACCTTGCCCGCCTTCACCTGCGGCACGGAGGTGGGCGCGGTGTCGAACATGAAGTCGATCTGCCCGCCGAGCAGATCGGCCATTGCCGGCGCCCCGCCCTTGTACGGCACATGCACGATCTTCACGCCGGTCATCATCGCAAACAGCTCGGCCGCCATGTGCTGGCTTGAACCGATGCCCGATGACCCGTAGTTGAGCTTGCCAGGATTGGCGCGCGCGAGCGCGATGAACTCCTTCACCGAGCGCGCCGGCACCGACGGATGCGCGATCAGCACATTGGGCTGGTTGGCGATCAGCACCACCGGTGAAAGATCGCGCAGCGGGTCGTAGGACATCTTCGCGAACACACTTGGCGCAGAACTTATCGACGCTGCACTGCCCATCAGCAGCGTATAGCCATCTGGCGCCGCCCGCGCCACCGCCTCGCTGCCGATCATGCCGGATGCACCGGGACGATTGTCCACGATGAACTGCTGGCCGAGTGCTTCTGTCAAGCGCTGGCCGGCCAGGCGGGCGACGGTGTCGATGCTGCCGCCGGGGGCGAAGCCGACGATCACACGGACCGTACGGCTTGGCCAGGCAGCGGCCGAGGGCTGGGCGAGACTGGGAGTGACCCAGGCAACAGCAAAGAGCAGCGCCAGGCAACGGAGCGAGCGCCGCACGCTCAACATGCTGGCAGATCGTCGTGAGGCAGGGTGCACAGCGAACTCCCGGAAAATTGATCACACGGTACCGCGACCCTGCATGGCTTGGCAACTGGCGTCGCCACCGGCGCCAGCCACACTCGATGGCACGCAGCAAAAGTGTACCTGGCCGCACCGAATCGATGCTGGTCCTCGAAGCCATGCCGAACTGTGCCGAACCGCGTGATCAGAGCGCGCCGCTTTTGCCTTCTCCCATCAGTTCCCGCTGCAGGATACCCCGAGAGGCGCCGCGGGTCAGCCAGTGCGACCCGGGGCCGTCGGCGCACGCTCCACGTCTTCGCGCGTCAGCGCGATATGGACGTTGCGCTCTTTCCAGTCGACGTCTTGGATTGCCGCCGGTTCGATTTGCACATGACGGCCCGGTAACCAGTAGCCTGTATTCACGATGACCCCTGTGATGCGCCATGTCGCCGGGTCTATCAGGAAGTCTTCGGCATGGCCGATCTCGCCATCGCTCGCCTGAATCGTGTAACCAGTCACCGCGTTGCAACTTCTCAAGTGGGAGTCCTGGCCAGCCTTGAGCACATCCTTCGCTGCCGGCTCCAGTGAGGCAACCCCGGGGATCGGCGCCAGAGCCATGCCATCCAGATCGGGACCCATCCAGTAGCCGCTGTAGCCGTAGTATTCGGCATAGGCGATCTCGTATTGCCGCGACACCGGCTGGTGGGTGTCAACTCCAGGGCTATCCTCTACCTGCTTGCGCGACACTCGGGCAAGCACAGGGCCTTCTGGCCACTGCTCGGCTGCCAGCGCCGCTGGCGCGATCAGCACTTCCCGGCTGTTCAGCCATGTCCCGGTGTCGACGACCAGGTACCGGACCGTCCACTGCCGGTCGTCGAAGTACACATCGGTGACGCTTCCTACTGCGCCGTCGATCGCATTGATTGCTCGCCCCTTCAGGTCCTTGTTGCGATAAAGCATCGTCGTCCTCCTTCGGGTGTACGCATCGGCAGCACCGACGCGCTGCGCACATCGCACGCCCTCGCGCGCGATTCGGCGTTCACCATGCACGCAGGTGCCGTGCCCGCCCCGGAACTCGATTTGCCTCGGCGTGACGCGGCGACGACTCGACCACTGCACGCAATTGCTTCGGTGCGACAACGGCATACCCGGAACTCACGAAACCCTCACACCGACCCGCAACGCCATACCCGGACATTGTCTGCATCAAGACGGCGGGCTCAGGCTAGCGCCAGCCGCGAGGCACCTGGTGCCACCAGCGCCAGACGAGCCAGCCGCCGATCAAGCCGCCGAGATGCGCATAGTGCGCCACCCCTGACTGCACGCCGGTCACGCCCAACACCAGTTCGAGCGAGGCATAGAGCAGGACGAACACCCGCGCAGGCATCGGAATCGGTGGAAACAGCGGCATCACGGTGCGGTTGGGGAACAAGAGTGCATAGACGAGCAGGATGCCGAACACGCCGGCCGAGGCACCGATGACCGGGCCACCCGAGGTGGCCGAACCGAGCAGCAGCTGGGCAATCGCGCCGGTCACCACGCTTGCGAAATAGGCCGCTGCCAGCCGTCGTGGGCCCCATACACGTTCGACGTCTGCCCCGAACATCCACAGCGCGAACATGTTGAACGCAATGTGGGCAACTCCGCCATGCAGGAAACTGTAGGTGATCAGCGTCCATGGCGAGAGCACGGCAAGCGGCATGCCAGCCGCGCCGGTCCCTGGCCACAGCGCAAACCAGCCAACCAGCGCGCCGCCCAGCTGCATCTGCAGCAGGAACACGATGACGTTGGCGATGATCAGATTCTGGGTGAACGGCGGCAGCATGGTGGTGGGGGCGCTCCTTCGGGCCAGGCCCCTGCGTTGAACACTCCAAACGAGGTCGAGGCGCTTGCCCGCGCAGTCGACCGTGACAGCCTCGTCCGGTTCGTCATGCGCCAGGGGTGATCGCGTCCCACGTCCAGCCTGATTGTGCACGATGGCGTCCGGCATCGGCCCGAACCGGCTGCGCGTTCGAGCGTCTGCTTGGCACATCCAGCCGAACGCGTGCCGGCGGACACTGGGCAAGCCTGCAAACCTGTATCTGCAAGCGGCGACAGTGCACACTTATGGACTTAGTTCCCGTGTCAATGCGCTGTGCATCGCCCCGCGACGGGTCGCCTGACGGGTTATCCGTCGATCCCGCACGGCCTGAGTCATGCCAGCTCAGTGGAGCACCGCTACAATGGATTTTACCGTCGGTGTGCTGCTCGCCACGTTCATTCTGTCGATCGCGGCGTTGTTCATATTCATCTGGTCGATGTCGAGCGGCCTGTTCGGAGATGGTTCTGCTGCCGCCACTCAGATCTTTGCTCCGAACGAACTCGGTGCAGTCGAGGACCCGGCGGCAACGGCGAAGCAACTCGGTGGCCTGCAGCAGGCGATGTCGGGAGAGCGACCCGACGAGGTCGGCATGGCACCAGCCGATGAGCTCGCCCGCGATCGCGCCGATCAGTCGAGTTCATTGGTGGTCGGCGTATGCCTGACGCTCGCCGTGATCTGGCTGGTACTTGCATCGTTTGCCGGACTGATCTCCTCGATCAAGCTGCATGCCCCGGACTGGTGGGTCGAGCCGGCCTGGATGACGTTCGGCCGTATCAGGCCGATCCACCTGAACATCGTCGCTTATGGCTGGTGTTCGATCGCGGGTATCGGGGTGGCGCTCTGGCTGGTGCCGCGCCTGCTGATGACCGAGCTGGTCGGCGCACGCTATGCGCTGATGGGTGGTGCACTGTGGAGCATCGGCGTGTTCGCTGGCGTCATTGCCATTGCAACCGGTCACTCCGACGGACTGGAGTGGCTGGAATTCCCCTGGCAGGTGGATATCCTGCTGGTGGTCGGCGGGGCAATGGTGGGCATGCCGCTTTGGCTCACCCTGATGAAGCGCCGGGTCAAGCATCTCTATGTTTCGGTCTGGTACATCGCAGCCGCACTGCTCTGGTTCCCGGTGTTGTACCTGATCGCGAATATTCCCGGCTTGCATTTCGGCGTGCAGCAAGCGACGATGAACTGGTGGTTCGGGCACAACGTACTCGGACTTTGGTTTACCCCGATCGGGCTCGCCGCGGCTTACTACTTCATTCCCAAAGTCATCGGTAAGCCGATCCACTCCTACAACCTGTCGCTGCTCGGCTTCTGGTCGCTTGCCTTTTTCTACAGCCAGGTCGGCGGCCATCACCTGATCGGCGGTCCGGTACCGTCCTGGCTGATCACGATCTCGATCGTGCAGAGCATGATGATGCTGATACCGGTGTTCGCGGTCGCGGTGAACCAGCACATGACGGTGCTTGGAAACTTCCGCGCGTTGCGCTACTCCCCGACACTTCGTTTCATCGTGCTCGGTGCGATGCTGTATACCGCGGCATCGGTACAGGGCTCACTGCAGGCACTGCGCAGCGTAAATACCTTGACCCACTTCACCCATTACACGGTCGCTCACGCCCATCTTGGCCTGTACGGATTCTTCTCGATGGTGATGTTCGGCGCGATCTATTTCATCATGCCGCGCGTGATGGACTGGGAGTGGCCCTATCCGCGACTGATCGCATTGCATTTCTGGCTGGTCGTCGTCGGCTTCGCGATCTACTTCATTTCGTTGTCCATCGGTGGCTGGTTCCAGGGGCTGGCGATGCTCGATCCGGCAACGCCGTTCATGCAGTCGGTCTTGCTGACCTTGCCTTATCTGGAAGCGCGGTCGATCGGCGGTGCGCTGATGACCCTTGGCCACCTGGTCTTTGCCGTGCACTTCTTCGCGATGGGCTGGAAGTTCGGGCCCAGCCGCCTGGGCGCAGCCCTGTTGGGCAATCCGGTCCCTGCACAGCCGATCGGTGCCAGGGTGAGCTCATGAACGGCGTCAAGAGCATCTGGCAGATGGACGAGTTGCGCCTGGTCATTGGCGCGATGGTGATCCTCGGTGGCGCGACCGCGCTGCTGGTGGCCATGCCGTATGTGCTGCTCAAGGACGTGCCGCCCCCGCCCGGTCTCAAGCCATATACCGGTGAACAGCTCGCTGGCCGCCAGGTCTACATCGCCAACGGCTGCGTATACTGCCACTCGCAGCAACCACGCGACATCAGCCAGGCGCCTGATGCCCAGCGCGGCTGGGGCCGGGCATCGGTCGCCGGAGACTATGCGTACGACACCCCGCACCTTCTCGGCACGATGCGCACCGGTCCGGACCTGCTCAACATCGGCGTGCGCCAGCCTAGCCGAGACTGGCACCTCGGGCACCTGTACCAGCCACGTGCCTATAGTCCAGGTTCGATCATGCCGGCGTACCCGTTCCTGTTCGAAGTTCGCAAGGGTGCCGCACGCGAGGGCGAGACGGTCGTCACCCTGCCCCCGCAGTATGCAAGAGCGGGCGAAGTGATCATCGCGCGGCCAGAAGCCCTCGCACTGGTGAGCTATCTGCTGTCGCTCGACCGCACCTATCCGGCGCTGCCCCCGGCCGCAGCGAGCGCCGCCGGGGCAACGCCATGAGCGCACCGCAAGGCCGCGACGGGAAACAGGACAACCGGTCGTCCGAGGCACACCGCCCACGGGCCTCCGCGCAGCGCAGCCGGGAAAATGCCGACCCCAGCGAGCGGGTACACCCATTGCCGTGGTTCCTGATCATGTTCATCGGTGCGATGGGCATGTGGGGCGGTTTCTACATCTACAGCACCTCATCCGGTTCATCGTCCGCGTATGGTGACCAGCGCACCGCCAGCACCCTGCGTCCACCGGAGGCCAGCCTCACTGCATTGATGGCGGTCGATGGTGCACAGATCTATGCTGGAAAATGCGCTTCCTGTCACCAGGCGACTGGCGCCGGCATCAGCGGCGTGTTTCCACCACTGGCGGGCGCGGAATGGGTGACTGGCGACGAGAAGATCCTGTCCAACATCCTGCTGCACGGTGTGAACGGTCCGCTCGAAGTGAAGGGCAACGTCTACAACGGCTTGATGCCCGCATGG
>JBBRCD010000010.1:0-57920 GCA_038205245.1 Burkholderiales bacterium
GGACGCAGGCGGGCATACGGACCGATCCGCGCCCGCGCGCCGACGGTGGCGCTGTCGATATGGGTGAACGGTTCGACACGGGTACCGGCGCCCAGGGTGGCGTTGCCGATCACGCAGTGCGCGCCGACGCTCACCCCATCCGCCAGCTTCACCGTGCCTTCGAATACGCAGCCGACGTCGATGATCACATCGACGCCGCAGGACAGGGTGCCGCGAATGTCGATCCTCGAGGGGTCCATCAGGGTCACTCCGGCGTCCATGAGACCGCGGGCGAGTTCGAACTGGAGGACCCGCTCGAGCTGGGCCAGCTGGGCCTTGGAGTTGACGCCGAGCGTCTCCCAGATCTCGTCCGCGCGTTCGGTCACGATCGCCACCTTGTCGGTGACCGCGAGCTTGATCACATCCGGCAGGTAGTACTCGCCCTGGGCGTTGTCGTTGTCGATGTCGGCCAGCCACGGGCCGAGCTTCATGCCGGGCAGGCACAGGATGCCGGTGTTGACCTCGCGGATCAGTCGCTGCCGGTCGTTGGCATCCTTCTCTTCGACCACGCCAACGACCGCGCCCTTGGTGTTGCGCAGGATGCGGCCGTAGCCGGGCGGGTTGTCGATCTCGACGGTGAGCAGCTTGACCTGCTCGTCATGCTCGAGCCGCATCCGGGCCAGCGTCGTGGCGCGGGTCAGCGGCACATCGCCGTAGAGCACCAGCACCGGCTTCGCGCGATCCAGGTGCGGCAGCGCCTGCTGCACCGCATGGGCGGTGCCCAACTGGGCCGATTGGCGCACGAACACCAGACCTTCCTCGCCGGCGAAGGCGTCCGGCACCTGCTCGCCGCCATGGCCGTAGACGATGACGATCTTCGCCGGGTCGAGGGTGCGCGCCTGCTCGATGACGTGCGCCAGCATCGGGCGCCCGCCAAGCGGGTGCAGCACTTTGGGCAACGCGGAGCGCATCCGCTTGCCCTGACCGGCGGCGAGGATGACGATATTCATGTGGGTGACAAATCTAGCATGCGGCAATGCCCGAACTCGAACACTTTTTGCCTGAAGGCGCGCGGCCGCGACCCGGGTTGACCGGTGAGGCTGGGCTGGCGTTCCGGGCCGCCACCCGGGCCGCCACCCGATTCCCTGCGCTCCGGCGGCGGGTTAAGCTACCGCCGTGCGCCAACGCAGCGTGCCAACTCAGTGTGCAAAAAAAGCAACGTTTCCGAGCGCAGCGTTTCCGGCGTCGGTGCCGCCGTGCAGGGAGAGCGGCACCGCCCGTCAATCCAAGGAGAGGTCAACCATGAGTTTCGCTACCCTTCGCGCTGTCCTGGCGACATCAGTACTGGCGGGCCTGCTGGCAGCCAGCGTGCCGGCGGCCTTCGCCCAGCCGGACGCCTCGTGCAAGTTCCGCGGTGATCTGGACGAGAACTTCTGCGACGAGAACAAGGACCTGGTCGCCGACACCCCGCGCGACCCGAAACGGCTGCGCACCCCGAATACGCTGGTCTTCACCTACACCCCGGTGGAAGACCCGGCGGTGTACGAAGGCGTGTTCCGGCCGTTCACCGACTACCTGGGCAAGTGCACCGGCAAGCGGGTGGTGTTCTTCCAGGTACAGAGCAATGCCGCGCAGGTCGAGGCGATGCGTTCGGGGCGACTGCATGTCGGCGGGTTTTCCACCGGACCGACCGCGTTCGCAGTGAACCTGGCGGGTGCGGTGCCGTTCGCGGTGAAGGGCGACGCCAAGGCATTCCAGAACTACCGGGTGCTGCTGCTGGTGCGTGCCGACAGCCCGTACAAGACCCTCGCCGATCTGAAGGGGCGCCGGGTCGCGCATACCTCGCCGTCGTCGAACTCGGGCAATCTGGCCCCGAGGGCATTGTTCCCGGCGCTCGGGCTGGCACCGGACAAGGACTACAAGGTGCAGTACTCGGGCGGCCATGACCGCTCGGTGCTCGGCGTGCGTTCCGGTGACTTCGATGCCGCGCCGGTTGCGTCGGATGTGTTCGAGCGGATGGCCGATCGCGGGGTGATCAAGGAGAGCGAGTTCCGGGTGATCTGGCAGAGCAACGCGTTCCCGACCTCGTCGTTCGCCTACGCCCATGACCTGGAGCCCAAGTTCCGCGACCAGATGCTCAAGTGCTTCTACGACTTCCGCTTCCCTGCCGAGATGCAGAAGGCCTTCGACGGCGCCGACCGGTTCGTGCCGGTCACCTACCAGAAGGAGTGGGCCGACGTGCGCAAGATCGCCGAGGCCAGCGGCGAATCGTTCGGCAGCAAGGCGTTCGATGCGCTGGCCAAGCGCGAGGAAGAGGCGCGACAGAAGGCGGCGGCGGCCAAGGCGGCTGCCGGCAAGTGACCGCCGGGACGGCGGCACTCGAGCGAGCAGCACTCCAGCCAGCAGCACTCGAGTTCCGCCGGCTCGGCAAGTCGTATCTGCCGGGCCACCCGGTGCTGCATGAGATCGATCTGGCGATTCAGGGCCAGGGTCTGACTGCAATCATCGGACCGTCGGGCACTGGCAAGAGCACGCTGATCCGCTGTGTGAACCGGCTGGTCGAGCCCAGCAGCGGGCAGATTCTGCTCGATGGTGAAGACCTGACCGCGCTGCGCGGTCGCGCGCTGCGCCTGGCCCGACGCCGCATCGGCATGGTGTTCCAGGAGTACAACCTGGTCGAGCGCCTGACCGTGATCGAGAACCTGTTGTGCGGCCGGCTGGGCTATGTCGGTGCGGTCGCCGCATGGCTGCGCCGTTTTCCTCAGACAGACATCGACCGCGCGTTCGAGTTGCTGGATGCAGTCGGGCTGAGCGCATTTGCGAAGACCCGCGCCGACAGTCTGTCCGGCGGGCAGCGCCAGCGGGTGGGCATCGCGCGCGCGCTGATGCAGCAGCCGCGACTGCTGCTCGCCGACGAGCCGACCTCGTCGCTGGATCCGAAGACCTCGGTCGAGATCATGGGGCTGATGCAGGGGCTGTGCGAGGCGCGCGGTATCCCGGTCATCGTCAACATGCATGATGTGGAGCTGGCCAAGCGCTTCGCCTCGCGCATCATCGGCATGTCTGGCGGACGCGTGGTGTTCGATGGCGCGCCCGCGGCGCTGACCGACGAGCACCTGAAGCAGATCTACGGCGGCGAGGGCTGGCTCGAGTGAGCGCACCCGGCAGTACCGCGCCCGCGCCAGGCGCGTCGCGCGCGGCGTTCTCCCCGAACTGGCTGGGCCGCGCCGGCTGGCTGGCGCTGCTCTTGTACTGCATTTACGCGGCCTCGCTGCTCGACGTGACCTGGTCGCGGTTCGTCATAGGACTGGACCAGGGCGCGAAGTTCCTCGACCGGATGTTCCCGCCGAATTTTTCGCGCTGGGAAGCAGTGTTGAAGGGCATGAAAGAGAGCCTGGAGATCTCGGTGCTCGCCTCGGTGGCCGGCATCCTGATCTCGCTTCCGATCGGCGTCATGGCCGCGCGCAACCTGATGCCGGGCTGGGTCAGCTGGCCGGCACGCGCGCTGATCGCGGTGTGCCGCACCTTTCACCCGGTGATCGTGGCGATCATCTTCGTCAAGGCGGTCGGCTTCGGTGCGCTCGCCGGCATCCTCGCGCTGGTGATTGCCTCGATCGGCTTCATCGGCAAGCTGTTCGCCGAGGCGATCGAGGAGATCTCGCTGAAACAGGTCGAGGCGGTACGCGCGACCGGGGCGTCGTTCATGAACGTGATCCTGTTCGGCGTGCTGCCGCAGGTGTTTCCGCGCTTCATCGGCTTCTCGACCTATCAGTTCGATTCGAACGTGCGCAACTCGACGATGGTGGGCATCGTCGGTGCCGGCGGAATCGGTGCACCGTTGTTCGTCGCCTTTCAGCGCTTCGACTATGACGTGGTGTGCGCGATCCTGTTGGCGATCATCGCGGTGGTGTTCTGCTGCGAGATTCTGTCCAATCAGGTGAAGAAGGTGTTCGGCGAGCAGCGGGTGGCAGCCAGTGGCTGAGATCGGCGGCGGCGCAGGGACCGCCGGGGCGGGCACCGCCATCGCACGCGAGTGGCAGCGCTTCACGCCGGGCGAGCGACTGGCGCGCTTCACCGTCTACTTCCTGCTGGTGGCCGCAGTGGTCGCATCGGTGCGCTCGGTCGACGTGATCCCGGAGTTTCTATGGGACGCGCCGGCCCAGATGCAGGATCTGCTGGTACGCATGTGGCCGCCGGCGTTCGCGCACTATCCGGGTTCGGTGCATGCGGCGCTGATCGAGACGCTGCACATGGCGACGCTGGGCACGGTGCTCTCGGTGCTGATCGCGCTGCCGCTCGGCCTGCTGGCCGCGCACAACGTGACGCCCTCGCACACGGTCAACTATCTCGCCCGGCTGCTGCTGGTGGCCAGCCGCTCGGTCAACTCGCTGGTGTGGGCGCTGCTGTTCATCGCGGTGTTCGGGCCCGGGCCGCTGGCCGGCACCCTGGCGATCGCGTTCCGTTCGATCGGCTTCGTCGGCAAACTGTTCGGCGAGGCAATCGAGGAAGTGCCGCGCGGACCGATCGAGGCGCTGAGCGCCAGCGGCGCCCCGCTGGCGAGCCGGCTGGTGTTCGGCTACTGGCCGCAGGTGCGCCCGGCGTTCTGGGCCCTGGTGCTGCTGCGCTGGGACATCAACGTCCGCGAGTCAGCCGTACTCGGGCTGGTCGGGGCTGGCGGCATCGGTGTGGCGCTGAACACCGCGATGAACCTGTTCCAGTGGGACCGGGTGGCCGTGGTTCTGCTCGCGGTGTTTGCGGTGGTGATCATCGCCGAGGTGGTAGTCACCTGGTTGAGAGGGCGGATCCTGTGAGTGTTCATGGAAAAGGCGGGACGAAGGTTGCAAAGCCCCCGAGGGCGAAGCCCGGGGCGGCAGCAGCCGGGTCGAACATCGCGCGCGGGCTCGCGATGCTCAGGCGCATGGGACGCGAGGCGACCGTCGACGACCAGAAGGCGCTCGATCCCGCGCTGTACGAGCTCACCGTCGGGCACCTGTTCGGCGACATCTGGACCCGCCCCGGCCTGTCGCTGCGCGACCGCCAACTGGTGACGCTCGCAGCCAACCTGGCGCTGGTGCGGCCGGGCCATGCCAACGAATCGCACTTCCGCAGTGCGCTGCACGTAGGCATCTCCCGGGCAGAGATCGTCGAGGTGCTGATCCAGATCGGGCACTACGCCGGATGGCCCGCACTGGCCACCGGCGTCGATCAGTTCGGGCGGGTACTGGCCGAGGCTGGGGCGAAGGCGACGGCCAGGACGTCAGCCAAGACCGCGGCGAAGACGGCGGTGAAAACGACGCCAAAGACGACGGGCAAAAGGGGAGCGAAGGCTGGCGCGGCGCGACCCGTGTCTCCGCGCCAGGGCCAGAAGCCGCGCTAGGCCTGCACTGTGCCGCCAGAGCCGGGGCGCGCCAGCGGCCGATGGAACCACAGCACCGACAGCATGCCGGCAAGGACGAACAACACCAGGGCCGCGGCGGCGAACAGCGCGCTCACCTCGGTGTCGCGTCGCTCCAGCGCAAACTCGGTGCTCAGATTTTCATAGATCTTCTTCAGATCGCCCGCCGTCGAGGCTGCGAAAAACTGTCCGCCGGTAATGTTGGCCACCGCCTTCAGTGTCTCTTCGTCCGGCACCGCGAAGAACGACCAGCCTTCGAAGGCGATCGGCGCGCCATCCTTGCTTCCGAAGGCCACGGTGTGCACCCGCACGCCCCGGTCGGCCGCCATCTTCGCCGCTTCCAGCGGGTCGGGGCCGGTGGTGCGGCGGCCGTCCGAGAGCAGGATGATCGCGCCCGTCTTGTATGAGCCGACCGGCAGCGCGCGCCTGGGTGCCACGGGGGCGGCCGCCTTCCGGTTGTCGATCGGCACGCCGGTACCAGAGGCGGCGGCACCGGCGTTGGCGCTGTTGCGCGAGAAGTTGCGGCCGAACACCGCCGACTCGAGATCGATGCCGTCGTCCGGGAACAGCATGGCGAGCGCCACCAGCAGGCCGCTGCCGGTCGCGGTGCCGCGTTGCAGTTCGAAACGGTCGATCGCCTCGACCATGGCTTCCTTGTCCTCGGTCGGGGTCTGCACCACCGCAGCGGTGCCGGCGAAGGTCACGATGCCCAGGCGCACATTGCGCGGCAGGGCCTCGATGAACGCCTTGGCGGCGTCCTGTGCGGCGACGATCCGGTTCGGGGTGACGTCACTCGCGCGCATGCTGCGCGAGACATCGATCGACAGTACCAGGGTCATGTGTTCGGAGGGCAGCGTCACGGTAGCGGTGGGGCGGGCGAGGGCGAACAGCGCCAGGCCGAAAGCGATCAGGAACAGGGCGGGTGGCAGATGGCGCCTGAACTTCTGTCCCGGGCCAAGTGCAGCGCGCACCAGCGCGAGACTGGCGTAGCGCAAAGAAGCGCGGCGGCGCTGGCGCAGTGCATAGATGTACGCCGCTACCAGGGCGGGCAGCGCGAGCAGCATCCACAGCAGGTCGGGCCAGATGAATCGCATCGTTTCCTCGGGAAGCTTGACTGTTTCTCGCTGTTTTTGTCCGCGCTGGTACGCCCCTCGCTTATAGCACTGCACGCAGGCTGTCCGGAAGATGGGCAGCATGTCGGTTTTCGAGTGGCGCTCAGGCCCAGATAGGTCACGATTTGCACCTCGTGTCCGGTGCCTGCAGGCGTGTTAACGTCCGACCAACTGTTCTCATGGAAGTGGGTTGTCACCATGCGACGGACCGGCCTTTACAGCAGCGCCGCTCGTTCCAGCCCGAAGGCGAGGGCGGGATCGGTGCGGGCTGCGATTGCCGAGGCCGAATCTCAGGCCAATCGGCAGGCTGGGCCCCCGAACCCGGTCAGGCAGAACTTGCGCAGTCGTGCTGCAGGGTGGATCGGCAGCCGGGTCGGCCGGTACGAGCGCACCGTACTGGTGCTTGGTGGCGTGCTGCTTGCCCTGGCGGTGATGATTGCCCGCGATGCCATGCAACCGGCCGCCCGGGTGTTGAACCAGGAGGACATCGACAGCGCGGTGCTGCACACGCTGGAGACGAGGTCGCTGCCATCGCGGGCGGCGCGGGCGGCGGAGGCGGTACGGCGGTCGATCGTGAGGGTGACCGGCTATCCGGACGAAGTCGAAGCGGCAACCGGCAAGCCGGGCGCCAAGCCGGCACTGCCACCCGGGCATCCGAAGGTCGGCGGTGATGCCGGCGACGGTGGCCCGCCCGACGCCACCGCACCGGGCGGCCGCAGTACCGGCTCCGGGGTGGTGATCGTCGATGACGGCGTGATCCTGACCAACCTGCATGTGATTGCCGGGTCGAAGCGGATCACCGTCACCTTCTTCGACGGCAGCGTGTCCGAGGCGGTGCTGATCCGGGCCTATCCGGAAAACGATCTGGCGGTGCTGCGTGCAAAGACCATCCCGGACGATCTGCCGGCGGCCACCCTCGGGTCGACCGCCAAGCTGCGTCCAGGCGATGAAGTGGTAGCGGTCGGCTTTCCGTTCGGGGTCGGGCCGTCGGTGTCGGCGGGGGTGATTTCTGGCATGGACCGAGCCTTCCTGTCGCCCAAGGGTAAGCGCTTGCTTACGCGCTTGATCCAGTTCGATGCCGCGGCCAACCCGGGAAACTCGGGCGGCCCACTGGTCACCATGGATGGCGAGGTGGTCGGGATCGTCACCGCGATCCTCAGTCCGCATGACCCTGGAACCTTCATTGGGATCGGCTTTGCGACCACGATCGAAGCTGCGGGTGGCGCCATCGGGATCCCGCCGTTCTAGGTTGCGCCCCAACTGAAAGGTATGACGATGGATGAGTCTTACAAGCCGGGCACCGGCGCCGGCGACACTGCCGCGCTGATGGAGCGGGTGCTGTTCGAGGTCAAGCGGGTGGTCGTCGGGCAGGACCATTTCCTGGAGCGGGTGCTGGTCGCCATGCTGGCGCAGGGGCATCTGCTGGTCGAGGGCGTGCCGGGTCTGGCCAAGACACTGACCGTGAATACGCTGGCAAAGACCGTGCGCGGGACCTTCAAGCGCATCCAGTTCACCCCCGACCTGCTGCCGGCCGACCTGATCGGCACCCGGATGTACAACCAGAAGTCAGGCGAGTTCAGCACGGTGCTCGGCCCGGTGTTCACCAACCTGTTGCTGGCCGACGAGATCAACCGGGCACCGGCCAAGGTGCAGAGCGCGCTGCTCGAGGTGATGCAGGAGCGGCAGGTGACCATCGCCGGTGAGTCGCACAAGGTGCCGCAGCCGTTCCTGGTGATGGCGACCCAGAACCCGATCGAGACCGAGGGCACCTATCCGCTGCCCGAGGCCCAGGTCGACCGGTTCATGATGAAGGTGCTGGTCGACTATCCGAGCGAGGAAGAAGAGTTCGTCATCGCCGAGCGGGTGACCGGTCCGCCCGTGGCGGTGTCCGCGGTCGCATCGACCGAGCAGTTGATGGCACTGCAGGCGCAATGCCGCAAGAGCTATGTCGACCCGGGCATCATTTCATATGCGGTAAAGCTGGTCGCTGCGACCCGCTGGCCCGACCGTTACGGCCTGCCGGATGTGGCGCGCTACATCACCTTCGGGGCCAGCCCGCGGGCGACGATCAATCTGATCGAGGGCGGACGGGCGCTGGCGTTCATGCGCGGGCGCGACTATGTGCTGCCCGAGGATGTTATGGACATCGTCCCGGATGTGCTGCGTCACCGGCTCACGCTGTCTTATGAAGCGCTGTCGGACGGGGTCACCGCCGACGCGATCGTGCTGCAGGTACTGAAGACGATTGCTGCGCCCGACAAGCCGCTGGCAAGCCATGTTCAACTGGCTTCGGCGAATTAGAGGCGCACCGGCGCCGGGGAAGGTCGACCCTGACCCCAGTATGAAAAGGGGGCGCGGGTCGATGTCCGGCGTTGCCGGTCCAGGCGGTGCCCGGTCGTCGGACGGGGAAGCGCTGACGCTGGACCCGGAGCGTTTGCTGCGCCGGTTGGAGTGGACGGTCATCCGCCGCCTGGACGGCTTGCTGCAGGGCGACTATCGCACCCTGTTCCGCGGGTTCGGGATGGACCTTGCAGACCTGCGCGAGTACCACCCGCAGGACGATGTGCGCCATATCGACTGGAACGTCACCGCACGAATGCAGGTGCCGTATGTGCGCGAGTTTCAGGAAGACCGGCAGATCGATGCCTGGTTCCTGCTCGACCTGTCCGGCTCGATCGACTTCGGTTCAGCAGGTGTACGTAAGCGCGTACTCTCGGCGGAGTTCACTGCTGTCATAGCGCGATTGCTGACCCGATATGGCAATCGGGTGGGTGGATTTCTTTACCGAGGGGCGCTCGACCGGACCGAGCTGACCCGGGTGATTCCGGCACGCAGTGGCCGGCGCCACCTGCTGCACCTGTTGCACGGGATCTCGCAGGTCGGTCCGGGCACCGCCTCGGTCGCGGGCAACGCCACCGATCTTGGGCAGTTGTTGCGCCATGCTCAGCAGGCGATTCCACGCCGCTCGGTCGTGTTCGTGGTGTCGGACTTCATCAGCACCGGCGAATGGGCGGGCGCGCTCGACCTGCTGGCCAGACGCCATGAAGTGGTTGCGGTGCGCTTGTTCGACCCGCTGGAGATGGACTTGCCCGACCTCGGGCTGGTGGTGATGCAGGATGCCGAGAGCGGCGAGCAATTGTTCGTCGATACCCATGACAAAGGCTTCCGGCAACGGTTTGCTGCGGCGGCTCAGGCGCGGGAAACGGTGCTGCGCGAAGCGCTGTCCAGACTCGGTATCGACTGTCTGGAACTGACCACCGGCGAGCCGTTGGATGCCGCCCTGCTGCGCTTCGTCGACGCACGCAAGCGACGCAGCCACCTCGCGGCTGGCAGCGCGGTCCGCCGGACGCGGTTCGCTGCCGCCGGCAGCCGTTGATCGACCGCGCCGCATGAACGAGCTGTCCCAGCTGTGGAGTTCACTGCAGTCCTCACTGCCCACCATTTTGGGCGGACAAAGTTGGGCGACCTGGATCTCCTGGCAGTGGCCGCGCATGCTCTGGTTGCTCGGTCTGATCCCGGTGTTAGCGCTCGCTTACATCTGGTTGACCGCCTGGCGTCAAAGGCGCGCTCAACGTTGGTCGCAACTCGAGTTCGTCGAAGTCGGCGGTCAGCGGACCAGTGCTGCGACCACCCGTCGGCGGGAGCGCATCCCACGCCTGCTATGGCTGCTTGCGTTCGTCGCGCTGATACTGGCCCTCGGCCGGCCGCAGGCGGTGATTCCGCTGCCGACCCGGCTGGAATCGGTGATCCTGGCGATGGATGTTTCGGGCAGCATGCGCGCCACCGATCTCAAACCGAACCGGATTGCTGCAGCACAGACTGCAGCAAAAGCATTCATCGAAGACCAGCCAGACCATGTGAAGATCGGCATCGTGGCGATCGCCGGCACCGCTGCCGTGACCCAGTCCCCGACCCGCAACCGGGAAGAATTGGTGCAGGCGCTGGACCGTATCCAGCTGCAGCGTGGCACGGCCATTGGCAGTGGCCTGCTGATCTCCCTGGTGACGCTGATGCCCCATTCCGGCATCGACACCGACGCCATCATGAACGGCCAGTCGGCCACCCCGGCGGTGCCGAATGCTGCACGCAAGGCGGCGGCCGAAACCTTCAAGCCGGTACCGCCGGGATCGAACAGTCAGGCGGCGATCGTTCTGCTGTCGGACGGACAGAGCAACACTGGTCCCGAGGTCGACAAGGTGATCGCGCTGGCCGCCGAGCGCGGGGTACGTATCTTCACCGTCGGCATGGGCACGACCGAAGGGATCACCCTGTCCGCCGACGGCTGGTCGATGCGGGTGCGGCTGGACGAGCAGGCGCTGAGGAAGATCGCCGAAACCACTGACGGCGACTACTTCCGCGCAGCAAATACCAAGGAGCTCAACGAGATCTACCGGGGGCTGTCCCGGCAGCTGACCTTCGAGAAACAGCACCTGACCGAGATCACCTCGCTGTTCGTGGCTGTCGGCGCCCTGGCGATGGTGGTCGCAGCCATGCTGTCGATGCTCTGGTTCGGACGGATTCTCTAGCCGCGGCCCGGCAGCCAGGGGATAGACCCCGCATCGGCTGTGTCCCCGCCTAGGGGCTTCAGCGCGCCTCGGGCAGCATTTCACGCACCGCCTGCAGAACCCGGTCGATTGCTGCAGCGTCCACATGCCGGTGCGTGACGAGCCGGAGCTGCTTTTCCGCCCCGTAGGCGCCGACCCGTACGCCGCGCTCGGCCAGCCCGTGTTCCCATGCCTCGGCGTCGAGCGGGCTGCCGGACAGGTCGACCCGCACGATGTTGGTTTCGATCGCCGCAGGGTCGACCAGCCGCGGGTCCAGTTTCGCCAGACCGACGGCGAGCTGCTTCGCCGTGGCGTGGTCCTCGCCCAGCCGCGCCGCCATGGTTTCGATGGCGACGATGCCAGCGGCAGCGAGCGGGCCGGCCTGGCGCAGGTTGCCGCCGACCATGCGTCGGTAGCCACGGGCGATCTCGATGAACCCGCTCGACCCGCAGAGCAGCGAGCCGATCGGCGCCGACAGACCCTTGGAGATACAGAAGTTGACCGAGTCGGCATACTGGCCGATCACATCCACGCCAACGCCAAGGGCTGTCGCAGCATTGAACAGCCGGGCGCCGTCCACATGCACCGGGACGTTGTGCTTCTGCGAAAGATCCCAGACCGCCGCCATCAGCGACAACGGCAGCACCGCCCCACCGGCCTGGTTGTGCGTGGTCTCGAGCTGGATCAGCGCGCTGCCCACTTTGTTGCGGCTGATCCCGGGACGGCGGATCGCGGCGCGCAGCGCGTCGAAATCCGGCGCGCCGCGATGGCCGGGCAGCGGACGATAGAACAGGCCGGCGATCGCCCCGATACCGCCGAGCTCCGAAGTGAGGGTATGTGAGGTGGCTTCCATCAGCACTTCGCCAGCGCGTCCGGTATGCGCCAGGATCGCCACCAGATTGGCCATGGTGCCGCTGGGCAGGAACAGGCCGGCTTCCTTGCCGCAGCGTTCGGCCGCCAGTGCTTCCAGTTGCTGCACCGTCGGGTCACCGTCGCGCGAGTCGTCGCCCTGGCTGGCGTGCGCCATCGCGGCCAGCATCGGGTCGGTCGGCCGGGTCACCGTGTCGCTGCGCAGGTCGATCAAGGCGTCAGTCATGGAGGTCAATCTAACAGGTGAGTCACGCAGGTGAGTCATGCAGGTGAGTCACGCAATTTGTCGCGCTCGGCCAAAGCGGTATCCTAGCGTGCACCCCAGCCCCGCGCCACGAATCGTTTCGATGCGTCCTTGTTCCCACGATTGCCCTGACCTCCACCCGGTGGCTTGCCCGCTGGAGACTTACCTGCCCGCGTGTTGCGCGCTGGTCGGCCCTGCGTGTACCGATGGTGTCAAGACTGCCTGCTTCCCGGCTTTGGGCCGAAGCATCGCGCTTGCGGGCGCGCCGCCCAGGGCGGGGCTGTTCATCCTGCTCGCCGCCTGCCTGAACGCCCTGGCCGGGAGCTCGGTGCTCTGGAGCGCCCCGGCCACCGCACAGGCCTGGCCGGCGAAATCGCTGCGCTTCATCGTGCCGTTCCCGCCCGGGGGCGGCAACGACACGGTCGCGCGTGCGGTCGGGCAACGACTGGCCGAGGCGATCGGACAACAAGTGGTCATCGACAACCGGCCGGGCGCAGGCAGCACCATCGGCGCGGATCTGGCGGCGCGCGCGCCCGCCGATGGCTACACGCTGTTTCTTGCCGGAGTGGCCTCGCATGGCATCAACCCCGCGCTCGGCAAGCTGCCCTATGACCCGGTGCGCGACTTCGCCCCGGTCAGCCTGCTGGCCACCGCACCGCTGGTGCTGGTAGTTCACCCTTCGCTGCCGGTGAAGTCGGTGAAGGAGTTGATTGCACTGGCCCGCGCCCGCCCGGGGACGCTCAACTACGCCTCGAACGGGCGCGGCAGTTCGTCGCACATGGCAGCCGAACTGTTCGCTGCACTCGCGCAGATCAAGATCGAGCATGTGCCCTACAAGGGACTCGCGCCGGCGCTGACCGACCTGCTCGGCGGACGCGTCGAGTTGATGTTCAGCAGCGCGGTGGCGATCCTGCCGCAGGTGACCGCGGGCAGGCTGCGCGCCCTGGCCACCACCGGCGCGACCCGCTCGCCGGTGACCCCTAACCTGCCGACGATCGCCGAATCGGGCATCGTTGGCTACGAGACCGCGTCCTGGTATGGCGTGGCGGTGCCTGCGGGGACACCCGAGCCGGTGATCGACCGGTTGTCGACCGAGCTTCGGCGCATCGTGCAGTCGCCGCAGATGCGTGCCCAGCTGCTGGAAGATGGCGCCACACCGGTCGGCAGTACGCCAGCGGCGTTTGCCGCCCACATCAAGGCCGAACTCGCACGCTGGAGTCGGCTGGTGCGCGAGGCAAAGATCCAGGTCAACGACTGAGTGCCGTTTTCAATCGATCTGACCTGTGCCTCTTCCAGCACCGGGTCACTGCAGCATCTCAATGCGGTCGTGCTGCAGCAGAGGACCGGCCTCAAGCTCAGTCATGTGCCCTTTCGCAGCGGCCAGGCCGAGCTGCAGCCACGCCACGGTCAGGGTGAGTCCAGCAACTGCAGCAAGCTCGAGGCTGACATCTGTCCGGGCGGACAGGAATTTCAAACGCGAATTTCTCTCGTTCGGCGGCACGCTCCAACGACAGCGCGCGCGGGCGATTTACACGGCGGTCAAGGGCTGACGATCAGTCGATGCGTGCGCCCGACTGCCGTACTGCGCTGCCCCAGCGCAAACCCTCCTCGCGAATGAAGGCGCGGAACTGCTCCGGCGTGCCGTTGGTGATGTCTGCGCCCTCGGCCAGCAGCAATGCGCTCACTTCGCGAATCTTCAGTACTGCGTTGATCTCCTGGTTCAGGCGGCCGACGATCTGCTGTGGCGTACCCACCGGGGCGACTACGCCGTACCACTGGACTGCGCTGTAGCCGCGCAGCCCGGCTTCTGCCACCGAAGGAAGGTCCGGAAATACGCTGGAACGCTGACTCGAGGTGACGGCCAGTGCGCGCAGTCGGCCAGCCCGGATATGAGGCTGTGCGGGAAGGGCGTTAGCGAACATCAGGGACACCTCGCCGCCAACCAGCGCCCCGACCGCGGGCGCTGCGCCCTTGAACGGTACATGCAGGAAGTCGACCTTGGCCTGGGTCTTGAACAGTTCGGCCGCGAGATGCGGCGGCGTGCCGTTTCCTGCCGAGGAATAGGCGATCTGGCCCGGCCGCTGCCGAGCGAGCTGCAGCAGTTCGCCGAGCGACTTGACCGGCAGCGACGGATGCACTGCCAGGATCAGTGGCAGGCTGGCCATCAGTGCGACCGGCTCGATGTCCTTCTCGACGTCATAGCCGATCTTGCCGTACAGGGTGGGCGCGATCGCGAGCGTTGCGGTCACGCCCATGCCAAGGGTGTAGCCGTCGGCAGGAGACTTGGCCAGCGCTGCCATCCCGATGGTGCCGCCGGCGCCCGGCCGATTCTCGACGACGATCGGCTGGCGCAGACGTTCGCCGAGGTGCTGGCTGACCAGTCGTCCGAGGATGTCGGCGCCACCGCCGGCCGGGTTGGGAACGATCATGCGCAGCGGCTTCCCGGGATAGTTGCTGTGGCCGCCCGCATCGGCGGACTGTGCCAGGGTTTGCGATTGAGGCGCTGCGAAAACGACCGCAACGATCGCGAGGGCTGCCCGGTATGCCAGCATGGACTGCTTTCGGATATGGAAGGACCGATGCGCATTAGCAAACTCCGTACCAAACGCATGGGGCGCGGTGGATCGGGCGTGACGAGGCGAGACGTGGCACTTCGACACAAACTGCTGCGCGGCTTGTGCATCGTGACGGCCGTGATCCAGTCCTCGTCGGTGACCACGGTGCTCGTGGTCGGTTTCGTGAGCGCCGGGCTCTTGACTCTGGTGCATTCGGTCGAGCATTCTCGCCGCCGCCGTCGCGCCGCACTTGACCGCACCGGTCAGCCGCACGCGCCCTCGCGCAGCGCATCCAGCAACGGATCGAGCGTAGGCCACTGCTCGCAGCGGTCGACCGCCGATTCCACCTCGGCCACCCCCTCGGCAGTGAGCAGCAGTCCGGCCAGCCCGCGGAACTTCTTCCGAACCTCGGCTTCGTCGAACGCCTTGCCCGCGCGCCGATCGTCGTCGACCTGCTGCACGTCCTGCCGGCCGTCCTTCAACACCAGCGTGACCTGCGCAGGCTTAAGCCGAGGCACCTGCGCCGACATGGCTGGGTCTTCGGCCACGCTCACCCGCTGACGCAGCGCCGCGATCACCGGGTGGTGCACTGCGGCCTCGGTGAACGACGGGTACTCGAGGTGGCCATTGACCACTAGCGCCGCTGCAGCATGCGGCAGCGAATAGCGGGCACCGAAATGGTTCGGCGGGTTGCGTGCACCCAGCCCAGCAGCGAATTCATAGGTGAGCACGTCGATGCGCTCGATGTCCTCGGGGCGGGGGCGCAACACGGCCAGCGCGTTCTCCAGCGCGTCCAGTGCCGGATAGATCGGGTTGCAGCAGGCGCGAAGGCGAAACAGGATGTTGCCGATCTCCCAGCGCCGGCCGAGTTCGTCGAACACCCGCGCCGGATCGAATCCTTCGCTCAAGAGGTGCACCATCGTCTGCTCGATCGCGTCGTCCTGCGCGGTGAAGCCTGCGGCGGCCAGCTGCGGCGCCAGCACCGCTGCCATCGCCGCCATGCCGCCCGAGGCATTGATGGTGGTGGCGCCGGCCACCACGTTGCCGTAGCCGGCAGTCACCATCAGGTTGCCGCCGATACGCATCGCGTTGCTGGTGGCAGCGGCGCCGAGCCCGCGCAACCGGGCGCCGGCGGCGATTGAACCGATCATGCCGGCCTGGCCGAGTGGATGCGCGAGCGGTCGCCGCCGGGTCGCCGCGCCGATGCGGATCGCCACGTCGTAGCCGACCACCAGCGCAGTCAGCAGGTCGCGCCCGCTGCAGCGCTGCGCCTGGGCGACCGCCAGCGCACCGGGCACCATCTGGATCGCTGCCTGGCAGGACACGACCTCATGCGTCTCGGTCATCTCGATCGAGCGGCCGGCCACCCCATTGAGGAAGGCGGCGCGCCCGGGGTCGGTGGCCGGCCAGCCGCGCGCGAACACCGTCGCCCCGCGCCCGGCGCTGTCGGCGAACTGCGCACGCAACCGCCCCACCTCGGGCTGCTCGGAGCCGCCGAGGATCACGCCGAGCGTGTCGAGCAACACCAGCCGGGCATTGCGCTGGATTGCCGGCGGGAGGTCTTCCCATCGTGTGTGCGCGACCAGTTGCGCCAGCGCGTCGATCCCTGCGGTCATCGGTGCTCCCCTTTCCCTGTTCCAGCGTCAGTCGAATTCGTAGAGACGGCGTGGTTTGTCGACCAGGACCCTGCGCCTCGCCTCGGCGCCAGGCGCCTACTCTGCCAGCATGTCGGCGAGGTCGCCATAGCGGGGCATCGTCTCGCGCGCGCTGGGGGGTTGCGGCCAGTCAGAGCCCCAGACCACGCGGTCCGGTGCGGTGGCGATCAGGCCGCGCGCGAACGGCACGATGCCCGGACCGACCTGGCAGCCAGTTGACCCTGCGATCGGCCGGCGTGCGGTTGGACGCTGCGGCTGCTTGGCGAAGACGTATCCGGGATGCTCAACTAGGTTTCCGGGCGCGGCGCGTGGTCCGCGAACAGGAGTTTCAGATGCCATGATCTCTCATTCGTCGGCGCGTGCGCGCACCCGCCTGCGCATGGACCCGGCATGGTGGCCCGACGCAAGGTTGTCGAGGTCACCTGCTGCACGCTGAGCCGCGTCGGGCTCGCAGCCTGGTCTTGAAACACGATCGGCTTCAAGTAGACCCTTGCGATCCGCTTTCGCCCAAAGGGGGCTACCCGTTTCAGGCGCAGCCAGTCGCCGCAGCCCGGGTTGTCGGGCCGCCATCAGGCTGTGCGTTGCACGTGGGCTCGCGCCAGCACTTGCGGTGGCGCCTGCGCCTGCAAGTCCAGATGCGTGAGGATGGACTCGCTTTCTCCAAATCGACTTCAACGGTAATGGCATGTTGATGGATTGCGCTTCTTCTCAATCGGTCGCGAGGTGTTCATGCGCACGTACGCCCATAAAGCCAAGGCAACTCAGCAGGCCGACAGCACAGTGAACAACTTCTGTCGGGCGCGCGGGCCAGTTGGCGGCCACAGCGACTGGGCTGTCTTGATGGTGGTTCGGGCGCGTGGCGTGAAGACTGGGCGGGCTCATTCGTCGCGGCCGGGTTGGCTACGTTGCAGACGCCAACCGCCGTCGCTCCAGGTGTAGGTTTTGAGCGTGTAACGGCCCGGCGCGCTGTAAAGGCGCTCTTGGCGCTGCACAGGCAGCAAACTGCCACCGCGCCAGGTGTAGGTATCGGTGCCATGGCGCGTGGGCCCATCGCGCCAATCAGACACAACCTGCCGGCGCCGGACGTCGAAACGCGGCGCGCTCAGCTTATCCAGTGCAGGGCTGGGTACGAAGCGCTGGCGCGTGTTGTCCCATAGCCAATTGAGGTAGGGCGTGTTCGGGCCGGCCGGGCGCAATTCGACCAGTCGCAAGTCGACCATGCCGTCGAAGTTCATGTCCAGCGCTTCGATGGGCGCCTGGCTGGCTGGCGTCTGTGTGTCCAGCCCCTCGATGCGCTGCAGTGGCTGGCCGCCGCGCTGCAGTTCAATGACCTGCACCGCCAGCACGCCAGTATCGCCAGGCGCTTGGGCCGCGTACAGCGTCGCGCGAAGGGGCGCATCGCCCTGTTTCAGACCTGGCAGGTCCTGCACCAGCTGGTATGGTTGACGGGCCGTCGAAACAGAGCCAGGTGATGCTGTTGCAGTGGCCGGTGCCGCCGATGGCGCGGCGGCCGGCGCGAGGGCAGCCACGACGGAACCAGAGGGCGGCGCTTCTCGACAGCCGGCCAACCCCAGCCCCAGCCCCGCCAGCGCCAAGGCGGCAGCCAGCGCCTTCAAAGCCCCAGTACTGCCTTGGCGCGGAAGAGGTTCTGCATGCGGTCGTCCAGGCCGTTGAAGCCGCCGTTGATGCGCTTGGTCACGGCGCGCACATCATCGCGTTCGGCCAGGGCCGGCAGTTTGCGGTCGACCCAGAACCAGCCGGCTGCCTCGGCGGAGAGCATTGGGTCGTCACCCACCGGTTTGGGGTTGCTGACGTAGTCCACGCCCGTGTACTTGCTGAAACCGATGTAGTTGGCCCGGCCGGTCAGCTGGATGAGCCCGCGGCCCTTGAAGCGCACCCCGTCGCCGGGCTGTGTGTTGCCCAGGTCGGTGCGACCTTCATAGGCGGCACCGCTGGCGATTTCTTCGTTGTATAGCAGCGAGCCCGACTCATGTCCCACCTGGGCGATGAAGTGCGCCATCTGCAAGGGCGTGGTGATGCCATACTTCACCATCGTCATCTTCAGCGGTTCGAAGTACAGGTCGATGCGGCTTTTGGCAGCGCGCGGCAGCACGACGGCGAGCTTCTCCTTCGTCGCCCCCTCGGGCAGGCCCTTGAGCAGCGCCTGGATGGTGGCGTCACCCGGGGCCACGATGCGATCAGACTCGTGCAGGCCCATGACGCCGGTCTCGAAGGCCGCCAACGCGTCCAGGGTCTTTCGGCCGATGCGGCCGTCCGTGTCCAGGGGTGCGGGCCGGGCGCCCGGCAGGCGGTACAGATTGGCATTCAGCAGGATCTGCACAACGGCGACATCGGCCAGGTCGTTGCGGCCTTCAAGGCCAACGGATGCGGTGATGGGCATGAGGCTGTCTCCTGTGGCCGCGAGTGAAGGGGGTTGCGGCTGGCGCGCAGTATGGGC
Source organism: Burkholderiales bacterium (assembly GCA_038205245.1). Taxonomy (GTDB): domain Bacteria; phylum Pseudomonadota; class Gammaproteobacteria; order Burkholderiales; family CAIKXV01; genus CAIKXV01. The sequence continues at coordinate 18,813 of JBBRCD010000010.1, forward strand.
GCGACCCTGGCGCTTGCACACCCCCAGGCGACATTGAAGAAGTCATTGCACAGGATGTCGACTACGTTGAAGCGGCATTCGCGCGCGCTTTCCAGCACCTCGTCGGGCTGCCGCCCGCAGCATGGCCACGGGCGCGGGTTCCTCGACGATTGGCGGCACCCCAGCATGGGTGCCGCCGCACATCCAGCTCAGTTCTTGCCGAACTTCACCTTCGCCGAAGCGACACACGAAGTCTTCGGGTCGCCGGACAGTGCGTCGCACTTCTCGATCGCGACCCTGTAGTTGGCGTCGTTGATGTCCTGAGCGGCATTCTTGCGCGCTTCGCCGACCTGCTTGCCGAGCTTGGCTTCGGCAAGACCCCTCGTTTCTGCGGCCTTCGCTTCCCTCAGGCAGACGTCCTTGGCGTTGCCCGCCAGGTCGTCGCATCTTTCCTTGGCGATCGCGTAGGTCGACTCGGCCCGTGCAACCAGCACCTTGGTGCCGTCGGCGGCCTTGCCGGTGAAGCTGTGCTCGAGTTCGGCGCGGGCGACCCTCTCCTTGCCCTTGGCCTCTTCCATGCAAATGTCCTTGGCATTGCCGGCCATCGCGGCGCACGCAGTCTTGCCGGCTTTGAACTCGCCTTCGATGCGCGTCTTTCCGGTGTTATAGGTCGCCTTGTCGATGTTTGCCGCCTGGACGGAGGACACGCCGAATGCGGCAATCATGGCGCCCAGAACGGAGAGTTTCAAATGCATACGGCTTTTCATGATTGTTCCTATCGAGTATGTAGGGGCAGGCAGTACTGCCCAGATATCGATCGACGCAACCAACGTGCCCGTACTGCAGACTGCAGACTCCGTGCGGGCGAGACCCACACGCTGCAGCAGCCGGCCACGCCCGGCAAGCTCCGCGCTGCTCATCGCCGCGCGGATAGCTCGCCATCCGGTCCGAAAGCCGTTGCTGCGGGACAAGCTGAGCGATGGACAGGCTGCGGCAGCCCCGGCTTCCGGAATCCGACTCGCTGGTGAGCACCAATACGTGTGCCATCAATCTCGATAAGGAGATGGAAATTCGCGCTTCGGATGATTCCGGAGTTATGGCATAGTTCGTCGTCGCACTGATATCCGCATCTTTCGACAACCAATGCTCACCGCCGCCGAAAACGAACTTCTCACCCGTACTGGCCTGGGCAGCGCCATGGGTGAGTATTTTCGGCGCTTTTGGCAGCCGGTGGCCTTGTCGGCCGAACTGCCCGAGCCCGACGGCACACCCCTGCGTGTCAAGCTGCTTGGTGAAGACCTGCTCGCGTTTCGCGACACCCAGGGCCGGATCGGCCTCATTGAGCCGAAGTGCGCGCACCGCGGCGCGGACCTGTTTTTCGGCCGCAATGAAGAGTGCGGCCTGCGCTGCGTCTATCACGGCTGGAAATACGACATCGACGGCAAATGCGTCGAGATGCCCAACGTGCCGCCGGGCTCGGCGTATCACGGCAAGATTGCGATCCGCGCCTACCCGACGCGCGAATTCGGCGACATGGTGTGGGCTTACCTGGGCCCGCGCGAGCATATGCCCGAAGATCTGCCGCAGCTCGAAGTCGGGCTGGTGGCACCGGATCAGCGTTTCGTGAGCAAGCGATTGCAGCAGTGCAACTGGGCGCAGTCGATGGAAGGCGCGCTCGATACCGCGCATTTTTCCTTCCTGCACATGCCCGCGCCAGCGCTTGCCAAAAACGACACCATGACCGCGGCTGCCGACGAGAGCCGCATCCGCTGGTTGCGCAATGATCCCTTGCCGCGTTTTTCGATCCATGAACACGCGGTCGGCTTTGTCATCGGCGGGGCGCGCAACGCCGACGCGGGTGAACTCTACTGGCGCATCACCCAGTTCATGCTGCCGGCGCACTCGATCACGCCTTCGTCGATGCCGGGCGAGACCTACTACGGCTACACCTGGGTGCCGATCGACGATGCGTCGTGCTGGATCTATGTGTACGCCTGGCATCCCGATCACGCCCTGCCGGCGGACGAGCGCGCGCGCTACGCCAAGGGTGGCTTTGGCCAGTTCGCCGAACTGGGGCCGGGCTACGTGGCGCTGCGCAACCGCGCCAACGATTACCTCATCGACCGCACCGAGCAAAAATTGCGCTCGTTCACCGGCGTGCCCGGCATCGCCGAGCAGGACGCGATGGCGCAGGACAGCCAAGGTCTCGTGGTCGACCGCACGCGCGAACATTTGTCGCCCACCGATATCGGCGTGGTGCGTTTTCGTCGCATGATACTAAGTGGTGTGGAAGATTTGCAGGCAGGCCGCGAACCGCAGGCGGCGAACCTCCCCGCGGCGTACCGGGTGCGCGCCGGCGGTGCGGTCGCAGGTGATGCAGCGGATTTTGAACAAGTCATGCAGGCGCGCTTCGGCAGCGGCTCCGGAAAGGTGGAGTAATGAGAGCAGTACTCGCAGGGGCGTTCATCGCCAGTACCGTCTTCGCAGGTGCGGCGCTCGCACAGGACTATCCGAGCCGCCCAGTCACCGTGGTCGTGCCCTTCGCCACCGGCAGCGCGAGCGACGTGATGACCCGCCTGGTGGTCGATCGCATGGCACTCGCCATGGGGCGTCGCTTCGTGGTCGACAACCGTCCCGGCGCCGGTGGCAATGTCGGCACCGCCGCAGTCACCCGCGCGGAAGCCGACGGCTATACCATCCTCATGAGTTCGTCCGGCCCACTAGCCGCCAACAAGGCGCTGTATCCCAACCTCGGCTATGACCCCGAACGCGACCTCGCGCCGATCGCGCTATTCGCGAGCTTGCCCAACATCGTGGTGGTAAGCGCCAAGCTGCCGGTGACGAGCATGACCGAGCTCATCGCCCATGTGCGGCGCACCCCCAACGTACCCTACGGGTCGGTCGGCAACGGCAGCTCCCAGCACCTGGCCGGCGCGTTCTTCGAGCAACTCGCGGGCGTCAAGATGACCCACGTGCCCTACAAGGTCACCGCGCAAATGGTCGCCGATCTGGTAGCCGGCGAAGTGCCAGTGAGCTTTCAGCTGCTGCCCAACGTAATCGGCATGCTCAAGGGCGGTCAGGTGCGCCCCCTCGCGGTGGCAGCGGCGCGGCGCCTGCCAGCGCTGCCGGACGTGCCGACCGCCGCCGAAGCAGGCGTGCGCGGCTACGAGTCGGCGGCCTGGTTCGCGTTTCTCGCGCCGCGCGCGACACCCAGGCCGATCATCGAGCGCCTGCACAAGGAGATCGCGGCGGCGATTGCCGACCCCGCCATTCGCGCCCGCTTCGCCGACCTTGGCGCCGAACCGATCAACGCAACGCCCGAAGAGACGGCGCGCCATATCGGTGCCGAAATCGCCAAGTGGCGCGAAATCATCGGCAAGGCGGGGATCAAGCTGGATTGACGCAGCGCGGCTTACGGCCGTGCGTGGCAGGCATAGAGACGCCGTACCGTGTGCGGCGACAGGGGTGTCGCTTGCCTGCTTCCCCGGCACCGTGACCGTCCCCATCGGCACCGCGGTCTCGCCGCTTGGCGGCGAGCCGTCGACGAGCTCCCGTTGTTCTTCAACCTGCCGGGGCGGCACTTTTGTCGAACGACGTGACGGTGCTGGTTTGTCGAACGACGTGACGGTGCTGGTTTGTCGGACGACGTGACGGTGCTGGTCAGGCGTGAAGCGGCAAGCGCGTCGAGCACGCGCAGCGGGTGATGGGTGACGAGCAGGAGCCGAATGCGCCGGGTATCGCGCACGAAGGCCACGCCGCTCGAGCCGGTCCAGGTTGCCCATGGCGTCGGTGCGGGTCTTGGTAGCGGACCTCGTTGTCATCGGTTGATCGACGGGAAACCCTGTCCTCGCCGATTCGCCTTACGATCGAGGCTGACAGGAGGACAAGCGATGACAAGCAAAGGTACCGTCCGGACGATCGCCGCGGCGACTGTGCCCCCGGGTGTGGCCGCCGCGGGGCGCGTGGTGGGGACTGACGTTGGAGCGACCGTGCGAACGGTCGTGGGAACCGTCGTGCTGGCTGCGATGGCCGGGTGGAGCACGATAGCGCTGGCGCAGGCGTATCCGAGTCGTGCGATCCGCATGGTGGTGCCGTTTCCTGCAGGTGGCGGCACCGACACGCTGGCCCGCCAGTTCGCCGGCCAGCTTGCCGAAGCGCTTGGTCAACCGGTGACCGTGGACAACCGTGCCGGCGCCGGTGGCAACCTGGGCGCGGAGATCACCGCCAAGGCACCCGCCGATGGCTACACGATCATGCTCACCTCGAACTCGCTGGTGATCAACGCGTCGCTCTACCAGAAGCTCAACTACAACGCGCTGACCGACCTCGCGCCGCTTGCGCTGGTTGCCAGTGCGCCGCTGGTGCTTGCGGTGCATCCGTCCGTACCTGTGAGGAACGTGCGCGACCTGGTCGCCATCGCCAAGCGCACCAAGGGCGGCCTCAACTTCGGCTCCAATGGCAACGGCACCAGCAGTCATCTGTCGGGCGAACTGTTCAGGCTGTCGGCCGGCATCGAGCTGACCCATATTCCGTACAAGGGCGCCCCGCCGATGATCGCAGCCCTGCTGAGCGGCGATCTGGACATGGGCTTCACCACCCTGATCAGCGCCATGCCGCATGTGCGCGCCGGCAAGCTGCGCATCCTCGCGGTAACCACGCCCAAGTCCTCCAGCGCGCTGCCCGAGGCGCCACCCTTGGGCGCGACCTATCCCGGTTACGCGGTGGACATCTGGTACGGCATCTTCGCCCCGGCGGGTACGCCGACGGCGATCCAGGAACGGCTCACCGCCGAGATCCGCAAGGCGCACGCCTCGGCGACGGTGCGAACCGCGATGGAGCGCGACGGTGCGGAGGCTGTGTGGATGGGCCCGGCCGAATTCATCGCGTTCTTCCGGCGCGAGATCGACAAGTACGCCAAGCTGGTCAAGCTGGCGGGGGCCCGGGCGGAGTAGGGATCGAGGGTCGGTCGGCGACCGCCCCTCGCGTTGAGCCAGAACGCCCTCAACGCACCGCGAACAACGCCCCCACTGCCTCGCAGAAGCCGTCGCCGCTGCGGCGCGCCGTGACATAGGTCGGCGGATGGGTCAGCCGGTCCTTGATGTTCATCACATTGGCGACGCCGATGGAGTGCGGAAAGTAGTCGAACATCGGGCAGTCGTTCGGCGAGTCGCCCAGGTAGACGAAACGATCACGCTCGGCATCCAGATCGATGCCGCAGACCTCGCTCATGAAGCGCCTGGCCATGCCCAGCTTGTCGTAGTCGCCGAACCAGCCGTTGACATGTATGGAACTGACCTTTGCGGTCAGGCCGGACGCCACCATCAGCGAAACGATCCGGTCGATCTCCACCGGCCCGAGCGGCTGCACGTCCTCGCAATAATCGATCGCCAGGTCGAGTTCCCGATAGTGCTGATCCGAGGCGAGTGCGCAACCCGGCACCTCGGCCAGGATGCGTTCGGCGATCGCCGCCAGGGCCAGGCGATTGGCGCGCCGCTCGTCTTCGGGTTGAACGAACATCTGGCACAACCGGTTGGCACGCCGATCATGCCAGAAGCACAGGCCGCCGTTCTCGCCAACCACCCCGCGCACTGGCCATAGACGGGCGATCTGGTCGCACCAACCCGCCGGGCGACCGGTGACCGCGACTGTGATCAGCTTCGCCTCATGCAGACGTTCAAGCGCTAAGTAGGCGTCGCTGGTGAGCCGTCCGTCGGTAGTCAGGGTGTCGTCGATATCGAACAACACCCCGCGGATACCCGCCCGGTCGGCGGCGCGGAATTCAGACAGCGGCAGCATCGGTAGATCGTCCGGGAAGATTGGGGTGTTCGCTCACATACGACAAGAATGCTTCGCGCTGGTCGTCGGTCATCGACAGCCCACACTTGGTCCGGCGCCAGAGGATGGCCTCGACGGCTGCCGCCGGGGACTGACCGGCGACCCACTCGCGCCGGTAAAGGTAGTCGACCTCGCGCTCATGCAGGCCGCCGCCGAAATCCCGTCCCAGCTCGGCCGGGTTGGTTGCGCCGTCTAGCACGGTCTCGGTCAGCGTCCCATGGCGGCGCGCCAACCCGTCCAGCATCTGTGGGTCAAGTTGCGGCCACCGTGCAAGGAGCGATCGACGAAACCCGGCATAGCCGCCGGGCCCGAGATCGGCACCGGGCAGTGGCGCCCGCGCTGTCCATGTCGGACGCAGGGCAGGAATCCAGGGAGCGAGTCGGTCGATCACGGTTTGCGCCAGGGCACGATAGGTGGTGATCTTACCGCCGAGTACGCTCAGCAGCGGCGCGTCAGTCCGGGTCATGGCGTCGACATGCAGACTGTAGTCCCGGGTCACCGCGGACGCGTCGGTGGCGCCGTCATCGGCAAGTGCGCGCACCCCACTGTAGCGCCAGATCACGTCCACCGGTCGGATCGCGCGCTGCGAGTAGCGGTTGACCAACTCGCACAGATAGTCGACCTCGGCTGCGGAGGTCTCCGGCTGCGCATAGTCTTCGCCGACATCGACATCGGTGGTCCCGATCAGCGTGCACTGCGCGCCGAACGGAATCAGGAACACCACACGCCGGTCCGGGTGCTGCAGCAGATAGGCATGTGCGCCCGGGTACAAGCGTGGCACGACGATATGGCTGCCCTTCACATGCTTGAGGCGCGGCATGGACTGTGCGCCTGGCGCCGGGTGCGCATCGGTGCCAAGCAAGCGGCGATGGACCTCCTCGGCCCAGGGTCCGCCGGCGTTGACGATTGCCCGGCAGTGGATTTGCCGGCGCCGGTCGCCCGCCAGTTCGCGCGTTTCGACATGCCAGAGTCCGCTGGCATTGCCGTTGTCCGCGATGCGGGTCGCACCGAGTACCTCCCAGCCCAGGCGCAGGATCGCGCCACGGTCGACCGCATCGCGCACGTTCAGCACCACCAGGCGCGCATCGTCCACCCAGCCGTCGGCATAGGCAAAGCCATGACGGAACTCGGGCTTGAGAATGCCGCGATAGGGCGCCTTATCCAGCGCCACCGCGCGCGAGCGGGGCAGGCTCGATCGGCCGCCCAGGCGGTCATAAAGGAACAGGCCGGCGCTCAGCATCCATCGCGGACGCAGGTGGGGCGCATGGGGCAGCACGAACTCCAGCGGCCACGCGAGATGACCACAGATCGACAGCAGCACCTCGCGCTCGGCCAGCGCCTCGGCCACCAGGCGGAACTCGCGATGCTCGAGGTAGCGCAAGCCACCATGAATCAGCTTGCTGCTGGCCGATGAGGTAGCGCCGGCCAGATCGCCACGCTCGACAAGAGCCACCCTCAGACCACGTCCGGCCGCATCACGCGCGATGCCAGCGCCGTTGATTCCGGCACCGATAACCAGGAGGTCGAACTGTTCCACGGGCTCCGACATGCCGGAAGTGTAGCGCCGGGCGCGTCTCTGGCTGTTGTTCGGACCGGGGTCAGGCGCGGTTTCGGGAGCGGACGTCGGCTCCGGGTCGGCTCCGGGTCCGATCCGGTTCAGCGCCGGTTCAGCGCCGGTTCAGCGCCGGTTCAGCGCCGGTTGCGCGCCGGTTGCGCGCCTCAGGCCTATCGCTTTTGCCGGAACTTGCGGATAGACGCGATCTGCGCGGCGAGGGTCGCCAGCTCGGCCTGGGCGGTCGCCACCTCGAGTTCACCCTTGGCATTGCGCAGCGACTCCTCCGCCTGCTTGCGCGCCTCTTCGGCCTTCGCCTCGTCCAGATCGCCGCCGCGGATCGCGGTATCGGCCAGCACGGTGACGGTTTTGGGCTGCACCTCGAGAATGCCGCCGGCGACGAACACGAACTCTTCGTCCTCCCGGCCGGGCAACTTGATGCGCACCGCGCCCGGCTTGATCCGGGTGATCAGCGGGGTGTGCTGGGGATAGATCCCGAGCTCGCCGGCCTCACCTGGCAGCACCACGAACTCGGCCTCACCGGAGAAAATGCTTTCTTCGGCACTGACGACGTCAACGTGTATCGTATTGGTGGTGCTGGCCATCGCGTTACCTTCCGGTCACTGAGCGGTTCGCTGCAATCACTGCAGGGTCTTGGCTTTCTCGAACGCTTCTTCGATGGTGCCGACCATGTAGAACGCCTGCTCCGGCAGCGCATCGCATTCGCCATCGACGATCATCTTGAAGCCCTTGATGGTGTCCTTGAGCGAGACGATCTTGCCGGGCGAGCCGGTGAAGATCTCGGCGACGTTGAACGGCTGCGACAGGAAGCGCTGGATCTTGCGTGCGCGCGACACCGCGAGCTTGTCTTCAGGCGACAACTCGTCCATGCCCAGAATCGCGATGATGTCGCGCAGTTCCTTGTAGCGCTGCAGGGTCTGCTGAACCGCGCGGGTGACGTTGTAGTGCTCTTCGCCGATCACGTTCGGGTCGAGCTGGCGTGAGGTCGAGTCGAGCGGATCGACCGCGGGGTAGATTCCGAGCGAGGCGATGTCGCGCGACAGCACGACTGTCGCATCCAGGTGGGCGAAGGTGGTCGCCGGCGACGGGTCGGTCAAGTCATCGGCCGGCACGTACACCGCTTGAATCGAGGTGATCGAACCGACCTTGGTCGACACGATCCGCTCCTGCAGGCGGCCCATCTCCTCGGCCAGCGTTGGCTGATAACCCACGGCCGACGGCATCCGGCCGAGCAGCGCGGACACTTCGGTACCGGCCAGCGTATAGCGGTAGATGTTGTCTACGAAGAACAGGATGTCGCGGCCCTCGTCGCGGAACTTCTCGGCCATCGTGAGGCCGGTCAGCGCCACGCGCAAACGGTTGCCCGGCGGCTCGTTCATCTGGCCGAACACCATCGCGACCTTGTCGAGCACCTTCGACTCTTCCATCTCATGATAGAAGTCGTTGCCCTCACGGGTCCGCTCGCCCACGCCGGCGAATACCGAGTAGCCGCCGTAGCTCTTCGCGATGTTGTTGATCAGTTCCATCATGTTCACGGTCTTGCCGACCCCGGCACCGCCGAACAGGCCGATCTTGCCGCCCTTGGCGAACGGGCAGATGAGGTCGATGACCTTGATGCCGGTAGGCAGCAGTTCAACGGACGGCGACAGCTCGTCGAACTTTGGCGCCGACTGGTGAATTGCGCGCCGCTCTTCGGTGGCGATCGGGCCAGCCTGATCGATCGGGCGGCCGAGCACATCCATGATGCGGCCGAGGGTGGCGGTGCCGACCGGCACCGAGATGCCCTTGCCGGTTCCGCGCACCTGCATGCCGCGGCGCAGGCCGTCAGAGGAGCCCATCGCGATGGTGCGCACGACGCCGTCGCCCAGTTGCTGCTGCACCTCGAAGGTCAGGCCCTTCTCGGCGAAGCTCGCGGTGTCGCTGTCTTCCAGGACGAGCGCGTCATAGATCTTCGGCATCGACTCGCGCGGAAATTGAATGTCGACCACCGGGCCGATGCACTGAACGACGGTTCCGTTGCTCATGGCTGCTTCCTTGACTTGAAATGGTTCAGACAGCGGCCGCGCCGGAGACGATCTCCGACAGCTCCTTGGTAATCGCCGCCTGGCGTGCCTTGTTGTAGATGAGCTTCAGCTCGTCGATGACTTTCTTCGCGTTATCGCTCGCAGACTTCATTGCGACCATGCGCGCGCTCTGCTCCGAGGCCATGTTCTCGGCGATCGACTGGAACACCAGGGCCTCGACATAGCGGGTGAGCAGTTCGTCGAGCACGGTCTTGGCGTCGGGCTCGTACAAGTAGTCCCAGGACAGCGCGGTGGTGCCCGGGGTGTCGCCCTGCGTGGTCATCATCTCGGCCGGCAGCGGCAGCAACTGCTCGATCGTCGGTTCCTGCTTCATCGTGTTGATGAAATCGTTGTAGCAAAGGTAGACCGCATCCACTTCGCCGTTGGCGAACTTGTCGAGCATCACCTTCACCGGGCCGATCAGCTTGTCCATGCGCGGGGTGTCGCCCAGGCCGGTGACATGCGAGACGACGCGTGCGCCCAGCCGCTGCAGGAAGCCGAAGCCCTTGTTGCCAAGCGCGGTGGCTTCGATGCCGATCTTCTTCGCCTCGGTGTCGCGCATGCGGACCAGCACCTGGCGCAGCAGGTTGGTGTTCAGACCGCCGCACAGGCCCTTGTCCGAGGTGACCACGATATAACCGACATTCTTCAGTTCGCCATGCGGCACCAGAAACGGATGCTTGTACTCCGAGTTGGCCTGAGCCAGATGGGCGGCGATATTGCGGATCTTCTCGGCATACGGACGCGCAGCGCGCATCCGGTCCTGCGCCTTGCGCATCTTGCTCGCCGCGACCATCTCCATCGCCTTGGTGATCTTGCGCGTGTTTTCCACGCTCTTGATCTTGGTGCGGATTTCCTTGGAGCCTGCCATCTCGATCTGCTCTCGGTGTGCTGTCGTGGGTACGACTTATACGTCTGCCTGGGCGTCTGCCTGGGCGTTTGCGTGGGATTCTGCGTGGGATTCTGCGTAGAATCCGCCCGGCTCTAGTAGCTGCCGGTTTTCTTGAAGTCCTTGATCGCCTCGACCAGTCTGGCTTCGTCTTCCTTGGACAAGTCCTTGCTCGTTTCGATCGACTCGGCGAGCGCGTTGTACTTGGTCTTGATGAAGTCGCGCAGTGCGCGCTCGAACGACAGCGCCTTCTTCACGTCCACATCGTCATAGAAGTTGTTGTTCACCGTGAACAGGGTCAGTGCCATCTCCCAGACCTGCATCGGCTGGTACTGCGGCTGCTTCATCAGTTCCGTCACCAGGCGGCCGCGCTCGAGCTGCCGGCGCGTCGCGTCATCAAGGTCGGAGGCAAACTGGGCGAACGCCGCCAGCTCGCGGTACTGCGCGAGCGACAGGCGCACGCCGCCGCCGAGCTTCTTGATGACCTTGGTCTGGGCTGCGCCACCGACTCGCGACACCGAAACACCGGCATTGATCGCGGGACGGATGCCGGCGTTGAACAGGTCGGTCTCGAGGAAGATCTGGCCGTCGGTGATCGAGATCACGTTGGTCGGCACGAACGCCGACACGTCGCCGGCCTGGGTCTCGATGATCGGCAGTGCGGTCAGCGAACCGGTCTTGCCCTTTACCGCGCCCTTGGTGAACGCCTCGACATAGTCTTCGTTCACGCGCGCCGCACGCTCGAGCAGACGGCTGTGCAGATAGAACACGTCGCCTGGATAGGCTTCGCGGCCCGGCGGACGGCGCAGCAGCAGCGAGATCTGGCGGTAGGCCACGGCCTGCTTGGTCAGGTCGTCATAGACGATCAGTGCATCCTGACCGCGGTCGCGGAAGTACTCGCCCATGGTGCAACCCGCGTAGGCCGAGATGTACTGCATCGCCGGCGACTCGGAGGCCGAGGCGGCGACCACGATCGTGTATTCCATCGCCCCGTACTCTTCCAGCTTGCGCACGACGTTGGCAACGGTGGAGGCCTTCTGGCCGATGGCGACATAAACGCAGAAAAGATCCTTGCCCTTCTGGTTGATGATCGTGTCCACCGCGACCGCGGTCTTGCCGGTCTGGCGGTCGCCGATGATCAGCTCGCGCTGTCCGCGACCGACCGGCACCATCGCGTCGATCGACTTCAGGCCGGTCTGCACCGGCTGCGACACCGAACGGCGGTCGATCACGCCCGGCGCGACCTTCTCGATCACGTCGGTCAGCTTTGCGTTGACAGGGCCCTTGCCGTCGATCGGGTTGCCGAGCGCATCGACCACGCGGCCGATCAGCTCAGGGCCAACCGGCACTTCGAGGATGCGGCCGGTCGTCTTGACGGTATCGCCTTCGGACAGGTGCTGGTACTCGCCCAGAATCACCGCACCGACGGAATCGCGCTCCAGGTTGAGCGCCAGGCCGAACGTATTGTTCGGGAACTCGAGCATCTCGCCCTGCATCACGTCGGACAGGCCGTGCACGCGGCAGATGCCGTCGGCGACCGACACGATGGTGCCCTGGTTGCGCAATTCCGAACCGACTCCGAGGTTCTGGATTCGGCTCTTGATCAGCTCGCTGATCTCGGACGGGTTCAATTGCATCAAAGTGCTCCTAGGATTGAAGGGCGGTGGCCATCTGCGCGAGACGGCCGCGCACCGAAGCGTCCAGCACCTCGTCGCCGATGGTGATCCGTACCCCGCCGATTAGGTCGGGCGCGATCACCACGCTGGCATTGAGTTTTCGTGCGAACTTCTTTTCCAGTGACGTGACCAGCTCTGCGAGCGAGGCCCCGTCCAGCGGGAACGCCGACTCGATCATCAGATCCGCACGACCCTCGGCGCTGTTGCGCAGCGTGTGGAACTGGCTGGCGATCTCGGGCAGCAGCTCGACCCGGCCATTGTCGGCAAGCGCAGTCACGAACCGCCTGGCCACGTCGGGCAGACCGCCGGGTACCAGCGCGGCGATGAATTCAGTCAACGGCCCGACTTGCAGCGCCGGGTCGCCCAGCATCGACTTCACCTGGGGATCAGCGGCGATGGTCGCGAGGTTGCCGAGAAGGTCGGACCATTGAGCGGTCGAGCCCTCTTCCTGAGCCAGCTTGAAGGCGGCTTCAGCGTAGGGTCGGGCGACAGTGGAGAGTTCGGCCATTGCGTACTCAGAGTTCCTGCTTCAGCGCGGTCAGCATCTGCGCATGCGCGCCAGCGTCGACTTCCCGCTTGAGGATGCGCTCGGCCCCGGCCACGGCAAGCGCTGCGACCTGCTCCCGAAGCATCTGACGGGCGCGCTGCACTTCCTGTTCGACCTCGGCGCGGGCAGCGGCGGCGATGCGCTCGGCTTCAGCCTTGGCCGTAACCTTGGCCTCTTCGATCACCGCCGCAGCGCGCTTCTCGCTTTGCGCGATGATTTCCTGCGCACGATCGCGCGCGGCGCGATCAGCATCCTGAGCGCGTTTCTCGGCAGCGACCAGATCGGCGCGGCCGCGCTCGCCAGCGGCCAGGCCGTCGGCGATCTTCTTCTGCCGCTCTTCCAGCGCGCCGATCAGCGGTGGCCAGATGAACTTCATCGCGATGAACGCGCCGATGAAGAAAACGATCAGCTGTAGGAACAGCGTAGCGTTGATGCTCATGTCAAACCTCGATCGATCCGTGCAGGCCCGGTCCGGTCACCCGGCCGAGGCTGCGCGCGAACGCTGATGAGTGCCGCCCGTCGCCAGCGGCGGACAGGCGCCAGCGGAAACGCCTTAGCTGGCGAACGGATTGGCGAACGCGAACATCATCGCGATACCGACACCAATCAGGAACGCCGCGTCGATCAGGCCGGCGAGCAGGAACATCTTGGTCTGCAGCGTGTTCATCAGCTCGGGCTGACGTGCTGCAGCTTCGATGTACTTGCCACCCATGATGCCGATGCCGATACAGGCACCGATGGCACCAAGGCCGATGATCAAACCGCAGGCGAGGGCTACGAAGGCGACATCTGTCATCACAACTACTCCTGTGCAAAAAACTGGAAAGAAACGGTGAAACGAAAAAACGGGTTGGGTGTTCGAACACCTGAAGCGCGATTCACGGGAAGATCTTCCCGATCAGTGGCTTTCATGCGCCTGGCCGATATAGACCAGGGTCAACATCATGAAGATGAATGCCTGCAGCACCACGATCAGGACATGGAACAGCAGCCAGGCGGTACCGGCGAACACATGGGTGAAAGCGAGCAGCAGTCCGGTCGTGTTCATTGCGAAGTAGCCGCCCATCAACGCAATCAGGAAGAACAGCAGTTCACCCGCATACATGTTGCCGAACAACCGCATGCCGAGCGACACCATCTTCGCCAGGTACTCGATGAGATTGAGCAGGAGATTCGGCAGCCACAGCGCCGGGTGCGAGCCGAACGGCGCACAGAACAGTTCATGGATGAAGCCACCCAAACCCTTGATCTTGATGCCGTAGTAGATCATCAGAATCAGCACGCCAAGAGACATGCCGAGCGTGCCGTTCAGGTCGGCCGTGGGCAGGGGCCGCAGGTAAACATCCTGCGCGCCCAACCCCGCGCCATACCAGCCCACCAGGGCGGCGATCTTCGGGAGCAGGTCGACCGGAATCAGGTCGATGGCGTTCATCATCAGGATCCAGACAAACACGGTCAGCGCAAGTGGCGCGATGAAGGCGCGATTGCCGCGCACGATCGACTTGCTCTGGTCTTCGACCAGCTCGACCAGAATCTCGATTGCCGCCTGAAACTTGGTCGGTACACCGCTGGTTGCGCGCGTGGCCGCGAAGCGAAGCAGGAACAACGTCAAGCCCAGGCACAGCAGCGAGAAGAACAGGGTGTCGATGTTGATCACCGAGAAATCGACGATGGCCGTCTGCTTCTCTGTCTGCCAATGCGCCAGATGATGAACGATGTACTCGGTCGCGCTCGGCGCTAAATGGTGATCTACGGCCATGGATCGGGTATCGATTAGGGGAGAGTTCGGGCGCGCTGTGCGCGCAGCTTATCTGGATCAGTCCGCGTTTCTGTACGCGTTGCAGACCGCGCATCTGTCTGCTTTTAAATCAGCGTCTGAATCACTGTCTCAATCAACGTGTCGATCAGCGCTTCAATCAAATCCCGGCGAATCACGGCGCAACAGCAACGCCAGCCAGTTCGCTTTCACCGCTACGATCACGCCGAGCACCGCGCCCGGCCAGAAGATCGTATCCACCACCCGTGCCATCGCAAACAGTATCAACACGGTGAACAACATCTTTGCGAACTCGCCGACGAAGAACACTGTCGCCGCGTGCTCAGGCCGGTAGCGCAGCGCCAGCGACAACCGCCAGGCGAACAAGGCGCTCGGCACCCAGCACGCCGCGCCTCCTGCCATCGTTGACCAGGCGGCGGTTGCATCGAAAATCGCACCCATCACCAATGCCGCCGCGACGATCAGCCCTGCCTGCAGCCCGACTATCGCGACGAATCCCGAAGGGACGCTCATCGCTTGGACGAATACACGCGGCACGCCTGGGCTTTGCGGGCAGACCGGCCTGAACCTGCCCGGGACGGCCTGCGCGGGTTGGACCCGGCGAATACCGTCTGGTTCAATTCTCGGCATGAGCCTGCTGCCACAGCCGTCCCGCGCGATTCCGTCTGCACCAACCCCAATGCAACCTTGAAGCCCGGCGTCGCGCGCTCTGACCATGTCGAACAAAGCCCTTGATTCTCGCCTGCACTGGCTGGACTTGTCAACGGTGAGGGCCTATTCGGGACCCAGCCCGAGGCGCCGGGTCAATTCATCCAGGTGTTCCAGCGAGTGCCAGGAGATTTCCAGCCGGCCGGTCTGCTTCGCACCGGGACGCAGCCGCACACCCGTGCCAAGCGCCTGCGCAAGCCGTTCTTCGAGGCGGGCGACATCCCGGTCCGGCTCGGCCGGACGTCCGGTCGCACCGGCCGCGCCATTCATGCGTGACACTTCGCGCTCTGTATCGCGTACCGACAGTTTCTGCGCAGCGACCTTGTTGGCCAGGGCGATCTGCCGCGCCGGGTCCAGGGCGAGCAGGGCGCGGGCATGGCCCATCTCGATCGCGCCCGAGGCCAACAGTTCCTGCACCGGCGCGGCGAGCGAGCGCAGCCGAAGCAGGTTGGTGACCGCGGCCCTCGACCGGCCCAGGGCTTTTGCCGCGGCCTCATGGGTCATGCCGAACTCGTCGATCAGACGCTGGATGCCCATCGCCTCTTCCAGCGCGTTCAGGTCTTCGCGCTGGATGTTCTCGATCAGCGCCATCGCCAGCGCCGACTCGTCGGGGATGGCGCGTATCAGCACCGGAACCGCGGTCAGCCCGGCCAGGCGGGACGCGCGCCAGCGGCGCTCGCCGGCGATGATCTCGAAGCGGTCGTCGCCGACCGGGCGCACCAGGATCGGCTGCAGGATGCCCTGAACCTTGATCGACTCGGCCAGTTCGGCCAAGGCCGCGTGGTCCATCCGGGTACGCGGCTGGTACTTGCCCGGCAACAACGCGTCGATCGGCAACTCGCGCAGACCGCCACCCTCCGGTTCGCCGCGCGCCGAAGGCGTATCCAGGCTGTCGAACGAGCCACCACCGAGCAGCGCGTCGAGGCCACGTCCCAAACCCTTGGGTTTTGCCATCATGATGAGGTCTTCAAGTGATTGCCGCCCGATTCAACATCTCACCGGCCAGCGCGAGATACGCCAGTGCGCCCTTCGATTGCCGGTCGAACTCCAGCACCGGACGACCGAAGCCCGGGGCTTCGGCAAGCCGGATGTTGCGCGGGATGACCGTCCGGTAGACCTTGCTGCCGAAGTGCTGGGTCAGCTGGTCCGACACCTGTTGCGCCAGCGTATTGCGCGGGTCGAACATGGTGCGCAGCAGCCCCTCGATCTCCAGTTGTGGATTCAGGTTGCTGCGTACCCGCTTGATCGTCTCGACCAGGTCGGACAGACCCTCGAGCGCGTAGTACTCGCACTGCATCGGGATCATCACGGCGTCGGCAGCAACGAACGCGTTGACAGTGAGCAGGCTGAGCGCCGGTGGACAGTCGATCAGAACATAGTCGTATTGGTCGGCGATCACCGCCAGTGCCCGCTTGAGCCGGGTCTCGCGCTCGGGCATCGATACCAGTTCGATCTCGGCACCGGCCAGATGACGGTTTGTCGGCAGCAGGTCGTAAGCACAGGCCACCGAGCGCACCCGGGCCGCCGCCGCCGGCACTACGCCAAGCAGCACGTGGTAGACCGAGTAGCTGAGCTTCGCCTTGTCGATGCCACTGCCCATGGTCGCGTTGCCCTGGGGATCGAGATCGACCAGCAGCACCCGGCGCTTGGCTGCAGCCAGACTGGCGCCCAGATTGACGCTGGTCGTGGTTTTTCCGACCCCGCCCTTCTGATTGGCGACGGCGATGATGCGGGTCATCCAGCGCTGCCTATGGCCACCAGATGACGTTCGGCATCCACTCCGGGCACGTCGAGCTTGTGCACCTCCACCGTGCCCAGTTCGGGCGACAGATGGAGGACTTCCTCGTAGGGGTAAACCCCTTTCATCGCCAGCAACAGCCCGCCCGGGGCACGCAGATGGCGTGACAGCTCGGCGAACTCGGGCAGGTCGGAGAATGCCCTCGAGATCACCAGATCAAATCCTTCCGTGGGACGGAACGCCTCGACCCGTTCCACCACCACCTGGACGCCAGCCAAGCCGAGTTCGGCCACTGCCTGCTGCAGAAAGACGCCTTTCTTGTGATTGCTGTCGAGCAGGGTGATCGACCATTCAGGACGCGCGATGGCCAGTGGAATCCCGGGCAGTCCGGCACCGCTGCCGACATCGATCAATCGGCATCCGGTCCGGTCGATCACCTTCAGCAGCGACAGGCTGTCGAGCAGATGATGGGTGACCATCTTCTGCGGCTCGCGGATCGCGGTCAGGTTGTGCACCTGGTTCCATTTCCCGATCAGCGCGACATGGTCCAGCAGCTTTTGGCGCGCGCCAGCAGGCAGGTCCAGACCCAGGGCAGCAAGCCCGGCGTCCAGGGTGGTTTCAGGCATCACGTGCGTGTCCTCTCATGCGGCGCCGACCCGGCGGGATGCGCCTGGGCCGATGACCTTCCGGGTGTTGCGCCGCTTCAGGTGAACCCACAGCAGGGAGATCGCCGCCGGGGTCACGCCCGGCAGCCGCGACGCCTGGGCGAGCGTTTCCGGCCGCTGGGCAGTGAGCCGCTGGCGCGCCTCGGTGGACAGCCCGTGGAGTCCAGCATAGTCAAAGTCTGACGGCAGGCGGGCGGTCTCGAGCTGGTCCTGACTGGCGATCTGCTCAGCCTGGCGGTGGATGTAGCCAGCGTACTTGGCAGAGATTTCGACCTGCTCCGCCACCGCGTCATCGGTGACAGCCGGTCCGGCCGCCGGCAGCGACATCAGCAGCGCGTAGCTGACCTCCGGTCGGCTGAGCAACTGTGTAAGTGAATACTCACGTTCTATAGACTGGCCGAATACTCTATGTCCATCGGCGTCATCAATCAGGCGCGGGTTGATCCAGGTGGATTTCAGCCGTTCACTTTCCCGCGCAACCGCCTCGCGTTTACGCTCGAAAACCTGCCAGCGATGATCGCCGACCATGCCGAGCCTGCGACCGATCTCGGTCAGCCGCGCATCCGCGTTGTCCTCGCGCAAAGACAGCCGGTACTCGGCCCGACTGGTGAACATCCGGTAGGGCTCGGTGACCCCGCGGGTGATCAGGTCATCGACCAGCACGCCCAGATAGGCTTCGTCACGCCGCGGCGACCAGGCCTCTTCACCCGACGCAGCGCGCGCTGCATTCAGCCCGGCAAGCAGCCCCTGTGCTGCCGCCTCTTCATAGCCGGTCGTGCCGTTGATCTGGCCAGCCAGAAACAGGCCCGGAATGTCCTTCAGTTCCAGCGAGGCCCCGAGGGCCCGCGGATCGACATAGTCATACTCGATCGCATACCCTGGCCGAACGATATGTACATTTTCCAAGCCCTTGATGGAACGCATGAAATCGATTTGGACGTCAAACGGCAAGCTGGTCGACATACCCTGCGGGTAGATCTCGTTGACGGTCAGGCCCTCCGGCTCCAGGAAAATCTGATGGCTGTCGCGGTCGGCAAAGCGGGTGATCTTGTCCTCGATCGACGGGCAGTAGCGGGGGCCGACGCCTTCGATGATCCCGGCGAACATCGGCGACCGGTCCAGATTGGCGCGGATCACGTCATGGGTGCGGGTATTGGTATGGGTGATCCAGCAGGACACCTGCCGTGGATGCTGGGCGCGCGAGCCCAGGAACGAGAACACCGGCACTGGCTCATCGCCCGGCTGACGCGCCAGAACCGAAAAATCGATGGTGCGCGCGTCCAGGCGGGGCGGCGTCCCGGTCTTGAGCCGTCCGAGTGGCAGCGCCAGTTCGCGCAACCGGTCGGCGAGCCGGATCGACGGCGGATCCCCTGCCCGCCCGGCGCTGTGATGGCTCATCCCGATATGGATCAATCCGGACAGGAAGGTTCCGGTTGTCAGCACTACCGCGCGGGCACGGAAACGGAAACCAGACTGGGTGACTGCGCCGGCGATTCGACCCTGCTCGATGATCAGATCATCCACCGGCTGCTGGAATACCGCCAATCCCGGCTGATTCTCGATCCGCTGCCGGATCGCCGCCTTGTAGAGGATCCGGTCGGCCTGGGCACGGGTGGCCCGAACGGCCGGCCCCTTGCGCGAATTCAGGATGCGGAACTGGATACCCGCAACATCGGCGGCCACCGCCATCACCCCGTCGAGGGCATCGATCTCTTTGACCAGATGTCCCTTGCCGATGCCACCGATCGACGGATTGCAGGACATCTGGCCGAGCGTCTCGACGTTGTGGGTCAGCAACAGCGTCGAGCGACCTGTCCGCGCCGAAGCAAGCGCAGCTTCGGTACCGGCATGGCCGCCACCCACTACGATCACGTCATATTCGGTCGGATACCACATCGGGTTCTTTGCAATCGCTCTTACGGTCTGGGGAGTATCACGGACGGAATCAATTGTCCGGCGAATTCGATCGCGCTCAAGGTCGTTCGGGACGCGGCGGGGCATGCCGCAAGAGCCGCACAGTGTAGGGGAGCGGTCGGGTGTCCGCAAATTGTTTCACGTGGAACACTTTCCAAGCCGGATTTTCGGTTTGGCATATGTTCCACGTGAAACAACTGGGAAGTTAAACTGAGCCTGGGAAGTTAGTTCCCGACGCAGGAAGCAGAGAAGAAACTCAAACCTTTTGTAATTTTGCGCTGGGCACGGCGAGCCTGATCCAGAACTTCTCCGCCGGCCCGCAGCTGGGTCCAAGTGGCAACTAAGCGTCGCCGGATCGTTGTCCGATGTGCATGGCTTTACGCCTGCTGCGGGCACGATGGCGTGGGTGGCTTCTGGGAAGGGTCTTTCGCGTTCGTAGTGAATTTGGGAACCCCAGCGACCCGCACCGCCCTGAATGGAGGCGCGGAAAGTCGTTTGCAGTCGTGCGTGTCCAGACAGTAATAACCACCAACGTGATGTCCCTTGGCGCAGGCTCTAAATCTGGCGACTTTGTCAGCACTAAACGAGTGCCCGAGCCCGAATCCTTGGCGCTCGTCGACTTGACGCTGTTGGGCTTGGGAGCCACTCGCCGCTACTTCGGTGTAAAAGCCTATAACGCGCCAAAGGTAAGCGATTCAAGCCGGGGGCCATAGGCCAGTTGTCTTTTGGTGTGCCCGGAAAGGCGCACTCGCTTGGAGGTGGAAGTTCTTTACGGACCCTGCAAGAAGCGTTAGCTGAGTGTCAAGAGCGGCGCGGGTGACCGCGATTCTAAGGTAAGTTGGGCACCTACCGGCGATGCAACCCTACCTATGCGGCCGCGCTGCTGCAGCGCATTGTGCCTCGTCTGGTCTTGGTCAACGGCGAGTTCCTCGCCACCGTCTCCGACAGACAGCGACCTGTGGGGATCAACACCCAGCGCTTTATTCCCGGCCGATCGAGCCTCGGAAAGTTCATCACATCAAACCGCATACACATGTCTACAGATCTGGGCGGTGTCGGTCTTCGAGAAAACACAGATTTCATGCGCCTTGCAGGCCGATGCATCCCAGAACAACATGCTCGACGTCGCTAACCAGTTGAATTTGTTCGACTTTTAACCGGACACTAGTGGGATTGCTTCATGTTTAAGCCCTTTTGATGAGAGGATTGGTCGGTTCCAAAAGAAGTTGCGCACGTGGCGAGCCAGAAAAAAAGTCTTACCTGCCCGGGACTCAGCGAGACGTTTCGCCGATAGGTTGCGTCTGACGCTTGGAAGAGTAAAGAAAGTCGACGCCAATCGGCGGCGGTGTATCAGTAAGCGATAGCTTCGGCAAGCGCCGACATCACGCAGCGGACTGAGCCAACAGCGTCGGCGCGCGCCTTCGCGCCAGGCGCTGCATCATGACTGGGCTGCCCGTGCGAACGTGTCCGCGAGCACCGAAACACGGACAAGAGTGGCGTCCCGACACGCACGAGCCGCTGCGCCACAGGCCCCATGCCGGCCGAGCGCCGAGAGGACATCCTTGAGGTCGGTCGTTGCGGTAGACCCAGTCCGCAACAGGAGCCCGCAACCCGCGCGCTGTACCGCCGCCATGTTAAGGAACTGGTCCAGGTTGGTCACCAGCCCGATCACGGGCTTGCCGTGCGACAGCGCCTGGTAGGTGCCCGGGCTGCCGCCGTTGCAGATGACGAGATCGGCGACCTCGCAGACCTGGTCTCCGGGCAACAGGTCGGCGACACGGGCGTTGGCCGGCACCTGGCGGAGGCGGGCACGGCCCGCAGTCGATGCGATCACGTCCACGTCGGCGTTCGCTAAGCCGTCGAGCACCCGTTGCAGCACGTCCGGCGGGCCCGAGCTGCCGAGCGTGACGTAGATCACGGGGCGCTTGTGCCGGCTGCCCTGGAATTGATCCCACCAGCTGGGCAATGGCACAGGCGGCGACCACGGCACCGGTCCGATGAAGTGCTGATGTGCTGGCAGGGGATCGGTCGGAATGATCTGTGGCAGATCGGCGAACAGCGTGACGTCGCCGTCCATCAGCGCGTCGCGGAAGTCGCCGCCGATCGGCGGCAGGCCATACTTGCGCCGCACCCGGTTTACCGGCAACACATGCCGCGCGTAGCCGGTACGGCGGAAGGCGTCGAACAGTACCTGGCCCACGCGCGTCCCGGTCCAGCGCACCCAGTAGAACTCCGGCACGATATGGTCGATTTGTGCCAGGGGACTCCAGTAGGCGTTGGTCAGATTGATGTAACGTACGCCGGCCACGCGGGCGCTGACGGCCAGTGAGATGCGGAAGTCGCCGACGACCACGTCGGGCTGCACGCGCTCTAGCAGCGCGAGGTCATCACGCACGTACCGGTCCAGCGTCTCGAAATCGAAGATCGGGCTTCCGCGGCTGATCGCGCGCTGGAACTGCACCGCCGGCATCGTGAAGAGGTCGACGGTGGGGAAGGGTAGCGGGCCCACGACCGAGGCGTAGCGCGAGTCGGTGGCCAGTGTCACCTGCCATCCCCGGTGGTGCAGCGCGGTGGCCAGCGTAACAAGCCGCACGACGTGTGCCAGGGTCACCGCCTCGGCGACGAAGAGCACCTTCCGCGGCGACGCCTGTGCACTCACGGCGCTGGCCTTCTGCGGCTGCGTAATAGTTTTCCCGAGCAAAGGCGATCCCTCCCTTCTAGCGGCCGGGCGGGGGCGCTCACGTCAGCCGATGCCGTAGCGACCAGGCGCAACGACGTGGTCGGGGTCGAGCGCGTCCTTGATGCGCGCGTTCAGCGCACGCAGCGCGGGCGCGTCGTCGTACAGATGCTCCCATGCCAGTAACCCGGCGCGGTACTGCTGGTAGCCGGCGGCGCGCATGTCGTTGGACAGGACGTCGTAGAGAGCGGCGGCCCGGCAGGCCTCGTCCGCGTCGTCCTTGTCATACAGGATGTTCATCAGGCACGTCACGGCGCGCGGGTTGAGCACCAGCACTGCGACCCAATAGTCGAGCCCGAATTCCTCGAAGCGCTTGCGCGCCTGCGCCATGAAGGGCAGCATCGTGGCGCTGGTGAAGGGAAGCACCGGCGCGAACCAGATCACGCCGCAGCCGTCGCGAGCGGGGTGGATGCCGCTGTCGGGCCGGCGGCGTCTATGGCGGTAGTAGGCGTGCTTGACGAAGTAATCGGTCGGCACGCCCTGCAGCAGGCGGTGCACGTGCGGCGCCGAGTCAAGCACCTGCAGCGATGAGCCGGCCAGCTTCTCGGTCACGGCGCGCAGCCAGGGCTTGCGCCAGGCCAACCCGATGATGCGTTCCAGCAGGGCAACCATAGTGTCGGAGACGAAAAGCAGCTGGCCGTAGCGACCGATGGCCTGCTTCAGGCTCTTGCGGTGAAGGCGCACTTGGGCCTTGGTACCGTACAGCCCACCCGCGCAGGTCATCGGCGCCACGCCATACTTGCGGCGCAGTTGTGCGACCTCCTCGCCCGACAAGGGCGCTCCGTCAGGCCGCTGCTGCTCCAGCCGCTGCATCACCACCGTCAGCGATACGAAGTCGTTGATCATGTGCAGCTTGGTCGTTACCACGCCCTGCAACGCCAGCCGGCGAAAGGCATCAATGACCTGCGGAAGGTGGCGCTCGTCTTGAACCTCGAACACAAAGGAAGCGTGCGCCTCGGGCTTGGGCATCAGCCAAACACCGGCCTTCGTGACGACGCCGAAGTTCGATTGCGTGAACAGCCCCTCCAGGTAAGGCCCGACGCCCCACTTGTGCAGGTGCCAGGTCTTCGGGCCGTCGTCGCTGCCGCCGATGCGCACGATTTCACCTGTAGGCAGGACCACCTCCATGCCGCAGAGATTGCCGAAGTGGTCGCCGTAGGGTGTCTGCCCGAGTCCGCGGTCCAGCGCGTTGCCGATCACACTGCCCTGCGACGTGCCGTCGATGCAGTCGGCCCAGAGCTGGTGGCCATGGGCCTTCAGGTGCGAATTCAGCTGTGCGTAGGTCACCCCCGGCTCGAGCACGACGTAGGCCAGCTCCTCGTTGACCTCGAGGACTCGGTTCATGCGGTGCAGCAGCATCACCAGCCCGCCGCCCTCCGGCGCCAGGGTGGTGCTGTAGCCCCAGTTGCGGCCACCACTGAAGGGCCAGACCTTCAAGCTGTGCCGCTGAGCGATCTTCAGCACGGCCGACACCTCTTCCCGGCTGGATGGGAAAACCACCGCACGGCACCGGCTCTGCCATGGGATGGTGCAGCGCGAGTAGCTGTCGAGCTCCTCGGAGCCGGTGCAGACGTGGTCGCTGCCGACGGCGGCGCGCAGTTCGTCGAGCGCGGGGCCGGACAGCGCCGGTGCGGGAAGCGATGCGTTCATGGCGTGGCACCCGCGGAGCTGCCGTACCGCTGTGAGAGGTATTGCGCCGGCAGTGTGGCCAGACAGGTCGACGGGGCCGGCCGAGCCACGCCGAGGCTGACAAGCCAGCCGCGGAACGCCGTGTCGTCGAATGCCTGGCTGTCGGCCAGATAGTCGAGGTAGATCGGCAGGGCGGCCAAGGCCTTGCGCAGGTCGCGCGGCGCCACCTGTGCCAGCGCGCGAGCCAGCGCGGTGTACGCGCGCCGGGGCAAGGTGCGATCGCCGGACAACGGCAGCCCGTGCCGGCGGAAGGGCTCCCGCACCTGGCGCTTGAGGTCGCTGATCAGCAGCCGGCTTGCCAACACCGCCGCGAGGTAGGTCCGCGTGCCGATGCAGTAGAGATCGCGGACCGGCAGGCCGGCGGCTTCGACGTGCGAGCGGAAGTCGGTGCTGGTCGCCAAGCAAACTTCGTATTCCGAGCGGTCAAGCGCCGCGGCGAGAACGGTCGGGCGCACGACGTGGGCTAGCGTCGCCGCTTCGGCCAGAAATAGTATGCGCGGCTTGACGGTCATTCGCTGCAGGCCAGTGGAGTTGCCCCCATTGTAGTGCCAACACGCGCAGGCGCGGCACCGGACCGCCATCAGTGGCGGGCTCTGCCGGGCCTGAGCCCCGCCGCGTCGCGGCAACTGCTCGGCACGGCAGCGACGCTGCAGGACCTGCTTGTGCGCCAGGCGGCGTTCTTCTACCTAACCTGGAACGATGCACTCGTGCGCCGGTTCGACCTGTCGGCCTTCGTGCGCCACGAAGCTCAACACGCACAGCCGCTCGCAGTGGCTCGAGGCACGGCGTCGATGGGACCGCTTCGACCTGGCCCTGCAATTCCTTGTTCGATCGGGGGACGCCGATTCTGTGTACCGCACGCTGCCGTTGCGCCAGTCGGTGGAACTGACCTTGCGCTACTACCTGCAGTGACCGGGCGTTGCGGCGCCGCGCACCTTCAGACCACCAGCAGCGGGCTAGCGACGTCCGGGCGCTCGTCGAGGCGTCGGTACAGCGCGTCGATCCGCCTGGCATGCAGGGCCTCGATGGCGGCACGCCGCAGCTTCAGATTGGGCGTGAGCTCGCCGTGCTCAATGCTGAACGGACGATCGAGCAAGGCGATGCCGCGGGGTCGCTCGTGTTCCGCGATCCGGGCCACGCACTTCGCCAGCGCGTCGATCAGGCAGCGCCGCGCAGGGGCGTCCGCGCCACCGGCGGCGACGGTGCATAGCGCAACCGGGCACTTGCGGCCCGCACCGACGAGTACCGCCTGGTCGATGCCCGGCACGCGGCGAAGCTCTGCCTCGACTCCCACCGGCGCGACACGGCGCCCCGTCGAAGTCTTGAACAGGTCGCCCGAGCGGCCGATCAGCCGCAGATAGCCGTCATCGTCCCACTCGCCCAGGTCGCCGGTCATGTAGAAGCCCTCGTGATCAAGCGCCTCGTGACTGCTGTCACCGAGATAGCCGCGGAACAGGCTTGGGCCCCGCACCTTCACAACGCCGTTCTCGGCCAAGGCAATCTCGTTCGGCGCCAACGGCCGGCCCACCGTGCCGAAGCGGAATTCGCTCGCGCGGTTCATCGCCATCGGCAGCACGTTCTCGCTCAAGCCATAGGCTTCCAGCACCAGCCAGCCCAGCCCGTGGAACTCCTCCAGCAGGTGCTTGGGTGTCGGTGCGGACCCAGTCACCATGCACCGGAGCCGGTCGCCCATCACCGCACGTACGCGTCGCAGAACCATGCGGTCCGCGGCGGCCCACGCCAGGCGCAGGCCCGTTGGCATCGGCTGCCGAGTCTGCCGGTAGGGGCTGCTGCGGCGCCCCGTCTGCCACGCCCATTCAACCAGCCAGCGCCGCCACCCGCGCTGCGAGCCGATGCGATCCCGGATGCCGTCGTACAGCTTTTCATAGAAGCGCGGCACACCGATGAAGACGTCGGGCGCCACCCCGCTCACCACCTCCATCACCCGCCGCGGGTCGCTCAACAGGTAACTGGCCGCACCCCGGCGCATGCCGAACAGGTTGACCATGCGCTGGAACAGGTTGGACAGCGGCAGCCAGCAGAGCAGCCGGCTGCCCGGGCCGACGAACGGGAAAGCCTTGCAGATGGCGTCGACGGCCAAGCACAGCTGCGCGTGCTTGTAAGCGATGCCCTTGGGCGCGCCCGTGGTGCCCGAAGTAAAGATGATGGTGGCCATGTCGCCGGGCGCTGGCGCTGGGCGGTCGGCACTTGGCGCCGTCGTCCCCGCCGCTTCCAGCGCGGCCAGCAGCGTCGGCGCTGTTTCAGGCGGCCAAGCGCCGGCGGGGCTGCCCAGCTGCACGATCAAATGGATGCGCGCCCAGCGTTCGCCGCCCAGCCGGGACAGGATCTGCGGGCTGTCGGTGGCGATGGCGGTGACGTCGGCCTGCTCAACCATGTCGGCCACGC
This sequence comes from Burkholderiales bacterium, assembly GCA_038205245.1. GTDB lineage: Bacteria > Pseudomonadota > Gammaproteobacteria > Burkholderiales > CAIKXV01 > CAIKXV01. The sequence continues at coordinate 45,009 of JBBRCD010000010.1, forward strand.
GCTCGGGCAGGTCGTGCGCGTCCAGCCCCACCACCACCACGCCCAGCGCCAGCGCAGCGTGGTGCAGCAGCTCCCATTCCAGCGACACCGGCGCGATCAGGGCAAGCCGGTCGCCATGGCTCAGGCCGGCCGCAGCCAAGCCGCGCCGCAGGTGTTCGACACGCTGCGCGAAGTCGGCCCAGGTGACGGGCTCCCAATAGCCGGGGCCGGCCTCCTGCTGGAATGCGACCGCCGACGGGCTGGCCGCGGCGCGCTGTGCCAGCAGCCCGGGGACCGTTTCCTGCGTCAGGATGGCGCTGCTCATGGCGTGCCGGCGTTGCCGCGCTGGGCCAGGTAATAGGTCAAGACGGGTTCGAGGTAGCTTTCAATGGGGGGCAAGGGCAGCCCGGCGGCAGAGAGCGTCTGCAGAGTGTGGGTGTTGGCGAAGCCCTGGTCCTCCGCCAGGTAAGCCAGCACCGGCGAAAGGCCGCGCAATGCGCGTCGCGTTTTCTCGCCGGCCAGCGCGCCGATCATCGGCACCAGGCGTTCGAGCAGCCGCCGGTCCACTTGGCGCAGCCGCGGCAGCGCTTGGCCGTGTCGGCGCCAGGTGTCCCGCACCTGTTCCTGCAGCCGCGGCAACGCCATCGCACCTTGCGGGCCAGAGCAGAGATGAAAGATGCTTCCCGCCGTGTGCTCGTGGCTGCTCGCCCAACAGATGGCATCGGCCACCCAGTCCACCGGCACCGTATCCAGGCGGGTCTGGCCCAGGTGCGGCATGATGCCGAAGGTGCGCACGCCGGAGAGAAATTCACACAGGTGGTAGAAGACCTGGAAGTGGATCGTGCGCCCGGTGCCGGTTTCGCCCACCACCATGCTGGGCCGGTGCAGGGTGACCGGCAAGCCTGCACCCTCAGCCCACACCACGCCCTCGGCCTCGGCCTTGGCGGCCTCGTAGGTATTGTGAAAGTCGGTCACCTCGGGCACGGGCCGCTCGGGCATCACGCCCGGCGTGCGCCCCCATACGCCGACCGTACTGACGAGGTCGATCTTGCGCAGTACCCCGGCTCGCGCGCCACGGCGGCCGAACTCGAGCACGGTACGGGTGGGGGTCACGGCGGTGGCGCGCGCCTGGTCTAGCGTCATGTTCAGCTTGACGCTGGCAGCGCAGTGGATGATGTGTGTGCTCGTGCTGGCCAGGCGCTCCAATCTGTCGTCGGTCAGGCCGAACCCAGGCAGTGCGATGTCGCCGCGCACCGCGTCGATGCGGCTGGGCCGGGCATCGCCTGCGGGCAGCTGCCAGTACGCCAGCATCGCCTGCAACCGGGCGCGCAAGGTATCGTCGTCGGGCGCGCGGATCAGCAGCGTCAGGTGTGCGCCCTCGTCCCGCAGCAGGCGTGCCACCAGGGCACTGCCGATGGTGCCGGTGGCGCCGGTCAGGAAGATGCGTTTCACTGTTCGAGGCGACTCACCGAGTCCGCGTGCCGTAGCGCCCGGGCACGATCAGGTTCTGCGAGTCGACGGCCAGCTTGACGGACTTCAGGAAAGCCTTGGCGGCGGGCTTTCCATCCAGCGCGGCGGGCATGCTCATGATGGTGGTCCGGTAGGGCGGGTAGCCGTGCTCCAGGTAGGCCTCGCGTGCTTCGTCGTACCAGGCCGCGGGCGCGGGCGGCGTCTGCCGGGTCGGTGCGCTCGTAGAACACGCCCACCCGCACGATCACCGAGCGCGCGCTTTCCACGATGACTTCGACGAAGAAGTCGATTTCGTGCTTTTCGAAAATGCGCTTGGTCAGTGCCAGCACCTTCATCACAAGTTCCGACGTGAACGGCACTACCGGGCCGATCCACACCATGCCGCAGCGGTCGCGCGCGGGGTCGATGTCGACGGCGGGCTTCAGCGCATACGACTTGAAATAGGCCTGGCGCGCGAAGTCGTGGGTCGGGATGCCGCGGCACAGGTTGATCGCCGACACCATGACGTCAGTGAACACCGGCGATTTGCCCAACAGCCGATTGGCTATGGGCGCCACGTAGCGCACCAGCCGCCCGTACCAGTCGTCGCGCACGGCCGCGCCGATGAACTGCACCAGGCCGCAGCGTCCCAGCACCTTGCGGATCATGCGCTTCTGGTAGCGCACTTCCTCCGCACTGCCCTACGAGCCACAGCCGAAGGTCCAGCCTGTCACGCCGTACTCCTTGCGCCACTGCGCCGTGGCTTCGTCGGACAGGTGGCGGCGCCCGGCCAGCAACTCGTGCGGGTACTGCGCGACGATGCACATCATCGCGAAGTCGTTGGCCAGGTGCGGGTGCGAACGGATCGCACGCGACATCACCAGGGCCTGCAACTCGTCGATAAAAGCCCCCAGCTTGTCCGACGAGGCCTTGTACTCGAACGCCGTGAAGTCGAACTTCTCTGGCGCCGGCTATCAACCAGATGCCGGCGTTGACCACGATGCCCAGATTCGACTGGGCGAACATGCCGTCGAGGCAGGGTCCCATGCCCCACTTGTAGGTGTGGCGCACTTGGTTGTTGCCGACCGGGCCGCGGCCCGTTTCCAGCACACTGCCGTCGGGCAGCACCACGTCCATGCCGCACAGGCAGCCGAAGTGGTCGGCCGTCGGCGTCAGCCCGCGGCCTTTGTCCAGCGCATTGCCCAGCACGCTGGCGTACTGTGTGGTGTCGGCGGCGTCGGCCCACAGGCGTGAACCGGTCTGCTTCAGGTGGTCGTTGAGCTGCTTGTAGGTCACACCCGGTTCCAGCACCGCGTAACCGAGTTGCTCGTCCACGTGAACGATGCGGTTCATGCGCTGCAGCATCATCGTGATGCCGGCGGCGTAGGGGGTGCTGTTCTCGCCGAAGCCGAAGTTCTTGCCGGTACTTACGGGCCAGATGGGAACGTTGGTCGAACCGGCAGCGCGCACGACGGCCTGGACCTGTTCGACCGTTGCTGGGTAGGCCACGGCCGAAGCGAGTGTGTCGAAGGGCAGGCAGCTTCGTGTCCGCTGCTCCACGGCGTCGGCGCCTGAAACAAGGCCTTCCAAGCCGAGGATCTGCTCCAGAGTGGCCAGCAGTTCGGCGCTCAGCGGTCGATGGCGCTCTTGCGCAGGTGTCAGGGCCATGGGGGCGTCCGGTCAGCCAAAGGAGCGGCGCTCGGCGTGTAGCCGCCGGGGGCAGCGGCACGCCAGTCGTCGTAGACGAAGTCGGGCCAGTCTCGCCGGCTGGGGCGGTTGATCTTCAGGTCTTCGTCCTTCAATCCCAGCCACTGCATGTGCCTGGTCACGTGCCGGCCGAGGTAGATTTTGTTCAGGGTGATGAAGTCGACGACCTTGCCCATCCACTTCCAGTACTGCCGGTTCGCCTTGCCCTCCCGGATCAGCGTGGAGAATTCCGGTAGATAGGGGTTGTAGCCGAAATTCTTCAAATCCGAGTACATCAGCAGCCAATTGATCGGGTAATTGGAAAATACCGGACTGGCATTCTTGGTCGATGAAATAAGTCCGAGTTGAACGACCGTTTTCATGATCTCGTCCTGGTCGTACTTCCAAGCGTGGTATGGGGCAATATAGCGGGGAAACTTCGTTCCTGCGGGGTAACGCTTCGGGTCCCAGAAGCGCTGCAGGTCCTGATGGCTGAACTCACCACATTCCCGAAGCTCGGCTGGCGTCCAGTCCACCTGGGAAATCGCCAGCCTTGGAAACTCGTATTCCATGCGCTCGGCCAGAGGCTGCCCCGGCGAATAGCCGGCCAGTACCAGCGGTATGCCCATGTCGGTGGCCACCTTCAATGCGTTGCCTTCGAAGAGCGGCGCGTACACATAAGAAATGGTGTGCACGGCACCGCGGATTTCCTGGTTCATCATTAGCCACCGAAACAGGCGGCGGTAAAAATCCATCGACGGGCGGTAGACCAGGTGCTCGACGTCGAGCTTGTCCACCGCGCCGAGGATATTGGCCCAGGCAACCACGCCGATGTCGATGTCGGTGGTATGAGCCAGCACGCGCAGGCCATGTTCGTTCTTGAGCTTGTGGATCAGATAGACGCTGTCTTTGCCGCCTGACAACGGCACCAGGCAGTCGTAGGGGCCGCGGCCCCGGGCAGCTTCGATGGCCCGTTTCAGGTCTGACTCCCTCTGCTGACGCGCGGTCTCGGTTCGCGCCATGTCGACGGGATGGTGTTCTCGGCACAGACGACACACCCCGGTGGCGTCGATGTCGGCGCCGCCCACAGCTTCAGGCAGCAGGCAGTTGCTACAGGATCTCATCGTTGTTCCTTTGGCCGGAGCGGCCCTGGCGGGTCTGCACGGCTCGACCCGCGCTGGCGGGCGTGCGAGCATCTGCACCGAACGAATCCATGCAGTTCATGTGATTACAACCGCGCGAGACAACTCGCGTGCTGACTGGCCCAGCCAGGTCACGCAGCGCTCCCAAGCCTCGTCGGGCGATTGCACGCGGAAAACGTAGAGCTGCTCGCTGTCGCTGCCAGCCACCCGCACGACCTCGCCATGCACGCGGCCCTTCACGCCAGTGCCCAGTTCGGCCACGACGCTGCAGCGTGTTCCCACCGAGAGCGGTCGCAGCATCCGGGCCACGAAGCCGTGTCCGGACATCTGCACGATCGTGACCCGCAGCGAGTTCGACGACGAACCGAAAATCTGCAGCGTTGCTGGACACTTCATCGAGTGCCTAACCTCCGATCGCAGCTCCGTACCCTGCGCCGGTGAGTTGGGCAGCGGCGGCAATACGTCCTGCCACTCCGGCTCGTGATAGATCGTACGCAACAAGCGTCTGCGTCGCTCGTCGAACTCGTCGAAGCCGCGGGTGCGCTCGTGGAAGAAGTGGTGCATCAGACCCGGCGTGAGTACGGGGTCGTTGCTCGTGTGCCAGGGGCGCGGCGGGTACTTGATTTCGGCCAGATCGCTGTCGAAGAAGTAGCGGTGCAGGTTGCGCCGGCCCGGCTTGTGGCCATAGGCACGCTCGAAGATCTGCGGCGCCTCAAGCAGGTCGAGCGTGGCGCCCACTGCAGGGGCGCCGTTGACGAAGTCGTAACGGTCCACCGTCTTGCCCGCGAGCCGGCGGAAGAACAGCACCGACTCGTACATTTCGATGTGCGCAGGGTTGACGGCGATGAGCAGATGCCGCGTATCGAAGTATCGCGCGCAGTACCCGATCATGAACTTCATGAGCGGGAACAGTACCGACGCGCCAGTCTTCCGCCAGCGCGGGTGGACCGCCAGCGCCGAGATCTCGGCGATCCGGCCATCCTTGGCGCGGATGCTCGAGATGTCGAACGCCGATTGCATCGGGAACCCGAAGATGCCGTCGCGTACGATTGACAGCGTGCCGACGACCTGACCGTCGACCTTGGCACACAACGTGGTGGTGGTGGGCAAGACGTGGTACTGGGTCACGCGCAGGCCTGACGGGTGCGGAAGCATGAAGCCACTGGCCACGTAAGCGTTGTGCAACAGCGCGAAGCAGGCCTCGAGTTCGGCCTGCGTTTCGGCAATCTTCAGCTCCAAGCGGGCTTTCGACACCGGCTCGCGATCCACCGTTCGACGGTTGAGCGCTAAGCGCACGCCTTCAGGCAAGGCGGCGAGCAGCCAACGCGCAGATCGGCGCAGCGTCGGCTTCATCAATGACCACATGGGTACGACCTTCATCGTTGCCGCCTACCTGTTGTCACAGACCCTCGCTCGCCCGTCAACATGTCTATCGGCTGTCCGTGTCGGTAACTTGAGGGCTGGCGATGTGGGCTTAAGTCGACGAAGTAGGTTTTTTCACAAATACGGTCACGTATATTATTGCTATGTCCGGGCACGTATCGCATCGTGATACCTTCCAGGGGCTGGGGGTGCGTGATGTCGAGAAATTGCCCGTTCCGTATTTCGTTGTCGAGCGCCGAGTCTCAATAGCTGAGCCGGCGCGGCAGTCGATATACGTTGGCGTACTTCGAGGTAGTTCGGGCCAAGATGATCCTGATGGCCGCCGAGGGCATGGACAACGACGAGATCGCGGTGCGCTTGGATACGCGCCGCGAGGTCGTCAGCGAGTGGCGCAAGCGCTTCTACCGAGATCGAATAGCGGGGCTCGAGGAGAGACCCCGCCCGGGACGCCCCCGGGCTTTTCCCCCCAGAGCTGGTCGTTGAGATCAAGGCGCTTGCCTGCGAGATTCCAGCGAACCTCGGCTTGCCGCTGTCGCGATTCAGTTCGAGCGACATCGCGCTGCACGCGCAGCGCTCGGGCCTTGTCGCGAGCATCAGTGGCAGCACCATCTGGCGCTGGCTGCACGAGGATGCGATACGCCCGTGGCAGCATCGTTGCTGAATCTTCCCGCGTGACCCGCAGTTCCAGCGCAAGGCCGAACGCATCCTCGACCTGTACGGACGTCGCTGGGAAGGCGCGCCGCTGTGCGAGGACGAGTTCGTCATCTCGACCGACGAGAAGACCAGCATCCAGGCGCGGATTCGAACTCATCCGAGCCTGCCTTGCGCGCCGAGAAAGTCGATGCGCGTCGAGCACGAGTACCAACGCGGTGGCGCTTGGGCATACCTCGCCGCAATGGACGTTCATCGGGTCAAGTTGTTTGGCCGCTGCGAACCAACGACCGGCATCGAGCCGTTTGAGCGACTGGTCGATCAGGTTATGAGCCAGGCACCCTACAACGCCGCCAAGCGCGTCTTCTGGGTCATGGACAACGGCTGCTCGCATCGCGGCCAAACTTGTGGTCAATCGACTCACGAGTGCGCATCCGCGATTGGTCCCGGTCCAAGGGCCTGTTCACGCAAGCTGGTTCAACCAGATCGAGATTTACTTCTCGATCATTCCACGCAAGGTGCTCACGCCCAACGACTTTCCGTGCCTCGAGGCAGTCGCCGATAGACTCGAAGGTTTCGAGCGCTACTGCGAGAGCATCAGCAGAGCGTTCGAATGGAAGTTCACGCGCGCTGACCTCAACGAACTGATCAGTCGGATGCGCGAGAGGTACGGGGAAAACGAGCACCTGAGAATGGCCGCTTGAATACGTGTGCGAATTTCCGCTGCAGCCCAACCTTGAATTGCCGGCAGATGTTGGACTCGAACGCCGCCGTCAGGAACGCGTGGAATTCCTCGGGCATCAGCGCCCGCTCGCGCGCCCTTGCCGTGTGGACGTGGCGCATAGGCAGAGCAAGCACCGGATTTCTCAGGACCGTCTCGGAACCTGGGTCATTTACCGATGCAGAACCGCCCGAAGATCTCACCGAGCAGCGCATCCGAACCGATTCGGCCAACGATCGTACCGAGCGCGTCATGGGCCAGACGCAGCTCCTCGGCCAATAGATCCGCAGGTAACCGCCTGTCTGCGGCGGTCTGCAGATGACCGCGCGCCAGCGCCAATGCCTCGAGATGGCGAGCGCGGGCCAGATACACCCCCTCCCCGGTTTCGGCCTGCCCCCCGACCTTATGCAGCGCACGGCGCAACTGATCAATCCCCTCACCCGTCAGGGCGGACACAGAAATCTGCCAGAGATCTCCGGCAACCAGCTCTGCAGCCGGAACCCCACTCAGATCGATCTTGTTCAGAACATCCACGACCACAACGGAGGCTGGCAACGCGGCGAGCACTTCGGAAGCGACGCTCGCCCGACCTGCCGCGCCGGCGACCGCCAGCCCCTCAGGCGCCACCGCCCGGATCGACAGAACCAGATCTGCGCGCTGCAGCATCTCGCGCGTCCGCTGCATGCCCAATTGCTCCACTGAGTCGTCACTGTCCCGGAGCCCGGCGGTATCGACCAGATGCACTGGCATGCCTTCGATCAGGATGGTCTGGCGAATTGCGTCCCGGGTCGTCCCCGGATGTTCCGTCACGATCGCCACCTGGTCGCCCGCCAACCGATTGAGCAGACTGGACTTGCCGACATTCGGGGCGCCAGCGAGCACGACCGTGAGCCCCTCGCGCAGCACGCTACCTTGGCGTGCCGCCTGGAACACCCGCGTCAGGTCTGCCCGAAGCCTGGCCAGCCGGTCGAGCGCGTCCGAGTCGGCCAGAAAGTCCACGCCGTCTTCTTCCGGGAAGTCGAGCGTGGCTTCCACCAGCACCCTCAGGTCAAGCAAGGCCGAAGCCACCCGGTCGATCTCGGCAGAAAACTCGCCCGACAAGGATCGCAGCGCGCCTCGCGCCGCCTGCTCGCTGGCGGCGTCGATCAGGTCGGCGACCGCCTCCGCTTGCGCGAGGTCGATCCGGTCGTTCAGAAAAGCACGCCGGGTGAATTCCCCGGGGTCGGCGAGTCTGGCGCCGAGTTCGAGACACCGGCCCAGCACACCCCGCAGCACAACCGGGCCGCCATGGCCATGAAGCTCGAGGACATCCTCACCGGTGAACGAACCCGGCGCCGGGAACCAGAGCGCGAGGCCGAAATCGAGTGCCGACCCCTGGGCATCCCGGAATGTGCGGGCTACCGCCCTGCGTTCGGTAGGCAGCGCCCCGAGAATGCCCTGTGCGACCCGTGCCGCCTGCGGTCCAGAAATCCGGACGATGCCAACCCCCGCACGCCCGGCCGCGGTCGCTACCGCGGCGATCGTGTCAGCGCTTGCCGGCACGCGCCGGCGTTGCGGCGGCATCGGTCTCCATCTTCTTGGTGATGTACCACTGCTGACCGATCGACAGCACGTTGTTGACGATCCAATAGATCACCAGACCGGCCGGAAAGAAGAAGAAGAACACACCGAAAATCAGCGGCATCGCCTTCATGATCTTGGCCTGTACCGGATCAGGCGGCACGGGCGACAAGCGCATCTGCACCACCATCGTCGCCGCCATGATCAACGGCAGGATGTAATAAGGATCGGGCACCGACAGATCGATGATCCAGAGGAAAAACGGCGCATGGCGCAGTTCCACAGAACCCAGCAACACCCAGTAAAGCGCAATGAACACCGGAATTTGCACCACGATCGGCAGACACCCACCGAGCGGGTTGATCTTCTCCGTCTTGTACAACTCCATCATTGACTGCTGCAGCTTCTGCTTGTCGTCAGGATATAACTCTTTGATTCTTTCGAGTTTTGGCGCAACAAGCCGCATCTTCGCCATGGATCGGTAACTGGCGGCAGACAGCGGAAAGAACGCAAGCTTGATCAGCACCGTCAGCAGGATGATCGCCACACCCCAGTTATGCACCAGGGCATAAAGCCACTTGAGAATCCAGAACAGCGGCGAGGCAAAGATGGTGAACAGACCATAGTCGACCGTCAGGTCGAGCCCTGGCGCCAGCTGGCCGATCAGGTCCTGCTCCTGCGGTCCGGAGTACAGCGGCACACTCAGCTCAACCGTCGCCCCGGGCGCAATCGCCGGGACCGGCAGAATCACGCCAGCAGCGAACAGGTTGTTTCCCAGCGCCTTGGTGAAGAACTCCCGATTCAGCTTGGGCGGGGGCAGCCAGGCGGTGACAAAGTAATGCTGCACCATGCCAATCCAGCCGTTGTCGGCCTGATTGACGAACTTGGCCTTGTTCTTCTCGATGTCATCGAACGCGACCTTCTGGTACTTCTGCGCGTCGGTGTACACCGCGATGCCGGTGTAGGTGGGCACCAGCCAGGAGTCCCCCACCGGCAGCGACCGATCGCGCACCACCTGGAAGTAGGCAAACAGGCTCTGTGGCTCGGCGCGCGTGTTGGTGATCTCGTAGGCGACATCGATCAGGTAGCTGTCGCGGTGGAAGGTGAAGCGCTTGGTCACCTTGACCCCGTCGGTGTCCAGGGCGTCCAGATGCATGACCAGCTTCTCGGCACCCTCGGCCAGCGTCAACGGGCCCGGACGCAGCCGATACCGGGTCAGGTGCGTGGGCACACCGTTACCGATCAGGCCGCTTTGCGCCACATAGATGTGTTGCGCGTTTTCCTGCAGCAGAACGAAGTTCTTGTCATAGGCAAAGGTCTGCTTGTGGCGAAGCAGTTCAAGCCTGCGCACGTCGCCACCGACAGTATCGATCTCGATCAGGGCGAGGCCGGTATCGACCTTGATCCGCTCGCCGCTGGCCATTGCCGAGCCGGCCGCGGTCGGCGGCGCCGACGGAGTCGACGCAGTCAGCTTCTCGGAAGGTTTCGGCGTGGGCACAAGGGCCGCCCCGGGCGCGCCAGGCACCGACTGGATACCGCTGCTGCCCGCCGCCGGATCGCCGCCGGGCAGCGCCCCTGTCTGGGCCTGCCCCGGCGTCGGTGTCCGGACATCCTTCTGCCAGGCGTCGGCCAGCATCAGAACCGAGAAGGCAAAGATGAAAAAGAGAATGATCTGACGGGTTTCCATGCGACGCCTCGATGACCGCTACGCTGAATCCATGTCGGACGATCGGGCTGCAACCCGATGCGCCCCATGGTGATGGGCTGAATCTTTCCCCGCCGAGACCGGGACCGGATCGTAACCGCCCGGATGCCAGGGATGACATTTGCAGAGCCGCCGCGCAGACAGCCAGCTACCGCGCAGCAGACCGTGGCATCCGAGCGCGCCCACCGCATACTCCGAGCAGGACGGTGCAAACCTGCAGCGCGGCCCGAGCAGCGGGCTCAGGATGTACTGGTAGACACGGAGCAGTCCGATTGCAACGCGTACCATGCGGCGAGCTCCTCCAGTCGGTCACATACCGCGCGTGCGGCCTGATCCACCCCACCCGCCGGCGGCCCGCGCAGCCTGACCACGACCTGCAGTCCGGGTCGTTCGCTCAACAGCGTCCGGAATCGACCACGGATGCGGCGCTTGAATCGATTTCGATCGACCGCGCGCTTCAGCGCCCGTCGGCCGACGATGAATCCGAGCGCGCCGATCGGCTGTGCGGGTTCGCATCGGGCATGGATCGAAGAGTCGGCAGTCGACCAACGATACCGACTGGCCAGCACGCTGCGAAACACGCGCTCTCCGAGCAGCCGGTGCGCACGGGCGAGCATCAGACAGAACGCGCGTGCGCACACGTGTGGGTCGCTGGCGACCGCACGCTCTGACAGAACACAGAGCGACGCACAGGGCCGCCATGACCTGCGCGAACTGTGCGCTCAGACTGCGAGGCGAGCCCGGCCTTTGCGGCGGCGTGCATTGAGCACGGCCTGCCCGGCGCGGGTAGCCATCCGGGCGCGAAACCCGTGGGTACGCTTGCGGCGCACAACTGAAGGCTGGTAGGTGCGTTTCATGGGAAAGGTTCTCTGGAAAAAGCCTTCGATTAAACGTTCTGGGGCTCGCGTTGTCAAGCACTTATTGGTGCCCTGATTGGTGCCGCGGGGGTCGCGTCCTGTCGCCGCGCGGCTTCGATAGATCTGTGGATAACTCGCCCGCGAGTGGTAAACTCCACGGCCCTGTTTGCATCATCCCTGGCGCCCGAATTCGCCCATCTTGCCGCCCCCGGTTACGGTGCCAGGCGAGGCCGGGCCAGCATCGCCAGCACACCACCGCACCCTTCAGAAATCAAGCTGCCGAACCCGTCCTTTCGATATCAATGTCTGAATTCTGGTCTGATTGCCTTTCCCATCTGAAACAAAAGTTATCCGTCCAGCAGTACGACGCGTGGATACGGCCGCTCACCGCTCATCAGCAAGAGGGTCGCATCCTGGTCACCGCCCCAAGCCGCAAGGCACTTGAATGGGTACGCGAGCAATACCTTCCGGATATCCAGAAACTTGCCGATCAACGCACCGGGGAGTCCCTGGTGGTCGAGATCGAAGTTGGCGTGCGTTCCGCAACTGCAAGAAGCAGCAGCCCTGGCGCCACAGCCTCGGTAGCCAGCAGCACCCGGACTTCGTCAGGCGAACCGGGCCGGGCAGCGCCAACCGGAACCAACGGCTACGGCGCAGCAGTGCCGGCGATGAACATCGACGCTGGAGGTGCGGCCACTTTTGCACCCGCGGCATCTCTGGCCTCCGGCCCGGCCGAAGGCACCAACAGCGACGCCCAGAGTGCGGCCGCACTCAGCGATGGGTTCTCTTTCGACAATTTCGTGACCGGCAAGGCCAATCAGTTCGCCCGCGCCGCTGCGCTGCAGGTTGCCGAGAACCCGGGACGCGCCTACAACCCTCTTTTTCTCTACGGCGGCACCGGTCTGGGCAAGACTCACCTGATCCAGGCCATCGGCAACCTGGTACAGGCACGCAACCCGGCTGCAAACATCCGCTACATTCATGCGGAAAAGTATGTGTCAGATGTCGTTCGGGCCTACCAGAACAAGTCGTTCGATGCATTCAAGCGCTTCTATCACTCGCTCGATCTGCTGCTGATCGACGACATCCAGTTCTTCTCTGGCAAGAGCCGGACCCAGGAAGAGTTTTTCTACGCGTTCAATACGCTCACCGACCAACGCAAGCAGATCGTCATCACCTGTGACACCTATCCGAAGAAAATCGAGGGTATGGACGACCGGCTGCTCACCCGGTTCGCCTGGGGTCTCACTGTTGAAGTCGAGCCCCCGGAACTTGAGATGCGGGTCGCGATTCTGCTGAAGAAGGCCAACGCGATCGACATGGCGCTGTCGGAGGAAGTCGCGTTCTTCGTTGCCCGACATTTTCCATCCAACGTGCGCGAACTCGAGGGTGCCCTCAACCGCATTCGCGCCTACGCCCGGTTCAACTCCTGTGCCATCACCATCGATTCAGCGCGTGACGCGCTGCGCGATATCCTGGCTGTAGTCGCACGTCAGGTCTCGATGGAACAGATTCAGAAGGCGGTCTCGGACTATTTCAAGATCAAGCTCTCGGAGATGCATTCCAAGCGCCGTTCACGCGCCGTCGCCAGACCACGCCAGGTCGCGATGTCGCTTGCCAAGGAACTCACTACTCATTCGCTGCCGGACATCGGCGGCGAATGAGGAGTGAGTTCCTTGGCAATCGTGATAGCGGCCGGGCGTGGTCGGGGGACGGGGCGTGTACCGGGGGAGATCGGTTGTGCGTGGGGTGGGGCATGTGGGTCTGGCGGGGTGTAGA
>JBBRCD010000011.1:0-57822 GCA_038205245.1 Burkholderiales bacterium
GGGTACGCGACCCCTTGAAGCCGACGACATTGGCATTGGCGACGTTGTTGCCGATCACGTCGAGGTTGCGCGCTGCGGTGTTCAATCCACTCAATCCGGTCTGAAAGCTCATGCTCTATCTCCTGCAGTCTGGTCGGTTTAGGTTTCGGGGTCGGTTTCGATTCAGGTAGGTGCGACGGTGCGGGTGCGGTGTCAGTCGATGCGCCTGATCTGGGCGATGTCGACCGCACCCAGACCACGCAGGTTCAGGCGCGAGCTGGCCCCGGCAACGCTGAGGCTGTCCACCACGCCGCCAAGCAGGGTGCTCGCTGCAACCGCGCCATCCTTGGACGCGGCTTCGACCCTGAGCGTGTAGGCTCCGGCGGGAACCAGACCGCTCGCGTCGTTGCGTCCGTCCCAGCTGAAGGTGGACATACCCTGCGGCAGGGCCCCGAGCGCGAACGTGCGTACGACGTTGCCGTTGCTGTCGGCAATGGACATGTTGACGCGTTCGGCGGGCCCGGCGAGTTCCACCCCGACCGGCACCGGGCTGGTGCCATCGAAGCGGGCGCGGTCGCCGGGGAACACCACGCCGCGCCCGATCAGGTTCGCATTCTGCAGGCTGCTCGAGGCAGCCATCGCATCGGCCATGCCGCTGAGGGACGCGTTGAGCTTCTCCAGCCCGCTGACCGTGCTGATCTGCGCCAGTTGGGTGGTGAACTGCGCGTTGTCCATCGGGTTCAACGGATCCTGGTTGCGCATCTGCGTGACCAGCAGCTTGAGGAAACGGTCCTGGCTGCTCGCCGCGCTTGAGTCCGCAAGATCGCCCGAGACCCGGGCATTGGGGATGGTGCTGGCGGCGTTCGAGGCGGAAAGTACGGATGACATGTGTCAGCTCCAGGGGCGCGGCGGCGGGTCAGAACTCAGGGTCAGGACTCAGGGTCAGCACTCAGCGTCAGGACTGCAGCAGGGAAAGCGTGCGCAGGGCCATCGTCTTGGCCGCGTTCATCACTTCTGCGTTGGTCTGGTAGGCACGCGAGGCCGAGATCATGTTGACCATCTCCTCGACCGGATCGACGTTCGGGAAGGTGACGAAACCGCGCGCATCGGCGAGCGGATGGTTCGGGTCGAACTGCAGGCGCGGCGGCGACGGGTCTTCGATCACCCGTTCGACGCGCACGCCGATCGCGGTTTTATCCCGGCCGATCGGCACTGCTGTGAACACGACCTGCTTCGCTTTGTAGGCGCCGCCGGTGGAACTGGCCGCGCTGTCCACGTTGGCAAGATTGCTTGCCACCACGTTCAGCCGCTTTGACTGCGCTGTCATCGCGGAGCTGGCAATCTCGAACACCGAGTTGATCGACATGGCATGTCTCCTATTGGCCCGAGATCGCGCTCTTCAGGCCCGAAATCTGCGACTGCATGAAGCCAAGGTCGGCCTGGTAGCGGATTGCGTTGTTGGTAAAGCGCGCCATTTCGACGTTCATGTCGACCGTGTTGCCATCGATCGAGGGTTGCACCGCGTCGCGATACTTCGCGATCGCGCCGGCCGCGGACACGCCGCGCGGCGCGAGATGGCCGGCGTGGGTCTGGTTCATCGAGAAACTGCCCTCGCCCGACTGCAAGCGTTTCAACTGGGCTGCGAAGTCGATGTCGCGCGCCTTGTAGTTCGGCGTATCGGCGTTGGCAATGTTGGTCGCCAGCACCTCCTGGCGAGCTGCACGCAGGTTGATCACCTGCAGGCGGTAGTCGAAGTGGTTACTGATGCGATTGAGCATTGGCAGCAAGGAGACATGGGGATGGCGACGGCATACCCATTGCGATTCCCGTGCCAGTTTCCAATATCCGCGGAAAGTCTTTATCTATCAGTCGCTTGACGGCAGCAACGCAGGAGAGCGGAGGACACTGGCGCCGCCTCGAGGCGGCATCGATTGCCGCCTGCGGCAAGCGATGCCGGACAGCACTGACCTACTGGGCAGTACTCACCCGGTTCTTGCCGGCCTGCTTGGCGGCATACATCGCATCGTCAGCCCGCTTCACCACCTCGCCCTCGGTCTCGCCTTTTCGCAACTGCGCGACGCCGGCACTGAAGGTGATCAACAGCTTCTCGTTGTTGGTGAGGAAGAACTGCTTGGTAAGCTCGCGCTGCAGGCGTTCGATCGCCAGTTTTCCGGCCTCGAGCGTGGTCTCCGGCAACAGGACCACGAACTCTTCGCCGCCGAAACGACCGATGCTGTCGCTGGGTCGAAGCAGCGACTTGATCACCTTCACCAGGTGGATCAACGCCTGGTCACCGGCCTGGTGCCCGTGGGTGTCGTTCAGCTTCTTGAAGTTGTCCAGATCGATGACCGACACGCAGAGCGCATTGCCATAGCGCTCGGCACGCGCTGCTTCGCGCGCCAGCGCCTCGTCCAGCCCGCGCCGGTTCAGACTGCCGGTGAGCGCGTCTTCCCGTACCTTCTCGCTGATCTCCTCCAGCTCGGTTTCGAGCTGGCGTATCTTTGTCTCGGCAGCCTGCGCCTGCTCGCGCGCCGCCACCACCTCGTCGCGCGAGCGCATCGCGTCGGTCTGCATGGTGCGGATGTCACCCATCAGCCCGTCCAGCACCTCGCGCAGGTCGCCCATGTCGTCGGTGCGCTCGATCTTCTCGGCATAGGCGCCGATCTTCTCGTGATACTCGGTCGTGCTCTGCGACATCTCGCCCAGCCGCTCCACGAAAATCGAGATCATGTCGCGCAAGGTGTTCTTCGCGTCCGATAGACTGTTCTTGAGGCTGCTCTGACGCGCGATGATCTCGCGAAATCGCATCTGTGCCGCGGTCACCAGCTGCGGCGTCAACGGCTGCGCCATGATCTGGCGCATCACCTCGACCTGGCCGCCGATCCACTGGTCGTCATCGACCAGTTCGCCGATGTTATCTACCAGCAGGCGCACCAGACCCATCAGGTCGGAGACCAGCCGGCCATCCTGAGCCCCGACCTTCTCGGCCTTGCTCCAGAACTCGTTCAGGCGCGCCGACAGCACTGCACAGGCTTCAGGCGAGTCTGCCTGGTTCGCCAGCACAGACATCTCGACGAGGCTGGCATTGAGGTCCGGCGAGATGGCGAAACGCGGTGCTACGTCATGGCGCAATACCTCGGAGAGAAGCCGCCGCAGCATCTCCGACGAGGTGGCTGAAGCCTCACGCGAGATATCCATCCTGGACAGTGCAGCAGCGGCAATCGGCAGCCCGTGCGCACCCTCATCGATCGCTAGCGCCGATCCGCCTGTCGGCGCATTCGGGCTGGGGTCGGCGACCAGCAGCTCGGCGACGCGCGCAGGCGGGTGCGACGGCGGGTTCGCTGGCGCAGCGTCGATACCGGTCCCCTTTGCGCGCGTCGAACCCCAGGACTGCACCAGGGCCACCAGCTTGTCCTTGAGTTGCGGCGAGCGGCCATAGGCCCCGAGCACCCGCTCCAGCCCCTGCTGCTTCTGGTGCGGCGAGACAGCGGCATGGCGCAGGTCATGCTGCTTGAGCAGCTCTCGAATGGCGTCCGGCCAGCTGGTTTCGTCCGCCGACGGGGCAGTCGGGGCTGCTGTATCCACCGGATGCGGTTCACTCAGCGCAGTGATCTCGGCGCTGAACGCACGCCAGTTTCGGGCGACCAGCGCCCGCTGCATGCGTACTGCCGGCTCCGTCAGTACTGCGTTCGACTTCGGCAGGTCATGCAGTGCCGCAACCAGCAACCCGATCGTGTCCTCGGATGCCGATGCAGGCGCCCCGGATATCTCGCCATAAACACGCTGGTAGTTGTCTGGGGTCGGCGCCAGCCTGCGCAGCGCAAGCTGGCGCAGGGTCTCGCGCGCCAACTCGGCGGGCGACCTGGGGGCGACGGTGGCGCTGCCCGCCGTGGCTGCGGACACCGCCGAGTGTGCACTTTGCATACCGATTCCGTTCCGTAAGCTGACAAAGCGTGGGATAGTGCGATAACGTCACCCCGGGACAACTTCTTTAGGCAATCACCCTGACTTTCTTCCACTTTTCTCTTTCTCAAACGGTCTGCGCGGGCCTGAGCAGGCGGCGGCAAAGCCGCGCGGCCAGCGTCTGCCAGTCGATTGCATCGGCGATCATGTTGCTGCTGTGCGCGAACGCCCACGCCCAACCTGCGGGACTCGCGCAGAACGAGGCGATCATCGAACGGGTCACCCGCCACCTTGAAGAGCAGACCCGCAACCTGCCCGGCAAGGTAACGATCGCCGTCGCGCCGCTTGACGACCGGACCCGACTCGCCGCCTGCAATGAGCTTCAACTGTTCATGCCGGCCGGCGCACGCCTCTGGGGACAAACCTCGATCGGGGTGCGCTGCGCCCAACCGCAGCCCTGGCAGATCTTCGTGCCCGCGACCATCCGGGTTTCAGGCCAGGTCGTGGTAGCCAACCGGGCGCTGTCGGCGGGATCGGTGATCGATCCAGCCGACGTCGGCACCCGTACCGAGGAGCTCACCCAGTTACCTTCCACGGTCCTGCTTGACCCAGCGCTCGCCGTCGGCCGAACGCTGGCCGCTGGCGTGCCCGCAGGTGCGTTACTGCGAAACGAGAATCTCAAGCAGGTCTGGGCGGTTGTCCAGGGGCAGGCTGTACGTATCGTCTACGAGTCGGAAGCGCTGCGCGTCACTGCCGATGGCAAGGCGATGGGTAACGCGGCGATCGGCCAGGCCGTCGAGGTTCGCGTCAGTTCCGGCAAGACAGTACGTGGCGTCGCACGCGGCAACGGGCTGGTCGCCGTACAATGAGGGCAATGAAACCGCCAGCCGAGCGACTGGCGCGCGAGTCGGGCAGCGGATGCTTTTTGTGCCGGCGAGTAGAACTTGCCACGGCGCTTGCATCGAACCCGCGACTGTCGCAAGATAGCGTAGCGTTGTCGTGGCGACAGTGGCGGTCAGAGTGGCTGCCCAGCAGCGCAGCCTGAGACAGCATCGTCCGAACATCGCCCTAAAGCTTCTGCCTTCCGGGTCGTAATGAGCTCATGAAGATGAAAATCGACAGTGGCATCCCCACAACCACGCCAGTCACCCGGGTCTCGGAAACGCCGAGTCGCTCAGGTGCAGTGGCGCGCAGCCCGGGCGGCAGCTCGGCCAGCGACAGTGTCGAGATCACCAGTCTGTCCGCGCGCCTGCAGCAGCTTGAAGGTGTACTGGCAGGTGTACCAGTGGTCGACAGCGCCCAGGTGCAGGCGATCAAGGACGCCATCCGCGATGGCAAGTTCCAGGTCAATTCCGAAGTCGTCGCCGACCGGCTGCTTTCGAGCGTGAAGGAACTGGTTCTGCAGCGCGGGTCGGCCTGAGCGGACCCGGCACGCAGTGATGCCCTGCCGAAACACCACACCATGATGCGGGACCGGGACGCCGCCCAGTGAGCCGGCCAGACGCCAGATCGAGATTCATCGCCGATCTGCACGCAGAGGTGACCGCTTTCTCCGCTTTCGTCGAGTTGCTGCGTACCGAGCAGGCTGCGCTAGAGGCACGGGACTTCGATGCGGTCGTCCAACTCTCCCAGGTCAAGCCGGAGCGGATCGCAGCATTGAACGAGCTCGCCTTCCGGCGCGGCACTTTTCTGACCGCGCACGCGTTCGCCCCTGATCGCAACGGTATGGCGCAATGGCTGCTCGCCTATGGCGGCGCAGTGCAGGCTGAGTTGTCCCGCCTGTGGAAGGGGCTGCTGGACTTGGCCGCCGAAGCGCAGGCGATCAATCGCGACAACGGCATCTTGATCGAGACCCGCCTGCAGCACAACCAGCGCCTGCTGGCCGCCCTCGCCTCCGGCTCGCAACCCGCGTTGTACGGTCCGGATGGACAGACCCGCGTAGTCGGATCGGGACGCGACCTGGGCTCGGTCTGAACTCAGGCCGGCGGGCGTCCTGCAGCAGGCGCGTCCCGGAGGCCAGCAGTTCGTTGAATAGCGTGGCGAGGAGGGTCGGATGCCAGGCCTCACCCCCCCTTGGGCACGAGGTTGGGCGCCAGGACCGGCGGGGGCGCAGCCGGCCTGCCCGGTGCACCGACAGCCTGGGTCGCCTGTATCGTGACCGTCACCCGGCGGTTGCGGGCACGCGCCTCGGCGCTGTCACCGGCTTCGATCGGCTGATTGTCGGCGTGGCCGATCGCGGTCAGGCGCGAAGCGTTGATGCCGTTCTCGACGAACAGGCGCACTACCGTGGCCGCGCGCGACGCCGACAGCTCCCAGTTCGACGCGAACAAAGGGGTCGCGATCGGCACGTTGTCGGTATGACCCTCGACCGAGACCGCGCTCTTGGTTGTCGACAGCACGCGGGCCACCTCGGCCAGGGTGCGCGTGGCCTGTGGCTCCAATGCAGACTGACCAGAGCGAAACAGCACACTGGCGTTGATCTCGATCACCAGGCCCAGCCGGGTTTCGCTCACCCGCACCAGCCCTTCCTTCACCAGTGGATCAAGCAGCGTGGACAGCTCCGCGCCCAGCGCCTTCATCTGCGCCATCATCGCGCGGATCGCTGCCTCGTCCTCGGTGGAACCGGGTGCAGGACCGATGATGCCGCCCTGCTCCTGACCCACGATGGCGCGTGCAGGGTTGGCCGGACTGTCGGCATTGGGCAGCCGCGACGGATTCTGAAAGGCCTGCACCAGAGAATCGCTGAGCACCCGGTACTTGCTCTCGTTCACCTGGGAAATCGCATACATCACCACGAAAAAAGCGAACAGCAGGGTGATGAAATCGGCGTACGAGATCAGCCAGCGGTCATGCGATTCCGGTTCCTCCAGCGGGCGCTTGCGCGGCATATCACGGTCTCCCTAGACCAGGTAACCCTGCAGCCGGATCTCGATCGATCGCGGGTTCTCTCCGTTGGCGATGCCGACCAGCCCTTCGATCAGCATCTCGCGCATGCTGACCTCACGCGCGACCAGCGCCTTGATCTTGTTGGCGATCGGCAGGAACACCAGGTTGGCCAGACCGACGCCGTAGATGGTCGCGACGAACGCCACGGCGATGCCAGCGCCCAGCTTGGCCGGATCGGTCAGGTTCTCCATCACCTGGATCAGACCCATCACCGCGCCCAGGATACCTACTGTCGGCGCGTAGCCGCCAGCCGCCTCCCACACCCGGGCAGCTGCACGATGCCGGGCCTCATAGGCATTGATCTCGAGCTCCAGCGCCTCGCGCAGCACGCCAGGCTCGGCACCATCGACCAGGAGCTGAAGTCCCTTGCGCTCGAACGGCTGCCGCGATGCCTCGATCGCGCTCTCGAGAGCCAGCAGCCCGCTGCGGCGGGCGACCTGACTCCAGCCGGAAACGCGGGCGATCACCTTCTTCGGTTCGTGCAGCGGTGGCACGAAAACCCAGCGCGCCGCGCGCATCGCATCCGAGAACTGCTCGCCAGAGCTCTGCAGCATCACCGCGCCCGCGGTGCCGCCGACCACGATGAAGAAGGCAGTGACCTGGAGCAGCGACGACGGATGTCCGCCCTCGAGAACCAGGCCGCCGACGATCGCGATCAATCCGAGCGCAAGCCCGGCGATGCTGATCCGGTCCATCAGCCGACCCCGGTCGGCGGGGCCAGCGGCAAGCCGGACATGCTCACGGGTTGTGCGTCCACTCCTTCATCCGCGAACGTAACCGGGCTACCGCCTGGCTGTGCAACTGGCAGATGCGCGATTCGCTCACCCCGAGCACCTCGCCGATCTCCTTCAGGTTGAGCTCTTTCTCGTAGTAGAGGCCCATCACCAGCTTCTCGCGCTCGGGCAGATTGCTGATCGCGTTTACCAGCATCTGGCGAAAGCCCTTGTCCTCGATGATCGCCAGCGGATTGGACTGGTTGTCGGCGAGGAAGAAGTCGAAGAAATCATTGTCGTCCGACTCCTGGAAGTCTTCGTAGTGCAGCAGTTGCGAACCGCGGGCATCGCTCAGCATGTGCTGGTAGTCGGCAAGCGGCACCTGCATCTCGCCCGCCAGCTCGGTCTCATTCGGCGGACGGCCGTATCGCTGCTCGAGCTTGGCCACCGCTGCCTCGATCTTGCGCAGGTTCTTGCGCACGTTGCGCGGCAGCCAGTCGGCCTGGCGAAGTTCGTCCAGCATCGAGCCGCGGATGCGCTGGACGGCGTAGGTCTCGAACTGCGCGCCCTGCGTGCTGTCGAAGTTGTCGGATGCGTCCAGCAGACCCATCAGTCCGGCCTGGATCAGATCGTCGACATCGACGCTCGCCGGCAGCCGGGTCATGAAGTGATAGGCGATCCGCTTCACCAGCGGCGCCATCTCCTTCACGATGGCATCCTTGTCGTCGACAGAGGCAATAGGGGGCATCTAGGGGAAAATCCTGAGCGGGGGTTAGCGGGATACTAGTTCGGTTCGGTCTGGCGCGCCGATCGGCCGTGGTTGGGTGGTGTCAGATGAGTAACTTCAGGTGAGCGGGAATGCCGGGGCTCCATCGGCGCGCGGGACGCGTCCGGATCAGGTTCGAACCCCAGCAATCCGTCCCAGACGAGCGTCGCAGCGTCGGACCGGCGGGGCAAGGTGGACAGACGGGCTGCAAGCATGGCACAGGCCGCGGCATAGCGGCTTGCCGGAAACGCCTCGACCACCGGCCTGCGCATCCGCTCGGCACGACCGACCATCGGATCGGCCGGAACCGCACCGGCGAATCCAAGCTGCATGTGCAGGAACCGCTGCGCGGTCTGCGCGACCTTGCGATAGGCAGCCTCTGCCGGCGCAGTGGCCGTGGCGCGGGCGATCCACCAGAGGTAGCGCTGCTGGCCGTTCTGCCAGCTGAGCGATTTGAGTGCCGAGTAGCCCGCGGTGATCGAACGCTGATGCTCACTGGACCCGAGCAGGATCGCCCCGGCATGGGCCGCCGCCGGCGTCCAGTGTAGAACCCGATCGGCCGGCACATCGATCAGAACGGTATCGAACCGCGAGCCGAGTTCGGAAAGTACGCGCGCCCTGGCTCCGGAGGGGCGTTGGGCGGCTGTCCCGGGCGCGTCTGGCAGGCGCGCTGCCGGCAACAAGGTCACGCCGCCTGGCGCATGCAGCAGCAAGTCGTCCAGACGCCGCTCACCGGCCATTGCCTCGGCCAGGTCGCCACGCGGGGACAACCCGAACCAGCGGGCACCGCTGCGCAACTGGGGCTGGGCATCGATCACCAGCACCGACTGGCCGCACTGCGCCATCGCGTGCGCTATGTTGGCCACCAGAGCGCTCTGCCCGATGCCGGAATCGGCGCCGATGAACAACAAGCTGTGCAGGGTCGCACCGCCGAGCAGCCGACGCAGGCTGGCCGCCTGATCCTCGATCAGTTCAGGCACCGGAGCCTCCGCTGGCAGCGATCAGGGCGTAGTCGTCACCGGCCGGCGTGAACGCGTGCGCGGTCTCGATGGCGCGCAATGCGCGATCGATCAGGTACAGCGGATTGGGCAGGTGCAGGTCTTCCGGAACCCGCTGCCCGTTGGTGACGAAGTACACCCGCAGGCGGTGCCGAAGCACCACGTCCAGCACCCCGCCGAGCGACACCGCTTCGTCTATCTTGGTCAGGATGCAACCGTCCAGCGCGGCGCCGCCATAGCGGGTGGCGACATCCTCCAGCACGCTGCCGGAGGCGACCGCTGAAAGCAGCAGTACCCGGGACACCGGCCGGCCCTCACCCGAGAGCAGCGCCACCTGCTCGGCGAGCCGCCGGTCACGCTGACTCATGCCGACCGTATCGATGAGCGTCAGGTGCCGGGAGGCCAGATCAACGAGCGTCATCTGCAGTTCCGGCTCGTCGCGCACCGCAATCACTGGCACTCCCAGGATGCGCCCGTAGATGCGCAGCTGGTCGACTGCACCGATCCGGAAGCCGTCGGTGGTGAGCAGCGCGGCACTCGCGGCCCCACGCGCCAGAACGCAACGGGCGGCGAGTTTGGCCACAGTGGTGGTCTTGCCCACGCCGGTCGGCCCGACCAGCGCGTACACCCCGCCCCGCTCGCAGGGATCGACCGGTTGGAGCAGCGCCTTGAGGCGCTCGAGCAGCGAGGCACGAACCTGTCGCCAGGCAGTATCGACCATCGTTGCCGAGACAGCGGCAGCGCCGGGTGCGGGTGCGGCCGCTGTCGCCACTACGCTGCGTGCCGCCACCTCGGCCAGTTCACTGGCGAGCAGGGTGCTGAAGCCGGCAGCAAGCAGCCGCCGCATCACCTCGGTCTGCACCGGCGAGCGACGGGCGCGCTCGCCCCAGGCGAACCCGGCCAGCTGCTGCTCGACCAGCGAGCGCAACGAACGAACCTCGGCCGCGATCTCGGTGATCGCACCCTGGTCGCGCGGCGCAGGCTCCGGTGCGGCACTGACGCGATCGGCCATCTCGACCTTCTGGGTCTGGGCGACAGCCGTTGCAGCGGCAGGTGCAGGCGGCGGGCTGGCCTCGCTCCGGGTCCTGCCCGCCGCCTGCGCCTGCCGCGCGGCCATGGCTGCCGCCGACCAGACCGGCAGGTCGTCCGCCAGGGCCGGATCGGACCCGGCTTCGGCTGTGGCATGGACCCGCGCGGTCTGCACATACGCGTCGATCGCTGGCGAGCGCCGCGCAGGATCGATCGGCGTGCGGGCAGCGAACGGTGCCGGCATCGTTGCTGCATCCATGCCGGAATCGCTCATCGCCACCAGTTCCACGCCGCCAGCGGGCAGGCGCCGATTGGACAGGATCAGTGCATCCGCCCCGAGCGCATCGCGCACTTCGCGCAGCGCCTCGCGGGTCGAGGCGGCCTGGAACCGGCGCACGATCATGCGCGACCACCCAGCACCGCGACCACACGGATGGTCTTGCTGTCCGGGATCTCGGCATGCGAGATCACCTTCAGCTGGGGCACCGCGCGCTTGAGAAAGCGCATCAGCAGCGCGCGCAGGGCGGGCGCCACCAGGAGCACCGCCGGCTGTCCGGACTGCTCCTGGGACTGGGTGAGCGAGGCCGCCTGGCGCAGCAGGTTCTCGGCCAGGGTCGGCTCGAGTCCGGCAGGCTCGCCAGCGCGATCACCCTTGTCACCTGCGATGCGGCCCTGAGTCATCTGGGTCAGCATCTGCTCCAGCGCAGGATCGAGCGCGATCACCGGCAGCTCGCTGCCGCCGGAGAACACCGATTGCATGATCGCTCGTCCGAGCGCAACCCGCACCTGCGTGGTCAGCTCCTCAGGGTCCTGGGTGCGCGCGCCATGCTCGGCCAGGGTTTCGATGATGGTGCGCATGTCCCGGATATGCACGCCATCGGCCAGCAGGTTCTGCAGCACCCGCTGCACCACCGTCAGCGCCAGCGTCTTGGGTACCAGATCCTCGACCAGCCGCGGGGCATCCTTGGCCACATGGTCGAGCAGCGACTGGGTTTCCTCGCGCCCGAGCAGTTCATGGGCGTTGGACTGGATCATGTTCGACAGATGGGTCGCCACCACCGTCCCGGCATCGACCACGGTGTAGCCCAGGCTCTGCGCCTGGTCGCGCTGGCCCGCCTCGATCCAGGTCGCCGGCAGGCCGAACGCCGGGTCGGTGGTCGCGGTGCCCTGAAGGGTGCCAAGCACCCGACCAGGGTTGATCGCCATGTACATGCCGGGAAACACTTCCCCGGTGCCGGCGTCGACACCCTTCAGCAGGATGCGATAGGCGTTCGGGCGCAGCTCGAGATTGTCCCGGATATGCACTGCCGGAACCAGGAAGCCGAGATCCTGCGCAACTTTCTTGCGGATGCCGCGGATGCGCTTCAGGAGTTCGCCATCCTGGGCGCGGTCGACCAGCGGGATCAACCGGTAGCCGACCTCCAGACCGAGCATGTCCACCGGCACCACATCATTCCAGCCGACCTCGACCGCTTCGGTGCGCACCGGCTGTGACGGCGCAGGTGCTGCGATCGTCGCCCGCTGGCGCTGGTCGGCATAGTAGCCCGCAGTCGCCAGCGCCGCGGCGATCACCAGGAAGGCGAAGTTGGGCATGCCCGGGATCAGCCCGATCAGGCCGATGATGCCTGCAGTGATATAGAGCACCGCTGGCCGGTTGAACATCTGTCCGATGAACTGGTCCGACAGGTCCTGCTCGCTGCCGGCCCGGCTGACCACGATGCCGGCTGCAGTCGAGATCACCAGCGCAGGAATCTGTGCGACCAGACCGTCACCGATGGTCAGCAGCACATAAGTGCCGGCGGCGTCACCGAAAGCCATGTTGTGTTGAAGCATGCCGATTGCCAACCCGCCGATGATGGTGATCATCACGATGATGATGCCGGCGATGGCGTCTCCGCGGACGAACTTGGACGCGCCATCCATGGAGCCATAGAAGTCGGCCTCGGCAGCGATCTCCTGGCGGCGCTTGCGCGCCTCGTCCTCGCGGATCAGTCCTGCATTGAGATCGGCATCGATCGCCATCTGCTTGCCCGGCATCGCATCGAGCGTGAACCGCGCGGCCACTTCGGCGATGCGGCCAGCGCCCTTGGTGATCACCACGAAGTTGATCACCACCAGGATCACGAACACGATCAGGCCGACCGCATAGTTGCCACCGATCAGGAAGTTGCCGAACGCTTCGATCACCTTGCCGGCCGCATCCGGACCGGTATGGCCTTCGAGAAGGATCACCCGGGTCGAAGCGACGTTGAGCGACAGCCTGAGCAGGGTGGTCACCAGCAGGATGGTCGGGAACACCGAAAAATCGAGCGGGCGCAGTGTATAGAGCGCGACCATCAGCACGATCACCGACAGCGCGATGTTGAACGTGAACAGCAGGTCTAGCAGGATGGTCGGCAGCGGCAGCACCATCATCGCCAGCACCATGATGATCAGCAGCGGCGCGCCCAGCCGGGTGAACTTCATCTGGCTGTCTGGCGTGGCAAGCGGGACTGCGCCGGACGGCGGCATCGGCGAACTCATCGCTCAGTTCTCCCGGCCATCACGCGCGAAGTCCATCGCCCACCGGCCGCTCCCGGATCGCGGCCGTCACGCCTGGCACGAGGGCACCAGGTGGCGCATCCTGCACTGCATCCGCATCCGTATCCGGCCCCGGGTCAAGGCCGGGCGGCACGTCAAGCGACTGGGGCGCGCCCGGCACCACCGACCCGTAGCCGCGTGCCAGCCGGAGCTGGTAGACCCAGGCCAGCACTTCGGCAACTGCACCGTAGAGCGCCGACGGCACCGCCTCGCCGATCTCAGCATGCTTGTAGAGCGCGCGGGCAAGCGGCGCTGCGCGCAGCACCGGCACCTGATTCTCGCGCGCGAGTTCGAGAATCCGCTCAGCCATCTCGCGGGTGCCCTTGGCCACCACCTGCGGCGCGCGCATCCGCTTTTCCTGGTAGCGCAGCGCCACCGCATAGTGGGTCGGGTTGGTGATGATCACGTCCGCTTTGGGCACTTCAGCCATCATCCGACGGCGTGACATCTCACGCTGCAACATGCGGATGCGCGCCTTGATCTCGGGGTTGCCGTCGGTCTCCTTGCTCTCCTTCTTGACCTCTTCCTTGGTCATGCGCAATTGCTTGGCATGATTCCACAACTGGAACGGCACATCGATCAGCACGATCACCAGCATCGCCAGCATCACCGCGACGAAGGCGTCTGTCATCAACGACCCGACATGGGCCAGCGCTCCCTCGAGCGGCTCGACCGCGAGCAGCGCGATCGCGTCTTTCTGTTTCCAGAGCATGGTCACCACAATCCCGCCCAGGAACACGGTCTTCAGAATCGCCTTCAGCAGTTCGACCAGACCCTGCGCCGAGAAAGTGCGGCCGACGAAGGCGATCGGGCTCATCCGGTTCCAGCGCGGCTCGAGCGCCTGGCCACTGAACAGGAAACCGGAAAGCAACATCGGTGCGGCCAGGGCCACCAACATGCAGGCGACGAACAACGGGGCGAGTACCCAGAGTGCGTCGAACAGGGACTGATAGAGCCGGGACATCGCAAGCGCAGGCTCGTACGCGCTGGCGCGGTCCAAGGTCAGCCCATTGCGAAGAATGGTCCTCAACCCGTCGAGCAGTCCGGCGCCGGCAAACAACAACAAGCCGCCGGAGACAAGTAGCGCTGAGAAGGTGGTGAGCTCGATGGAGCGGGCGACCTGTCCCTGCTCACGTGCCTGTTCTAGGCGTCGTGCGCTGGCCGGTTCTGTTTTTTCCAGGTCGCTCTGCTGCTCTTCCGCCATGATTCAGCTGGTAGTTTCGCGATACTAGCATGCATACCCCGCCCGTCGACCACCTCTCGGGCGGGTTCGTGCTAACTTCGTGTTCACGTTGTTGTCTGCGCCGGATGTGTACTCCACACACTGCTGGGCACCCACCCCGCCCAGCGAGGCAGACCTGCGAGCCCCCGCTCGTTCCCCTCCCTTTACATCGGCGCCCTCGCCGCTTCCCAGATGCCAGACCAGCGCGACCCGGTCCGCTCAGAGCTGTTTCCCCCGATCGAGCCCTATGCGAGTGGCATGCTGCGGCTGGACGACCTGCACCAGATGTACTGGGAGCAATCCGGCAATCCAGCCGGGGTGCCCGCGGTGTTCCTGCATGGCGGTCCGGGGGCAGGCAGTTCGCCGGAGCACCGTCGCTTCTTCGACCCGGCCTGCTACCGGATCGTGGTGCTCGACCAGCGCGGTGCCGGACGATCATTGCCGCATGGTGAACTCACTGCCAACACGACACCGCACCTTATCGACGACCTCGAGCGGTTGCGTCAACACCTGGGCATCGACCGCTGGGTGGTGTTCGGGGGCTCGTGGGGCAGCACGCTCGCACTGGCCTACGCCCAAGCGCACCCCGAGCGCTGCCATGGGCTGATCCTGCGCGGTATCTTCCTGTGCCGCCAGTCCGAGATCGACTGGTTCCTTTACGGGCTCAAGTCGATCTTTCCAGAAGCCTGGCACGCCTTTGCCGCCGCGTTGACCATCGAGGAGCGCAAAGACATTCTGGTCGCCTACCACCAGCGCCTCACCAATCCGCTGGCTTCGGTGCACATGCCGGCGGCGCGCGCGTGGAGCGTGTACGAGGGCAGCTGCTCGACCCTGCTGCCCAGTCCGGAGACCGTCTCCTATTTTTCCGGTGACAGCGTGGCGCTCGGTCTGGCGCGGATCGAGGCTCACTATTTCATCAACCGCATCTTCCTTCCAGACAACGCCCTGCTCGACAACGTCGGGCGCATCCGGCACCTGCCGTGCGTGATAGTGCAGGGACGCTATGATGCTGTCTGTCCCGTCGTCAGTGCAGACGACCTGCATCGCGCGTGGCCGGAAGCGCAGTATGTGGTGGTGCCGGACGCCGGTCATTCAGCCTGGGAGCCTGGCATCCGCGCCGAACTGGTTCGCGCCACCGAGCGGCTGCGGCTTCGACTGGATACCTGACCGCTCCGGATTGCCGGTCATGCTTCCAGAGCCTGCTGATCGAGGCTGTACAGGCGCTCCCGGGTTGCTCCCGGCAGCGCAGCCGAACCCCGCTCACCGACCTTCACCATCCCCGCCTACAGCACGGAACAGCCGCACAGAATGAAGCTCTATACCTACAGAACGAACGTCGCAGCCCCGACCCTGGGGCTGCTGGCAACCAACGGCACCGACCTGATCGATGTGGCTGCGACTGCCGCTGGCGCTGGCTTGAAGTTGCCGTTCGATGGCACCAGCATGCAATCGCTGATCGAGTCGGGCAGCGCAGGACACGCGGCGCTCGCCTCGCTTGGCGCGCACCCGGCGGCAGTGCGCCGTCCGCTGGACGGCGTAGCCGTGTGCGCGCCGCTGCCGCGCCTGTTGCGCAATGTCTACTGTGTCGGCTGGAACTATGTCGATCACTTCAACGAGGGGGCGGCGCAGCGCAAGGCGGCGGTCGACCTGCCGGACCATCCGGCCTTTTTCACCAAGGCATCCAACGCGCTCAACGGCCCCTACGATCCGATCCCGTTCAACCCGGCGGTAAGCGACAAGATCGACTGGGAGTGCGAACTCGGGCTGATCGTCGGCAAGCGCGGGCGCAATATTTCCGAGGCCCAGGCGATGTCGCATGTGTTCGGCTACACGGTCATCAACGATGTCACCGCGCGCGATATGCAGCGTTACCATGGCAACCAGTGGTTCAAGGGCAAGAGCCTGGATGGCAGCTGTCCGATGGGTCCGGCGATCGTCACTGCGGACGCCATCAAGCCCGAGGAGCTTGACCTGTGGACTCGGGTCAACGGCGTGGTCAAGCAGGCATCCAATACCCGCCACCTGTTCTTCAAACTGCCACGGTTGATCGCCGAGTTGTCGCTCGGACTCACGCTTGAGCCGGGCGATGTAATCTCCACCGGTACGCCCCAGGGTGTGGGGTATGCCCGCACGCCGCCGGAGTTCCTCAAACCGGGCGACGTGCTCGAAACCGAAGTCGAGGGTATCGGCATCCTGCGCAATCCGATCGTCGCGTCCAGCGACTGACAGCGAACTCGTCAGTCAGGCATCCAGTCAGGAGTATCCGCAATGCGTACCGAAGTACATGTCCACGGCACGGTGGTGCTGGTAGAAGGCGCCTCCAACGGTCAGGTCGAGAGCGCCTTGCGGCCCTGGCTGGACTACCTCGACTGCGCGTCGATCAAGGAAGCACGGAGTCTGGAGCAGGATGAGCCCGGCATCGTGTTCGACCGCAAGCGTTTCCTGCTCGAGATCTGCTGGACAGGCGATGTGGGCCGTAACTTCCAGGGTGTGCTTGGCGACGCACTGGCCGGGCTCGGACCGCTGGCGGAGGAGGCCTCGACCGTCGAGATCACCTATTTCCATGACAAGGGCGACGAGGTCCAACTGATGTTCGTCGGCCCGACACCGCAGGCAATCCATGACATGCAGCGGCGACTGATGGTCGAAGAGGTATCCAACCTGCTCGGGCGCCAGTTCGGCGCCGAAGATGTGTCCCAGGTCGCTGCCCTGATCAACAAGCTGTTTGCGGAAGACTGGACCCGCAAGCAGGCCGCTGGCGAAACCGGTCTCGCCAGCGCCACTCAACCCCATACCCGGCCCAAGCAGTTGCACTAGCCCAGCAAGGCGGGCCAGGTGCGCCGCCTAGGCCGACTCGTCCAGCCGCCCTGGCAGCGGATCGTCCACGCGACGACGCTCACCACGGCGGTCGCGTCCGGTTCGCGTATCAAGTATCACCGGTTGCTGGCCCCGGCGCCGGTCAGACGCGTCTCGCCGACTCCCCTGTCTGCGCTCGGCGTCCGGGCCCGCTACCAGCGGCGGCGGCTTGGCTGCGGGAACCACTGGAGCCCTGGTCACGAGGCTGCGTTCAGAACTGGCCACCGCGGTGGTCGGGGCGACCGGCGTCACGTCACGCCGGACGACTGGCGTGACTTTCTGCGAGGGAATGGTGGGGAACTGCATCGGCTTGATTATGTGTCGGGCGCGGATACGTGGTTCGAGCGACCAAGGAACGGGCGACTGACGGGCGTCTGACGGGCGGCCGGACACCGCCGACCGGTGCTGCAGTGATGGGAAAAGACTATTTTTCAGTTCCTGGCGTCGCTGGTCTGGTTATCGACTCAATGGCCGATTTCTGCAACTCCAGCGTCTTCACCGTCATCTGAATGAAGCCGACATTCATTTTCAACCAGTTTTCGACCGTCTGCAGTTCCGCGATTCGCCGCTCGAGTTCTTTCGGATCGGCCGTAGGCGAGAACATCGCCGGCAGGCCGGGAAAGCCGGGCATTGCTGCGCCGGCCGCCATGGCCGCGATCCCAGGCAAACCGTAGGCCTCCGGGGTCCCCATTTTTCGCAGCATGGCGAAGAACTCGCTGGTCTGGTCGCTTGAATCGGTCATCGGGTGCCTCCTTCTCCTGTTGGTCGTTACGCTGCACTGAGTGAGATCCACTCAGTGCGATCCACTCAGTGCGATCCACTCAGTGCGATCCACTGCGTTCGCCTGCGATTTAGTACTATTCTCGGCTTCGTTCCTGGCGCGGGCTACTCCAATGGACAACATTGTCGCGCAAGCGATGGCCCGATGGCCCGATGTGCCGGCGGTATACGGTTGGCTGCGCCTGGACCGGCGCGGACGCTGGCTGGTCAAGGGCGAGCCGATCGGTCATCGGCCGACCATCGGGTTCATCAACCGGAACTATCACAGCGATGCACGCGGCCGGTACTACTTCCAGAACGGCCCGCAGCGCGTGTTCGTCGACCTCGATCAATGCCCGTTCGTGCTGTCTCTTGTACCTGCCCGGCTTATACCCGGCCAGCTCACGCCTCCCCGGCCTGGGTCGCCGATGCTTGCCGCGCTGGTGACTCACCTGGGCGAGCCGGTGACGGCCGCCAGGCGGGGATGGGTCGACGCGCAGGCCGGCGTCGTGATCGAGTTCGAGCATGGGCTCGGCAGCGTGCTGGACCGCGATCTGCCAGCCCTGGTCGAATGCTTCCTGGATGGCTGCGGTGACCGGCTGGATGAACAGGGCTGGGCAGACGCGCTCGCCGGTTCCGGTGCGCAATTGACGCTTGGTCTGGACTGCGGGCCGATCCCGATGGCGACACTGCCTCATGCCGCTGGCGCAGCGCCGTTCGATTTCATCAGCACGCCACGGCCGGACCCAGACGAAGACGCCTGCACCTGACCGTTACAGCCAGGCTGTTCGGTCGCCGGCCAGGGCGCCACTTGTTCGTCCGCACCGCGGGCACCACCCCCTCAGGAAATTCCGGTCATGACAACATCCAACCCGCAATCGGCAGCCGTGATCGGCGCTGGCATCTCGGGCCTGATCTGCGCCCGCACGCTGATGGACGCCGGATTCAGTGTGCAGGTGTTCGACAAGTCGCGCGGCGTCGGCGGACGCATGGCGACCCGCCGTGCGGACTACGGCATCTTCGATCATGGTGCCCAGTACTTCACCGCGCGCGACCCGGCGTTCAAGCAGGCCGTCGCTCGCTGGACTGCGCAAGGTCTGGTGGCAGTCTGGTCCCCGCGGCTGGCAGCGATCGACGCCACGACCGACCGTCCGCAGTTGGCGCCAGTCGGCGACTCGACGGTGCGCCATGTCGGCGTGCCGGCCATGAGCCGGGTCGGCAAATCCCTCGCCGAGGGTCTCGTCGTGCATACCGACTGCCCGATCGCCGCGCCGCGGCGGGTCGGCAGCCAGTGGCATCTGCACGCTGGGGTGCAGCAGGCGGACAGCGGTATGGCTACCACCCGAGAGACCACCGCCGCGCTCAGTCGCGGTTTCGACTGGTTGATAGCGGCAACGCCCTCGCCCCAGGCGGCAGGTCTGTTCGACTTAGCCCCAGAGCTGCGCGCGCAGGCGATCGGGTTACCGATGGTGCCTTGCTGGGCGCTGCTGCTGCGCTTCGACGCGCCACTCGGGCTGGGCTATGACGCTGCATTCGTATCCGGATCGACCCTGACCTGGATCGCTCGCAACGGCTCCAAACCCGGACGCGACTCCGGGGAATGCTGGGTAGTGCATGCCGCGCGCGACTGGAGCGAGACCACGCTCGAACGCTCGCCCGAGGCAGTCGTCGACCCGATGCTCGAGGAATTCGCGCGCGTCACCGGTGTGTGCAGCGCGCCAGCGATTGCCCGCGCGCATCGCTGGCGCTACTCCGGGCCGGCTGTGACCCAGAATGCCAGCCTGACCCCGCCCCCGGGCGCGACCTGCCTGTTCGACCCGCAGCTGCAGGCCGGCGCATGTGGCGACTGGCTCGCGGGCTCGCGGGTCGAAGGTGCGTTCCTGAGCGGCTTGACTCTGGCCACCCGGATGATCGAGCAGCGCAATACAGGCTGAGCGCGCGCGAGCCTGTGCGCGGGGCCCTGTGGCATAGTCGCCGTCGGGCACTACCGCCACTCTGGTCGGCGCGCCCTTTCGCAGGAGGAGGCAGGATGCGCAAGTTCATTATCACTCTGTCTGCCGCGGCAGCGCTCGCTGGCGGTTTGGCCGCACCCACGCCACATGCCTACGCGGCAGAGGACGCACGCACCAAGCAGCAGGAATTGATGGCGTCATGCAACAAGATGGCTGGCCAGAAAGAAATCAAGGGCGATGACCGGAAGAAGTTCATGAGTTCATGCCTGAAGGGGGAGGTCCCCATGGCAGCAGCCGCCGAAAAGCGCACGCCGCAACAGGAGAAGATGGCGACCTGTAACAAGCAGGCTGGCACCAAGGAACTCAAGGGCGACGAGCGCAAGCAGTTCATGAGCAGCTGCCTGAAGAGCTGACAGCGGGGCTGACAGCTCGCCTGTGGGGGCGCGTCGGGGCCAGTCAGGGCCCGACAGCGCCCCTCGGAGCGCACCCCGGCCACTGGCGAGCCCAGGCGACCGTTGACCCTGATAAACAGGGACTTCTCACGCAAAACCGCGCTCATTCCCGAGTGCGGCATAGGGTTTCTTCGAGCCCTGTCCGGGAACAAGCGATAAAAAATAACTCCCATATATATCAGTGAGTTATGGGCGCTTTCCGGAAATACGTCCAGCACGGATAGGCGCGCCGCAGTCGGTCTGCTATGCTTTTCCTGCAGCCCACAAGGCTGGTAGAAGCAACTCCGAACCGCTGAGCCCGGATTTCATACCGGGCGTCGGCAGCAGAGATTCAAGCAGCGGTCAGTGCCCAAATATCGGGAATGGCCAAGCTCCCGGCACGGTAACCGGCCGGGGCGCTGCGGGAATCGAAGAGGGCGCTGTAACCGGGTTGACCGTAGTTGCCGTCGCGGGCTTCGCTACCAACTTCCCGACCACAGACTCTTTCGGAGCACTGGCGACTACCGACTTCTGGGCTGTCTTTTTTTGCGCCTTCGCGAGAACCGCTTTTGCAACGCTCTCGCCCGGCCGCCTCGCCTTCGACGGCGTGACCTCTGATGCCGACTTGCTGGCACGCTTCTCCGCGCTCTGCGTCGCGATATTTTCTGCCTTCTTCGTCGCTTTGCTCGGTATCTTCTTCGCTGGCGCTGGCCGGACCACCTTTCGCGTCGCAGCCGCTTTACCGGCGACCTTTTTCACGGCCGTCTTGTTTGTGGCCTTCTTGCTGGCGGCCTTCTTCGCCATTTTCTTCAGTGCCTTGTTCGGCGACTGCATCCCGGTTTTCTTCGTTGCAGCCTTGCTCGAACCTGCCTTCTTCGCAGGTGCTGTCCGGCTCGAGCCACCCGCCCTGATCGACTTCTTCAGCCGACTGGCACCGTCGGTCTGTGCCTTGCCTTTCCTGAGAGCTTTCTTCGCGGGTTTCCGAGCGACCTTCTTCGCCATCACAGGCTCCTAGTACACGGACAGGTGCAACGGTCTCACATCATTCCCAGGATAACGCTCCACCGGTCTGGTACTCGATGACCCGGGCTTCGAAGAAATTACGTTCCTTCTTCAGATCGATCATCTCGCTCATCCACGGGAATGGATTGGTGGCACCCGGGAAGAGGGCTTCCAGACCTATCTGCTGGCATCGCCGATTGGCAATATACCGCAGATACTCCTTGAACATCGGCGCGTTCAGACCGAGCACACCGCGCGGCATGGTGTCCTCGGCGTAACGATATTCCAGCTCGACCGCCTGCTGCATCAGCTGGCGGATATCCTCGCGGAACTCAGGCGTCCACAACTGCGGATTCTCGCCTTTCACCGTGTTGATCAGGTCAATGCCGAAGTTGCAGTGCATCGACTCGTCACGCAGGATGTACTGGTACTGCTCGGCTGCGCCGGTCATCTTGTTCTGCCGACCCAGCGCCAGGATCTGAACGAAGCCGACATAGAAGAACAGCCCTTCCATGATGCAGGCGAACACGATCAGGCTCTTGAGCAGCTTCTGGTCGTTCTCGAGTGTGCCGGTCTTGAACAGCGGGTTGGTAAGGGTATCGATGAAGGGAATAAGGAACTCGTCCTTGGCCCGGATCGACGCCACTTCATGATAGGCGTTGAATATCTCGGCCTCGTCCAGTCCGAGCGATTCGACGATGTACTGGTAGGCGTGGGTATGGATCGCCTCCTCGAACGCCTGACGAAGCAGGTACTGCCGGCACTCGGGCGCGGTGATGTGACGGTAGGTACCCAGCACGATGTTGTTGGCGGCCAGCGAGTCTGCGGTAACGAAAAAGCCGAGGTTGCGCTTGACCAGTCGCCGCTCGTCGTCGGTGAGACCGTTTGGATCCTTCCACAGAGCGATATCCCGGCTCATCTGGATCTCCTGCGGCATCCAGTGATTCGCGCAGGCATCCAGATACTTTTTCCATGCCCACTCATACTTGAAAGGCACCAGCTGGTTGACGTCGGTCTGGCCGTTGATGATCCGCTTGTCTTCTGCAGAAACCCGCCGCGCCACCGCTACGTTATCGGTCACCAAGGCTGAAGCCTGCATCCCGAAGTGGCCGTGTCCCATCGAACGCTGCGTAGACTGCGCTGCCGGACTGACACTGAAGTCTTCCTCGAACTGAAGCATTGTTACCCTCGTTGTTGTCTGTTGAAGCGGAAGACTACTGACAGGCTTCGCATTCCGGATTGTCGATCGAGCAGAACTGGGCATCAGACTGTGGGACGTTGGAACCGCCAGCAACGCCGCCAACCGACACCGCATTCAGCTGACCACCCTTTACCGTGGACTTCTCGACGCTGGTGGCGCCGACAGTACGCAGGTAGTAAGTGGTCTTCAGCCCGCGCAACCAGGCGAGCTTGTAGGTATCGTCCAGCCGCTTGCCGGAGGCGCCGGCCATGTAGATGTTGAGCGACTGCGACTGGTCGATCCATTTCTGGCGCCGCGCTGCAGCCTCGACCAGCCAGGACGGGTCGACCTCGAACGCGGTGGCGTACAGGCTGCGCACCTCGGCCGGGATGCGGTCGATCTTGGCCAGACTGCCATCGAAGTATTTGAGGTCGGAAATCATCACCTCGTCCCACATGCCGAGCTTCTTCAGGTCCCGAACCAGATACTCGTTGACCACGGTGAACTCGCCGGACAGGTTCGACTTGACATAAAGGTTCTGAAAAGTCGGCTCGATGCACTGGGACACGCCGGTGATGTTGGCAATGGTGGCCGTCGGCGCGATCGCCATCGTGTTCGAGTTGCGCATGCCGAAGCGGCCGATGCGCGCGCGCAACGCTTCCCAGTCCAGGGTGGTCGACTCGTCGCACTCGACGAAACCACCGCGCTCTGCGCGCAGCAGCTTTATCGTGTCGATCGGCAGGATGCCACGGTCCCAGAGCGAGCCCTTGAACGTGGCATACCGGCCGCGCTCGGCGGCAAGGTCGCTGGACGCCGAGATCGCGTAGTACGCGATGGCTTCCATCGAGCGATCAGCGAACTCGACCGCGTCCTGCGACGCATTGGGGATACGCAGTTCATGCAGGCAGTCCTGGAAGCCCATCAATCCGAGTCCGACCGGACGATGCTTCATGTTCGAATTACGTGCCTTGTTGACCGCGTAGTAGTTCAGGTCGATCACGTTGTCCAGCATGCGCATCGCCACGGTGACCGTGCGCTTGAGCTTGTCGTGGTCGATTACTTCAGCCCCGCCGTCCAGCTTCAGGTGAGCCTTGAGGTTGATCGATCCGAGGTTGCATACCGCGGTCTCGGCGTCACTGGTGTTGAGGGTGATCTCGGTGCACAGATTCGAACTGTGCACCACGCCCACATGCTGCTGTGGCGAGCGGATGTTGCATGGGTCCTTGAAGGTGATCCAGGGGTGCCCGGTTTCGAACAGCATCGACAGCATCTTGCGCCACAGTTGCAGGGCAGGCAGCTTTTTGAACAGGCGGATCTCGCCGGCCACGGCCTTCTCTTCATAGCGGACATAGGCCTTCTCGAACGCCGCACCGAACTTCTCGTGCAGGTCGGGCACATCCGCCGGCGAGAACAGCGTCCATTCGCCGGCCTCCATCACCCGCTTCATGAACAGGTCCGGAATCCAGTTCGAGGTGTTCATGTCATGGGTGCGACGGCGATCGTCGCCGGTATTCTTGCGCAGCTCGAGGAATTCCTCGATATCCAGATGCCAGGTCTCGAGGTAGGAGCAGACCGCGCCCTTGCGCTTGCCGCCCTGGTTCACCGCGACCGCAGTGTCGTTCACCACCTTCAGGAACGGCACCACGCCCTGGCTCTTGCCGTTGGTGCCCTTGATATGCGAGCCCAGTGCGCGCACCGGTGTCCAGTCGTTGCCCAGACCGCCGGCGAACTTCTGCAGCATCGCGTTTTCCTTGATCGCCTCGTAGATGCCGTCCAGGTTGTCGGCCACCGTGGTCAGGAAGCAGGAGGACATCTGGCTGTGCCGGGTGCCGGAATTGAACAACGTCGGCGTCGAGCTCATGTAGTCGAACGAGGAC
Source organism: Burkholderiales bacterium (assembly GCA_038205245.1). Taxonomy (GTDB): domain Bacteria; phylum Pseudomonadota; class Gammaproteobacteria; order Burkholderiales; family CAIKXV01; genus CAIKXV01. The sequence goes on from JBBRCD010000011.1 coordinate 24,194, forward strand.
AGCACATTGTAGAACTCGATCGCCCTCGCCTCACGGTCGATCTCGCCCAGGGCCAGTCCCATGGCGACCCGCATGAAGAACGTCTGCGGCATTTCGATCCGGCGCTCGTCGATATGCAGGAAGTAGCGGTCGTACAGAATCTGCAGCCCGAGGTAGTCGAATTTGAAGTCTCGATCGGCGACGAGCGCGCGTCCCAGACGGTCCAGGTCGTACTGGCCAAGACGCTCGTCGAGCAGCTCTGCGGCGACCCCTTCGCGGATCAGGCGCGGGAAGGCACTGGCGTAGCCTTCGCGCATCTGGGCATGGGTCTTCTCCTCGCCCAGGGTTTCGATACGCAGATCGTTCAGCAGCAGGCGGGCAGTGACGAAGCTGTAACTGGGCTCCTGCTCGATCAGCGCGCGCGCCGAAAGCACCGCAGACTTGCGTACCTCGCCCAGCGGCACGCCGTCATAGATGTCCTTCAGGGTCTGATCCATTATGGTTGCGGCGTCGACCTCGTGCAGCCCGAGGCAGGCCTCGTCGATCAGTCCTTTGAGCCACCCGAAATCGAGCGGCTGCAGGCTGTCGCCGTTCTTGACCCGGATCGGCGCCGGCGCGGCGGCCGCATCGGCCGTCGGCTGCGCTCGACGCAGTTCGGCCCGGGTGCGCGCTCGCTCCTCGCGGTAGAGCACATAGGTCCTTGCGACCTCGTGCAAGCCGGAGCGCATCAGCGACAGCTCGACCTGATCCTGGATGTCCTCGATATGAAAGGTGCCGCCATTGGGCTGGCGGCGCAGCAGCGCACCGATCGCCATCGCAGTGAGCTGGGACACCTGTTCGCGCACCCGCGCCGATCCGGCAGCCTGAGAGCCGTCGACCGCAAGAAAGGTCTTGGTCATGGCGATCGCGATCTTGCCGGGCTCGAAGCCGACCACGGCGCCATTACGGCGAATCACCTTGTACTGCGCGTAGCGGGCATCGACTGGCGAAGCCGCGGCCTCGGTTACGGATGCCAGCACCGCTGGTGCCGATGCTACATCAGGCGACAGGTCGCTCGCGATCTGCATGCTTCTCTCCAGTCTCTTTTTGGTACGCACCGCAGGTCAGGAGCGACGCTGTCGGTTCTTGCCTGATCAGCCGGGGGTCTGTCGGAGCCGATCGCGCACGGCGCACGGGGTGGTGATGAAGACAACCCTGCGCATCAGAACGGGACTACATCTTGTGCGCGGGGATCGTCGTTTGACTACTTCTTCTACTACAGACACTAGATGTGGTGTCTGCAGTGAGGTTTCGATCTAATTCTAGGGGTTTCGCTGATCGCGTCAAGCGGACGAGCAAAGTTTTTGTCGAATACTTTCATGTCGAGCGCGCAGCGTTGCATGCGCGCCCTGCGCGCGCGCGACATGGCGACGCAGCATCGACCCTTGTCTTCCCGTACGCCTGCGGTGCTGTGCGCTGCCGATCGGCGTGCGCCGCACCGGGTCAGGCACGCTCCGACGCGTCCAGCCCGGCTGCGATGCGCACCGTGGCGAAGTGGATATCGACCGTGTCCTCGATCTCGCGCGCATAGCCGCCGGCCATGCAGACGGCTACCGCGACACCCGCGTGCGCGCAACGATCGAAGACCAGCCGATCGCGCGTGGCAAGACCCGCCTTGGTCAGCGACAGCCGTCCGAGCCGGTCGCCGCTGTATGGGTCGGCCCCTGCAAGATAGATCGCCAGGCCGGCGCGCGCAGCAGCCAGCACCTGGTGTAACGCTTGATCCAGGCAGTCCAGATAGCGATCATCGCCTGCGCCGTCTTCGAGTTCGATGTCCAGATCGCTTGTCTGCTTCACGAACGGATAGTTGTTGCGGCCATGTATCGAGAACGTGAACACCGATTCATCGCCCTGCAGGATGGCTGCCGTGCCGTCGCCCTGATGCACGTCGCAGTCGATGACCGCCACCCGCTGCACCCGTCCCTCGGCCTGCATCGCCGCGGCGGCGATGGCCGCATCGTTGAACACACAGTAGCCCGCGCCATGGTCGCGGAATGCGTGATGGGTGCCTCCGGCGAGATTGGCTGCGGTGCCGTCCTGCAGCGCTGCGCGGCAGGCGGCGATCGTGGCCCCGCTGGAACGGCGCGACCGCTCGACCATCTGCATCGACCACGGGAAGCCGATCTCGCGCAATTGCGCTTCGGACAGCGAGCCAGTGACGACCTGCTCGAGCCAGCGGGCACCATGCACACGGAGGATCTCCCGGTCGGTCGCCGCTGGAGGCAACTCGAGGTTCACTGCACCGGCGGGCAGTTCGGCGACGATACGTTCGCGCAAACGGGCGTATTTCTGCATCGGGAACCGATGCCCGACCGGCAGCGGCAGCACATACTGGTCACTGTAGAAGGCCCGCATCTTCGCCTGCCGTCGCTCGACAGCCCCGCAGGCTAACCGGGCGCCGAGCCGTCCGGAGCGGTCATGGCGATCGCCGCGCGAAAGCCTGGCCAGTCGAAGAAGGGACCAGGATCGGTCTTGCGCCCGGGCGCGATATCCTGATGCCCGAGTACGTGCTCCAGCGGGTAACGGTTGCGCAGCAGCCGGGTCAGCGCGACCAGCACCTGGTTCTGCACAGGCTCGAACGGGTCGAAGTCGCTGCCCTCCAGTTCGACCCCGATCGAGAAGTCGTTGCACCGGCTGCGCCCGAGGTGGCTGGATACCCCGGCATGCCAGGCGCGCTTCGCGCACGGCACGAACTGCAGCAGTTCGCCATCGCGCCGGATCAGGAAATGGGCGGACACGCGCAGCCCGCGCAACTGTTCGAACCAGGGATGCGCGTCGAAATCAAGCCGGTTCAGGAACAGGTCGATGACCGCGTCCCCGCCGAATACCCGCGGCGGCAGGCTTATGCTATGCACCACCAGAAGGTCGATCTGCGTGCCTGGCGGACGATCGTCCCGGTTGGGCGAGGCTAACTGGCGGGCGCCGCGCACCCGTCCAGTACGCCCTATCGCGGCAGGTTGCCTAATCGATGCCAAGACGCTCCATCCGATAGCGCAGCTGGCGGAACGAGATGCCGAGAATCTTCGCCGCAGCCGTACGGTTGTAGCGGGTCTTCTCGAGCGCCTCGACGATCGCCTGCTTCTCGATGGTCGCAAGGTAGTCCTCCAGTGGCAGACCCTTGATGTCGGCGGCACCCACTTCGGTCGGCTTCAACTGCAGGTCGTCCCGGGTGATCTCGCTTCCAGAACAGAGGGCGAGTGCACGCTCCAGAACGTTCTCCAGTTCACGCACGTTACCCGGAAAATGGTAGTCCTCGAGCGCCCGCAGCGCGCCCGCTGAAAGTGAAGAGGCGTTGCCATCGGTGTCGGCGCGACGACGCAGGAACGACTGCGCCAGCAGACCGATGTCCTCGGGCATGTCGCGCAGGGGCGGCATCTTCATTTCGATCACGTTCAGCCGGTAGAAAAGATCCTGGCGGAACCGCCCGTTCTTCACTTCGTCGGCGAGGTTCTTGTGGGTGGCGGATATCACCCGCACATCGACCGGCTCCTCCTGGGTGGAGCCGACCTTGCGCACCCGCTTTTCCTGGATTGCGCGCAGAAGTTTCACCTGCATCAGCAGGGGCAGTTCGGCGACTTCGTCCAGGAACAGGGTCCCGCCATCGGCCGCCTGGAAGAACCCGCCGCGCTCGGCATCGGCGCCAGTGAACGCCCCCTTGCGATAGCCGAAGAACTCGCTCTCGACCAGGTTCTCGGGAATCGCCCCGCAGTTGACCGGCACGAACGGGCGCTCCTGGCGCACGCTCTTCTGGTGGATCAGCTTGGCCGCCAGCTCCTTCCCGCAGCCGGACTCGCCCCAGACATGAATCGGCGCCTGGCTGCGCGCCAGCTTGTCGATCATCGCGCGCGCCTGGCGCATCGGCGCGCTGTCGCCCAGCAAGGTGTGTCCGCTGTCGGCCGACCGGGCCGGCAGCGGCGCATCGTCACCCGCACCCGCGGCTTCGGACAGCTTGAGTGCGGACTTCACCAGCGCCCGCAGCTGGTTGACCTGCACCGGCTTGGACAGATAGTCGAAGGCGCCGGCCTTCAGCGCGGCCACGGCGTTCTCCGCGCTGCCATACGCAGTGATCACCGCCACCGGCATCTTCGGCCAGAAACGCGAAGTGTGTTCCAGCAATGCGAGTCCGTCGCCATCGGGGAGTCGCATGTCGGTCAGACAGACATCGTAGTGCTGCTTCTGCAGCAGGCGCTTGGCCTCGAACTCGCTTTCAGCCGTATCGGTGACCAGCCCCATCCGGTTCAGGGTGAGGCTGAGCAGTTCACGGATGTCCGCCTCGTCATCGACAATCAGGGCGCGCGCCTTCACCGGCGAGTCCCAGGTTCGTTCAGTGCCGACCGACGCCGCGCCTCCCCGCTCGGTTCGGTTGCGGCGACCGGTGACTCGGCTTGACTCATCATGCTGGCAGCCTTGCAGTGCAGTGTGAACCGGGTCGGCAGTGACCCGGCGGCAAACTCGAGCATCGCGCCATTGGCCTCTGACAGCTCGCGCGCCAAGTATAGACCGAGGCCGGTGCCGGTACTGACGGTGGTGAAGAACGGCTCGAACAGCTGCGCCTGCACCGCCAGCATGATGCCGGGCCCGTCGTCGATCACGTCGACGCACACCTCGCCGGCGAGCTCGCCGGCGCCGGCGAGGCGCGCCACGATACGGATGCTTGCCGTGCCCTGGCTGCCATGGCGCAGCGCATTCCGGCACAGGTTCCACATCACCTGGTTCAGGTGGCTGCGGTCGAACTGCACCTCCAGCGACTGCTCGGCCTCGACCCGGAGCACAGCGCGTTCGAGGCGTTCGTTGCCCGAGAACTCGATGGCAAAGGTCTCGAGATATCTGGTCAGCCCGACGATCTCGCGATGCACCCGGTCGCGGCGGTTCAGCTTGAGCACCTCCTGCACCATGCCATCGATCCGCTGGGTGTTGTCATGGATGATCTGCAACAGGCGCGCATCGGTCTCGCTGGCGAGCTCGGCCTCCTGCAGCAGCTCGGTCGCATGGTTGATCGCCGACAGCGGGTTGCGGATTTCGTGTGCAATGTTGGCGGTGAGCCGCCCCAGGGCGGCCAGCTTGAGCTGCTGCGCCTGCGCCTGCATCCTGGACAGATCTTCCAGAAAGATCACCGCCCGACCGCTCGCTTCGCCGCCAACCGGCACCGGGCGCATCGCCACCTGCCGGGGCAGCAGTTTCGAATCGGAGCGCATGGTGAGTGCCTTGAGCGGGGCCTGCGGCTGGCGCTGCCAGAGCGCATAGGCTTCAGCCAGCACGGGTGCGTACTCGATCAGGGTCGCTCGCCGGTTCGGCAGACGGCGGCCGCCGAGCAGCTCGACCGCCCGCTCATTGATCTGCCGGATGGCGCCGCGTTCGTCGACCACCAGGACGCCGTCCTGCATGTCCTGGATGATCAACTGGTTCACTTGCGCCAGGTTGGCCAGATCGACGCCGCGCTGCTCGGCCAGTTGCTCGCTCTCAACTGCGTAGCGGGCAAGCGAGCGGGCGACGAAGGCGGTCGCGAAGTAGCCGACGCTGAGCAGCCCGGCCTGCACGAACTGCCCGGAGGCGTCATCGCTCTGAAGAACGCGGTAGGCCTGCTCGGCGAGAATACCGAGCGAACCGACTGCGGCGTAGAACAGCATCATCCGGCCGCGGCTGATCAGCGCGGCTGCCGCCTGGGACGCCAGCAGCAGCAACCCGAGCCCGCTGGAGATGCCCCCGCTCGCATGCATCGCCAGCACGATGAACAGTGCGTCGGCAACGGAATGCAAAGTGAGCTGGGTCTCGAACGCCGGCTGGCGCGCGAAGATGCCGAGGAAGGCAACCGCGGCGAACATTGCGTACAGGCCCATCGACCAGAGAAACAGCTGCGGCAACCGGCTGCCGAACATGCCCTGCTCGTCGATCAGCCAGATCGCGATCAACACGACCGGCACCAGCGACCGGTAGATGTTGAAGTAAAGCAGCGACCGCCAGAACTCGTCGCGGTAGGCAGGCGCCTGCGCGGAAGCCGCCTCGCTCAATGAAGCCGCTCGTGTTCGCGAGTGCAGAAATAGCGACCGTTCGCCTCGAAGCTGTCGGTCTTCGGCTGAAACACGCCGCAATGCGCGCAGCGGACCATGTCCTGCACCGGCCGTGCGTTCGCCTGCGTCCTGCGCGCAGCGCGCGCGCGTGCCCCCTTGCTGATGAACCAGATCACCGCGGCGATGACGGCGATCAGCACCAGGTACTTGATCACCGCCGACCGTTCATCGGGCCGCGGCCTCCGGGTCCATGTGCAGCGCCTCGAGGAACCGCGAAACCATGTTGTAAGCGCCGACCGTGGCGGTCAGTTCGACCATCTGGCGGGCATCGAAGAACTTCGCCGCCTGGTCGAACAGCGCATCCGGCACATGGATCTCGCGCGTCATCGAGTCGGCATAGGCGATCACCGCACGCATCTTCTCGTCATACAACCCGCTCGCCCCGGCCACCCCGCCCACGGCCAGGGTCTTCAGACCCTCGATCTGCGCGGCACTCATGCCTTCCTTCCCGGCGAAAGGCACATGGGCGGCGAACTCGTAAGGCGCCTTGTTCACGACCGCAACCCTCAGGATTGCCAGCTCTCGGTAAAGCGCCGGCAAATCGCACTGCTGGCGGATAGCGGTCAGCAGCGCCAGCCAGCCCTCGGCCAGAGGTGGGCTGTTCATCAGCATCCGGTACAGGTTCAGCATCTTGCCGCCACGCTGTTCGCGGATGCGGCTGGCAAGTTCCGGATGATCGACTTCTTCGGCGTAGGCCACACGGGCCATCGGACACCTCACGGGATCAAGGCGCCTGGTCGGGGTGAGAGGATTCGAACCTCCGACTCCTGCGTCCCGAACGCAGTACTCTACCAGGCTGAGCTACACCCCGATTGCACGACAGTAATCGCTGTTTGACCCGCACCTGCAACCGCCTCGTCGTGACCTGCCGCGTCGTGACAGTTCTCGTCGTGACAGTTCGCGACAGTGCTTCGTGACTGCGTCTTCCGACCCCGCTTGAAAAGTGTTCAAACCGGGTTCAAAGTGCACGCCCAACAGCGAAGGCGGCGAAGTCTATCAGAGAATTGCGAAACGCCGAATCGGCCAGCGGCGCGAGCGCGACCCGGGCCTGCTCCGACTCTCGCACCGCCTGCGCCCGCGCATAGTCGAGCGATCCGCAGACTTCGAGTGCAGCCAGTACCTCGTCAAAGCGTTCTACAGCGCCCTGTTCGATGACCTCACGCAGCATTACGCGTTGCCCGTCGCGCGAGTTGGCCAGCGCATGGATCAGCGGCAGCGTCGATTTGCCTTCACCAAGGTCGTCACCCAGGTTCTTGCCGATGGTGGCCCGGTCGCCGGAGTAGTCGAGCACATCGTCGATCAACTGGAACGCCGTGCCCAGGTGCATGCCGTAGGCGGCGAGCGCCTGTTCGCGCTCGGCCGTCTCGCCAGCGAGCACAGCCCCCAGTCGTGCGGACGCCTCGAACAGCTTGGCTGTCTTGGAGCGGACCACCCGCAGGTAGTCGGCTTCGGTCAGATCCGGGTTGCGCACGCCCAGAAGTTGCAGCACTTCCCCCTCGGCAATCACGTTGGTCGCGTCAGCCAGCACCTCGAGCACGCGCATATCGCGCACGCCTACCATTATCTGGAAAGCGCGGGAATAGACAAAATCACCGACCAGCACGCTGGCAGCATTGCCGAAGCGGGCATTGGCGGTTGCCTGCCCGCGCCGCAGGGACGACTCGTCAACCACATCGTCATGCAGCAGGGTAGCGGTATGGATGAACTCGACCACTGCCGCGATCTCCAGGTGGGCCTTGCCGCGATAGCCACAAGCGCCAGCGGACAGCAAAACCAGGGCCGGACGCAACCGCTTGCCTCCGCCCGAGACAAGATATTCCGCCACCTGACGAATCAGCGGCACCTCTGAGGCCAGCCGGTCGACCACGATCGATTGAACCCGGTCCAGGTCGGCCTGGATCAGGCTGCGGAAGCCTTCCATGGGCGGCGCGGGTTGCAGTATCAGGTCGTCGGCTCGAGTCGTCGGCAGCATCCTGATGACGATATCACAGGGCAGGCAGGGCCATGCTCGACGCGCCACTGGCGAACGTACCCTTTGACTGGCGCCGCGCCCGCCAGTATCATTGCGGGTTCTTCGGGGCTGGCAAGCAGCCTGTTTTCAGGCCTGTTCGTACAGATTGTTCGTTCAAGTCACGCGGCGCGGCTCAGGCGGTCGGTCAATAGCGAGTCCGACAACAGCGAGTCCGTCAATCTCGGATCTATCGATCGGTGGATCCATCAATCGCGGGTTCAGCAGCAGTTTCGGGAGCAATCCAATGTATGCGGTCATCCAGACCGGCGGCAAGCAGTACAAGGTAGCCGTCGGTGATCAGCTCAATATCGAAAAGCTCGCCGCCAGCGTCGGCGACGAGGTGGCACTGGACAGGGTTCTGCTGGTCTCGGACGGCGACCGGCTGTCGGTTGGGCAACCGCTGCTGGCGAACGCTTTGGTGAAGGTCACCATCATCGGCGAGGGCAGGGGCGACAAGGTCCGCATCTTCAAGATGAAGCGACGCAAAGGGTACCGGCGCAGCCAGGGTCACCGGCAGTCGTACACCCAGGTCCGGATCGACACGATCCAGGGCTGACCGAGGTTGCCCGCGAGGTTGCCAGCCCCTGGCGGACTGGTGAACGGCGGGCGCAGGCATCTGCAGTGAGTCGACGCGGGCAGACGGTCCACACTCAAGGAGCATTTTCATGGCACACAAGAAAGCAGGCGGAAGTTCCCGCAACGGCCGCGACTCGCAGGCCAAGCGTCTGGGCGTGAAGGCCTATGGCGGCGAGGCAGTCACCGCAGGATCGATCATCGTGCGTCAGCGCGGCACCCGGATGCGGGCTGGTGACAATGTGGGCGTCGGTCGCGACCACACCTTGTTTGCGTTGATTCACGGCTTGGTCCGGTTCGACCTCAAGGGCGAGCAGTTGCGGACCACGGTGAGCATCATCCCCGCCGCCTGAGCACCAAACCGCGCACCAAACCGCGCACCAAACCGCGTACGAACCGCGCCGAGCAGCAACCGGGCCCTGCCAGCGACGGCAGGGCTTCTTGTTTTCTGCGACCCTGCAGGCACGGCATCTCCCGGGACGTCCCACGATGAAATTCGTCGACGAAGCGATCATCGATGTGCTTGCCGGCAACGGCGGCGACGGCGCTGCAAGCTTCCGGCGCGAGAAGTACATTCCGCGCGGCGGGCCGGACGGCGGCGACGGCGGCCGCGGCGGCAGCATCCATGCAGTGGCAGACCGCAACATCAACACCCTGGTCGACTACCGCTTCGCCCGGATCCACCGGGCCGGGCATGGCGAGCGCGGCAGCGGGGCCGACTGCTATGGCGCCGGCGGGCGCGACATCACCCTGCGCTTTCCAGTGGGCACCCTGGTGTACGACGCCGAGAGCGGCGCGCCGCTCGCCGATCTGGCGAAGGATGGCGACAGCGCACTGCTCGCGCGCGGCGGCAAGGGCGGGCTGGGCAACCTGCACTTCAAGTCCAGCATCAATCGCGCGCCGCGCCAGTGCACCCCGGGCGACCATGGCGAGGTGCGCAAGCTGAGGCTCGAACTGCGGGTGCTGGCCGATGTCGGCCTGCTCGGGATGCCCAACGCCGGAAAATCGACCCTGATCAGTGCAGTATCGGCGGCACGTCCGAAAGTTGCCGACTATCCGTTCACCACCCTGCACCCGAACCTGGGTGTGGTGCGGGTGGACATCGATCACAGTTTCGTCATCGCCGACATCCCGGGCCTGATCGAGGGGGCCGCAGAAGGGGCCGGTCTGGGCCACCAGTTCCTGCGCCACCTGCAGCGCACCCACCTGCTGCTGCATCTGGTCGATGTTGCCGACGGCGACCAGGACCCGGTCGCCTCGGTGCGCACGATCACCCGGGAACTGCAGAAGTACGATCCCGCGCTGGCAAAGAAGGCGCGCTGGCTGGTACTCAACAAGATCGATGCGCTGGTAGAGGGCGAAGCCGAACGCCTGCAGCGCGAGATCGTGCGCAGCCTGCGCTGGAAGGCGCCTGTGTTCTCGATCTCCGCCGTGTCTGGCGCGGGCTGCCAGCCGCTCATCCGGGCGATCCACACCCATCTGCAGGCGGCGCGCCTGGGGCTGCAGGCCGCCCAGGACAAGCAGGACGAGCAGGAGCGCGCTCTGGCCGCGCAGTCGGCAGCGCCCATGGCGACCGCTGAAAGCAACGGCGCTGGCCGCACAAACGGACATTCATGATGGCCACGGATTTCCGTGGTGCACGCCGCATCGTGGTGAAGGTGGGCAGCAGCCTGGTCACCAATCGGGGCCACGGGCTCGACCGTGCCGCCCTCGCCCGCTGGGCGGCGCAGATCGCGACCCTGCGCACGCAGGGGCGGGAGATCGTGCTGGTCTCCAGTGGCGCGATCGCTGAAGGCATGCAGCGCCTGGGCTGGGCACGCCGGCCCAGCGCCTTGCACGAACTTCAGGCTGCCGCTGCAGTGGGGCAGATGGGCCTGGTGCAGGTGTACGAGAGCTGCTTTCGCGAGCACGGACTGCTCACCTCGCAGGTGCTGCTCACCCATGAAGACCTGGCGGACCGGCGCCGTTACCTGAATGCGCGCTCGACGCTGATCACCCTGCTCGGTCTGAACGTGATCCCGATCATCAACGAAAACGATACGGTGACCACCGAGGAGATCAAGCTGGGCGACAACGATACGCTCGCCTCGCTGGTGACCAACCTTATCGAGGCGGATGCACTGGTGATCCTGACCGATCAACCGGGCATCTTCACTGGCGATCCGCGGCTTGACCCGAGCGCGACGCTGCTCGCAACCGCCCGCGCCGGTGACCCTCAGCTCGAGCTGATCGCCGGTGGGGTCGGCAGCGAATTCGCCCGTGGCGGCATGCTGACCAAGGTGCTCGCGGCCAAGCGCGCGGCGCGCAGCGGCGCCTTCACCATAGTCGCCAGTGGAGAAGAGCCCGACGTGCTGTTGCGCCTGGCCGCCGGCGAGGCGGTCGGCACCCTGCTCACGCCGGACCGCGCCCCGATCGCGGCACGCAAGCAATGGCTGGCTGACCAGTTGCAGGTGCGCGGCGAACTGACCGTGGATGCCGGCGCGGTGCGCGCACTCATGGTCGAGGGCAAGAGCCTGCTGCCGATCGGTGCCATTGCTGTCAGTGGTGACTTCGACCGTGGCGAACTGGTACGCTGCATGGGGCCGGACGGGCGCGAGGTCGCGCGCGGTCTGGCCAACTATGCGGCATCCGAGGCTGCGCGAATCCTGGGCGCGCAGTCGCGCGAAATCGAAGCGCGGCTGGGCTATGTAGTCGAGCCGGAACTCATCCATCGCGACAACCTGGTCATCACCGCCGTTTGAGAGGTCCCCCATGAAGGAACGCCCGAGGTTCGTGGCCTGCCCGGCACTGTGCATCACGATTGCGGTGGCGCTGTTGACCAGCGGCTCAGCACTCGCTCAACGCAAGGGCCCCAGCATCCAGCAGGGTCAGTGGGAGATCGTGGTAACGATCACCAACATCAGCCTGATTCCCTTGCCCCCGGGCGCGAAGTATCCCGTCAAGGGGTTTCAGGCCTGCCTTACCCAGGCGCAGGCAGACGATCCGGTGAGCTTCCTGTCCGACACAGTGGCACCGATGGGCCCGGAATGCAGGGTGGGTACGGTGCGCCAGATCGGCAGTCGGGCGAGCTGGCCACTGCAGTGCACGCAGCCGAAGGGGACGACCCAGCCCTTCGGTGGCAACGGATCGTTCGAGTTCGGCCGCGCCGCGTTCGAGGGGACGATGAAACATGCCAGGCCAATTTCACCCGAGAAGTCGCTCGATACCCAGATGAGTATCACCGGAAAGCGGGTGGGCGACTGCTGAGCGGCGCCGGATCAGGCGTCACCTGCGGCATGCGGACGCCGCGTCGCCTTCGCGCATGACATCTGGCGCATTCAGTTGAAACACCGCGACTAGCGCAACCGCGGGTGCCCCCCAGCCCGAAGCGCCGCAACACCTTCCTTGGCGCTGGCAATCGGCAACAAAGCCGCGCAGAACATCTCCCGGTGCAGAGTGCCTCGCTGACCCAGGGTGTCGTTCAGTTCAAGCGCCTCCCAGCGCAGGAAGCGCGCCGGCGCCCAGCGCCGGTCAGTGCCGCCCACCGCGATGATCATCCGTTCGCGGACTGGGCAGCGCATCGACTCGAAGGTGACATTTCGCGCACCACTGGCGCTGCGCACGACGAACGTATAGCGGATCTCGCCATTTGGGGCGAGCTGCAGCGACCGCGCGTCGACGAAGAAGCCAAGATCGGGGCGCACCCCCTGGCGCAGTTCGATCAGATCCGCGTCGGCCGGATAGGCCGGCAGGTCGATGGTGGTGTCGCTGTCCTCGCCAAAGCCTGGCAACAGCACCTGCTGCCCGGTTGGCTTAGCCTTCGGCGCGGGCACTGCGGCAGATGCAGGCGGGGTCTGCGGGGCGGGTGAAGCACCCGGCCGCGCGCAGGAGAAGGAAACGATCGACAGCAGCACCGCCAGCGCAGTGGCCAGGCGCCGCCGCAGGGCGGAGTGGTTCGGCATCAGGCGAGGTCGGCCTAGCGCGCCAACATGGCCTCGATCTCGGCGAAGGTGTGCGCGACCTCGGTGGTCTGGATCTGCACCCCGAGCTGGCGCGCGATCTGGGTGGCCGAGAAGACGCCACGCACGAACTGCCTGCGCTGTGCGTCGACCTCCAGGACCAGGGCGTGCTGGCGCCCGGCGCGCTTCAGGCTCTCCACCACATGGCCGACCCGGGCTCGCGACACCTCATCGAACCCGAATCCTTCCAGACGCGCCTGAGGCGTCATGATGTCGCGCACCAGCAGTTCGGCATTGGAGATGCCGCGCGACTGGGTCACCTGGATCGGCTTTTCGCCAACGATGTCGGTCAGCGTGATCAGCCCTTCTACCTGCATTGCGACGTCGACGCAGATCAGCATGCGCACCCCTCGATCACGCATCCTCTGGCGCGCATGAGCGACGGTATCGCTGGCACGCACCAGCACTGCGCTCATCTGTTTGAGATCGGTCATCACTTCGAGTGCCGCACTGTGCATCGACACCCGTTCAGCAAGCCGCTGCACCGGCTGGACGAAGCCTGCCCCGGACTCGAGCATCACCACCGGCAACGGCGTGTATTCTGCTGCCATCAGAGTCTCCCGCGAGAGTCCGCCAGGCCGTAAACGGCCAGACGCTGCCTGAAGGCTATCACGCTGCGCGGGTGTGATCCTGTTCGTCCGCGCTGCGGGCCCCGCGGTCGTCGGCAGGTCGACCGGGGGGCGAGGTCGCGCCTGCCCGGGGCAGGTAGCGCGACAGTTCGGCCAGCGCGCACTGATAGACCTCACGCTTGAACTCGACCACGGCCTCCATTGGCACCCAGTAGTCACTCCAGCGCCAGGCATCGAACTCCGGTCGCTCATTGGCGCGCAACCGGACATCGCAATCCCGGCCGGTCAGCTGCAGGAGGAACCATATCTGCTTCTGGCCACGGTACAGACCGCGGGCGTCCCGCCGTGTCCATCGTTCGGGGACGTCATAGCGCAGCCACTCCCGGGTGCGCCCGAGAATGCGCACATGCGAGGCAATCAACCCGACCTCTTCCTCGAGTTCACGATACATCGCCTGCTCCGGCGTCTCTCCGCGCTTCATCCCACCCTGCGGGAACTGCCATGCATCCTCACGCACCCGCTTGCCCCAGAACACCTGGCTGCGGGAATTGCTGAGGACGATGCCCACGTTGAGACGATAGCCGTCGCGATCGATCACCACATGCCCCTGTTGAAGACTGCGACGCTGCCGGATCCAGTGTCGTTCGTCCGATGTCAGTCAACCAATGTATTTCAACCGATGCATGTCACCCGATGAAACGGATACGCTGAAAACTGACTCAACGCACCGCCTCCGGTTCACCAACTGAACCGATCGTTTGGAACGTTCGTTTGAACGGATCGATTCTCAACGAATCGATTCAACGAACAGGATGACAGGCCCGTGCCATGCAAGTGAAGATTTTTTCACACTTTTCATGCGCTGGATAGCACGGCAGGGCGCACGGCAGGGCGCACGGCAGGGCGCAAATGTCAGCCCCAGGGCATCAGGTCAGGTCAGATAAGCAAGCGAACGTCGGTATAGGGGTTCGCCAGTCGCATCGCGTCGACGAAGGTATCGAACTCCAGCCCATACTGTTCCCGTAGCGCGGTTGCGCGGTCGCTCAGTCCGCTCCAGCGCCAGTCGCCGTCCGCGGTGGCGAAGCCAAGCGCAATCAGGTTGCCCGGCCGGGCCACCGGGATCAGCACGACCCGTCCGCAGAACGCCTTCAGGAACCGGTCGCGATACACCGGGTATTCGGGCGCATTGCTCCAGAAATTGACTGCGCATACCCCGTCTCGTGTGAGCGCCCGCTCGGCCGAGCAGAAGAACTCCAGACTCGCGCAACGCGCGACCTGCCGGTTGGCGTCATAGACGTCGACCAGCAGGAGGTCGACCGGGTCCCGGCGCGCCGCCAGGTGGGCCGCGCCATCGCCAACGATCGTGGTCAGACGGGGATCATCCGGGGGCATGCAGAAACTGGCGCGCGCGACCTCGACCACCTCGGCTTCGGACTCCACCACCTCCAGTCTGCACTGCGCCAGCCGATGATGTAGAAACTTCACCAACGACGCGCCTCCCAGGCCGATCAGCAAGGCGCGCTCGGGCTCGGGCCGGAACAGCAGGGTGGCCATCATGGTGCGGGTATACGCAAGTTCCAGAAACACCGGGTCGGCCAGGCGCATCGCGCTCTGCACCGTGTCGCTGCCCAGATACAAGCGCCGGATGCCGTCCTGGTCGCGCACCCGCACCGCTGAAGTCTGATCCAGAGCCCGTTCCCAGATGTTGCGCCACCAGTTCGCCGCCATTGCCTGCTCCACACCCAACTGCTCCACACCCGAATGCCCCAGGCCGTCTTTCACAAAGCGCGGCTTTACACCCGCCACCGTGCCAAAACCCTTGTAAAATCAGCGCGCTTCGCTCTACCCAAGGACGCGCTGCCGGCGCCTCCGACCGCCAGCCTCCGACCAGGGGCCTCCGACCAGCGGGGCTCAGACCAGGGATCACCGAACCTTAGATGCGTGCCTCCAGTTTCTATCTTGCCACGCTGAAGGAAGCGCCGAGTGAAGCCGAACTCGTCAGCCACAAACTGATGCTGCGCGCCGGGCTGATCAAGTCGCTTGCCCGCGGGCTGTATACCTGGATGCCGGTGGGTCTGCGGGTGATGCGCAAGGTGGAGCGCATCGTGCGCGAGGAGATGGATGCCGCCGGTGCAGTCGAACTACTGATGCCGGCGGTGCAACCGGCGGAACTGTGGCAGGAGTCCGGACGCTGGCAAAAGTACGGCCCGGAACTGCTGCGGATGAAGGACCGGCACCAGCGCGACTACTGCTTCGGCCCGACCCATGAAGAGGTGATCTCGGACGCGGTGCGGCGCGACCTGAAAAGCTACCGCCAGCTGCCGGTCAACCTGTACCAGATCCAGACCAAGTTCCGTGACGAGATCCGGCCCCGCTTCGGGGTGATGCGCGCGCGTGAGTTCGTGATGAAGGACGCCTACTCCTTCCATGCCGATGCGGCCTCGTTGCAGACCACCTATGACTTGATGCATGGGACCTACAGCCGGATCTTCGACCGCGTGGGTCTGCGTTTTCGCGCGGTCGCGGCCGACACCGGCCAGATCGGCGGCACCGGCTCGCACGAGTTCCATGTGCTGGCCGACTCGGGCGAAGATGCGATCGCCTTCTGCCCGGCCTCGACCTATGCCGCGAACGTGGAACTGGCCGAGGCACTTGCCCCGGCAACGCCCCGGCCGTCGCCAGGCCGCGCGATGCAGAAGGTCGCTACACCCAGCATGAAGACCTGCGAGGCGGTGGCAGAACTGCTCGGCCTGCCGCTGACACAAACGGTCAAGGTGATCGCGGTGATCGCCAGCGGGCGGCTGCAGTTGCTCCTGCTGCGCGGCGATCACAAGCTCAATGAGGTCAAGGCCGCCAAGCTGGACGGGTTCGCCGAGTTCCGCTTTGCCAGCGACGAGGAGATCACGAAAGGCCTCGGTTGCGAGCCGGGTTACCTCGGCCCGGTCGGCATCGACCCGGCGATCCCGGTGATCGCCGACCGCAGCGTCGCGGCGATGGCCGACTTCGTCTGCGGCGCGAACGAGGCCGGGTTTCATCTGACGCAGGTGAACTTCGGCCGCGACCTGCCCGAGCCGGTCTCGGTCCATGATCTGCGCAACGTGCTACCCGGCGACCCGAGCCCGGACGGCGCAGGGGTGCTCGAACTCTGCCGCGGCATCGAGGTCGGCCATATCTTCCAGTTGCGTACCCGCTACTCCGAGGCCATGAAGGTGGAGTTCATCGACGAAGGCGGCAAGAGCAGGCCGATGGAGATGGGCTGCTACGGCATCGGCATCTCGCGCATCGTCGGTGCGGCGATAGAACAGGGCTTCGACGAACGGGGCATCGTGTTCCCGCCGGCGATCGCACCGTTCGAGGTGGCGATCACGCCGATCGGTCTGCACAAGAGCGACGCGGTGCGCAGTGCCGCCGAGTCGCTCTACACCAGTCTCAAGGCCGCCGGCGTCGACGTACTGCTGGACGATCGGGACGAGCGCCCCGGGGCGATGTTCGCCGACATGGACCTGATCGGTGTCCCGCATCGGGTGGTGATCGGCGACCGTGCGCTGGCCAAGGACGAGGTCGAGTACAAAGGCCGGCGCGACGCCGAGCCCACCATGGTCGCGATCGCCGGTGCCCTGGCGTTTCTCATGGGAGCGCTGGGCAGATGAACCCGCAGCGGCGACTCTGGCTGCACGCAGGCACGCTCGCCTGGCCGGCTACGGCGGCGGGCGCGCTGGGCTTGTTCGGCCTGACTGCCTCCCGCGCGGCACTCGCCGGCGCGCAGCTCTACGAACCGCTGCAGGCCAGCGTAAAGGCGTCGCTGTCCCGCGCGATCAGCGATCGGGTCGTGTCGTTCCACGCCTTCGACACCGACGTGGAGGCGAAGCTCTGGCTGGCCGACATGTCGCGTCGGCTGGAGCGGCGGATGCCGGACGCGCAACTGCGCACCGAGTTTCTGATGACGCTTCACTATGAGGCTACCCGCGCCGGCCTGGACGCCCAGCTGGTGCTCGGGCTGATCCAGGTCGAGAGCGCGTTTCGCAAGTACGCGGTGTCCAGCGCCGGCGCCCGCGGCTTCATGCAGGTGATGCCGTTCTGGACCGGCGTGATCGGCGGCAGCGGCGACCACAACCTGTTCCACCTGCGTACCAACCTGCGCTATGGCAACGTGATCCTGCGCCACTACCTGGACATCGAACAGGGCAACCTGTTCCGGGCGCTTGGCCGCTACAACGGCAGCCTGGGCAAGCCGGACTACCCGAACCTGGTGGTGCGCGCCTGGATCAATCACTGGAAGTTCGATCCGCGCGCCGCCACCCAGATCGCCTCCGCGGCGCCCACCGCTGTTCCCGGTCAGTCGCCGGCAGCCGCCCGGTCGCGCTGACGCGCCGTCCCGGGCGCCTCGCCAGAAGTCCGATCGGCTCCGTCGTCTGGTGATCGGTCCGAGGATCGGCCGGCTGATCGGTCCGAGGATCGGCCAGCTGATCGCTCGGCTGATCGCTCGGCTGATCGGTCGGCTGATCGCTCGGCTGATCGGTCGGCTGATCGGTCGGCTCGCCCTGCCGGTGCAGCGCCAGCGTCCAGCCTTGCATTCTGCAGCGCCCGGACTTCTGGCATGACCGCGACCAGCACAGCACCGGCAAGCACGACCAACCAGGACAGGTAGATCCACATCAGGAAGATCGGCAGGGTGGCGAATGCACCGTAGATCGCCTGAAAACCGCCGATGTGGGTGACATACAAGGCAAAGGCGCGCTTGGTGAACTCGAACAGCACGCCAGCGACCAGCCCGCCAGTAAGCGCATCGGCGAAGCGCACGGGCACACTGGGGGCCGATGATGGGCTGAGTCCGCCGGCGTTGACCAAGCGCGGCAGGACCTCACCCGAGCCGCCCCTACCCATCACCCAACCCGGGCGCCGGCGCAAGTGGACAACGTCTCTATTGTCGCTGTTCCAGCCCGACCTGCGCGGCACTTCCTATAATCAGGTTTCCCTTATCGTTTCGAGGACAGGCAGCTTCGATGGCCGAGATACTGGTCCTCTACTACAGCCGCACCGGTGCAGTGCGTGACATGGCCCGACTGCTCGCGCGCGGTGTAGAGCAGGTGCCCGGCATGACTGCGCGCGTGCGCACCGTGCCGCCGGTGGCCACCGTGGTCGAAACCACGGCGCCGCCAGTACCGGATTCCGGCGCCCCCTATGTCGAACTGGCCGATCTGGAGCAGTGCGCGGCCCTGGCACTGGGCTCGCCGACCCGATTCGGCAACATGGCCGCGCCACTGAAGCACTTCCTGGACAGCACCGGTGCGCTCTGGGCACGTGGCGCGCTGGCAGGCAAGCCCGCTGCAGTGTTCACCTCGACCGCCACCCAGCATGGCGGCCAGGAGAGCACGCTGCTGTCGATGATGCTGCCGCTGTTCCATCACGGCATGCTTCTGGTCGGCCTGCCTTACACCGAGCCGGAGCTGTCCGCCACCCGCACCGGCGGCACACCCTACGGCGCCAGCCATGTCGCCGGGAACGCAGCCGATCAACCGGTGAGCGCCGACGAGAAGGCCTTGTGCATCGCGCTGGGGCGACGGCTGGCCCAGGTGGCGTCCAGGCTCGTCGCATGAGCGCCCCCAAGCAGGTACCCGCGGCTTCGGCACACCGGGTCGCGCTCTGGCACTGGCTGTCCATCGCCAGTCTGATCGGCCTGATCGCAGTCGGGATAGCCTGGGAACTGTGGATCGCCCCGGCCCGGCCAGGGGGCTCGCTACTGGTGTTGAAGGTGCTGCCGTTGCTGCTGCCCCTGTTCGGCATCCTGCGCGGGCGGCGCTACACCTACCAGTGGGCCCCAATGCTCGCGCTGGCCTACTTCGTCGAGGGCGTGATGCGCGGCTATGCCGATAGCGGCAATGGGGCGATCGCTGCATGGAGCCAGGCCGCGCTCGCGGTGGTGTTCATCGCTGCGGCGTCCTACTACGCGCGGGATTCCCGGCGGCTTCAGTTGGCAGCGCCCCGGGGCTGACCAGCCGCCCGCCAGAACGCTGCCGCCACGCCCCTGCAGAAGGTCGCTGCCAGGGGCTGCTGCGGCGCGGCCCTGAGCAGTGTGCTCACCTCAGAGCTGCGGATTGGTCCGATCGATGCTCGCCTGCAACCGGTTCAGTGCGTTCAGGTAGGCCTTCACCGAAGCCACCACGATATCGGTGTCCGCGCCCACGCCGTTCACGATGCGCCCGGCCAGTTGCAGTCGCACCGTCACCTCGCCCTGAGACTCGGTGCCGCTGTTGATGCTGTTGACTGAATAGAGCTGCAGATCCGCGCCGCTCGTCACCAGCGACTCTACCGCCTTGAACGAGGCATCGACCGGGCCGCTGCCGGTCGCATCAGCCGTTCGCTCCACGCCACCGATGGCCAGCGTCACTCGTGCACGCGGCAGCTCGCCGGTTTCGGAATGCGCGCTCATCGAAGCGAGCTTGTAGTGTTCGTCCTGCGGGGTCACGGTTTCGTCCGACATCAGCGCCTGCAAGTCCTCGTCGGATATCTCGTGCTTGCGATCGGCCAGTTCCTTGAACCGGGCGAACGCGGCATTGAGAATCTCCTCGGACTCGACCACCACGCCAAGTTCCTGCAACCGGGTGCGAAATGCGTTTCGGCCCGACAACTTGCCGAGCACGATCCGGTTCGCGTGCCAGCCGACATCCTGCGCACGCATGATCTCGTAGGTTTCGCGGTTCTTCAGCACGCCGTCCTGGTGGATGCCCGACTCGTGGGCGAACGCGTTGGCCCCCACCACCGCCTTGTTGGGCTGCACTGGGAAGCCGGTGATGCCCGCGACCAGTCGGCTCGCCGGCACGATCTGGGTCGCATCGATGTTGGTGTCGCACGGGAAGAAGTCCTGGCGGGTGCGCACCGCCATCACGATCTCTTCCAGTGCCGCGTTGCCAGCGCGCTCGCCCAGCCCGTTGATCGTGCACTCGACCTGGCGCGCCCCGTTCATCACGCCAGCGAGCGAGTTGGCCACGGCTAACCCGAGATCGTTGTGGCAGTGGGTCGACCAGACGACCTTGTCCGCTCCGGGCACCCGCTCGCGCAGGGTACGGACCAAAGCGCCGTACTGCTCGGGCATCGTGTAGCCCACAGTATCCGGAATGTTGAGCGTGGTGGCGCCCGCCTTGATCACCGCCTCCAGCACCCGGCAGAGGAAGTCGATATCCGAGCGCCCCGCATCCTCAGGCGAGAACTCGACGTCATCGGTGAACCCGCGCGCGAACTTCACCGAATTCACCGCCGTCTCGAGTACTTGCGATGGCTCCATCCGCAGCTTCTTCTCCATGTGGATGCGCGAAGTGGCGAGAAAGGTGTGGATGCGCTTCCTCGGGGCCGGCGCGATCGCTTCAGCACAGCGACGGATGTCGTTCTGGTTGGCGCGTGACAGGCCGCACACCGTGACTTCCCGGATGATCGAGGCGACAGAATGCACCGCCTCGAAGTCGCCATTGCTGGCCGCGGGAAAGCCGGCCTCCATCACGTCCACCCGCATCCGCTCGAGCTGGCGGGCGATGCGCAGCTTTTCTTCACGGGTCATGGTGGCACCCGGGCTCTGCTCGCCATCGCGCATCGTGGTGTCAAAAATGATCAAGCGATCACTGCTCATGATGTCTCCTTGCCGCAGACTCTGCGGTGAGTGCCTTCTGGTGCGACTCCGGCAGAACCGGAAAATCGGGTCCTGGCCGGGCCGGCGCTGGGTAACGCAATGGGTCGTGGAGGGCTAGCGCGCTGAGCGCAGCAGCCGGCTGGCCAGCAGGGTGCTGGTCAGGTAGGTGAACAGGACGACGCGTTGGGTTACCGAGGACATGCGCAAAGTGTAGAGGCTGGACGCGGACGGCGCAAGCGCCAGTTCTTTCCAGTCGGCCATGATCAATCAGAAGCGCCTGGCCGGTCAGCCGGTGGCGGTTCCGGCGCGGCCGACGGGGCCGCCTGGGGGACGACAGTCGGACGCGAAAAGCGCGATCCGATCAGGGCCATGACGTAACCGGAAAACGCATACAGGACGGAGACTGCCAGCAGCAATTCGGCCAGGGTATCGGCGACCAGTCCGAGCAGGCCGACACCGATCGCGGTGCCAACCACCACCCGGAACGAAACGACCTTGCGCAGATTGATGTCCTTGCCACTGTAGAACCGGAAGTTGCTGACCATCGAGAACCCGGCGAACACGGTGACGATCCAGGCGAGCCATTTCACATCCCCGCCGTTGACTTGATACAGACTGAACGCCCAGACCATACTCGCCACCAGCGCCGCGGCCGCCGGGCTGGGCAGACCGGTGAAGTAACGTTTGTCGGCGACATCGAGCTGGGTGTTGAACCGGGCCAGACGCAACGCCGCGCACGCGCAATAGATGAAGGCGGCAATCCAGCCGAGCCGGCCAAGCAGCCAGTGCGACTGGCCGCCGACCTGGCCGAGGTGGGAGAAGTCCTTCAGAGCCCAGACGTAGACGACCAGCGCGGGGGCGACGCCGAACGACACCATGTCGGACAGGGAATCGTACTCGGCGCCGAACGCGCTCTGGGTGCGCGTCCAGCGGGCGACCCGCCCGTCCAGGCCATCCAGGATGCCGGCCACGAAGATCGCTGCGGCCGCCATCTCGAACCGTCCATTGATCGCCTGAACGATCGCGAAGAACCCCGCAAACAATGCCGCCGTGGTGAACGCGTTCGGAAGCCAGTAGATGCCGCGCCTGCGCGCCTCGATCTTCGCGATCTTGTGCGGGTCGCGGCGGATGGTCATCGCCTGGGCGCCGCCTGCATCTCGGCGAGCACGGTATGGCCGGCATACACCACATCGCCGAGCGAGGCACGCGGTACCGCATCCGGTGGCAGGTAGACATCCACCCGGGAGCCAAAACGGATAAAGCCGAAGCGCTGGCCGCGCTGCAGCCGGTCGCCCGGCTTCGTGTAGCAGAGAATGCGGCGCGCGATCAGTCCGGCGATCTGCACGCAAGTCACACGTGCGCCATCGGCGGTCTCGATCACCATCGCATTGCGCTCGTTCTCCAGCGACGCCTTGTCTATCGCGGCGTTGAAGAACCGGCCGGGAAAGTAACGCACCTCGCGCACTTCGCCATCGACCGGACTGCGGTTCGAATGCACATTGAACACGTTCATGAAAACCGACACCTTGAGCGCGTCACGCTCCAGGTAGGGGTCGCGCGCACGCTCGACCGCGACGATGCGCCCGTCGGCTGGCGAGATCACCGCGTCCGGCCCGGCATCGAAGCTGCGCGCCGGGTCACGGAAGAACTGGATCACGAACACCGCGACGACCCAGAACGGCAACGACCACCAGAAACCGGCAAATAGCGTCACCGCGAGCGCAGCGCCGACCGACAGCGAAATGAACAGCCAGCCTTCGCGCGCGAGGATCGGGTGGGGGTAGCTCACCTTGCCCGGTGGGAGCACAGCCATCAGTTTTTCGACCGGTCGACCAGCTTGTTCTGCCGGATCCACGGCATCATCTCGCGCAGCTTGCCGCCGACCTTCTCGATCGAATGCTCCTGCCCGATACGGCGCATCGCCTTGAGCGTCGGTGCATCGGCACGGTTCTCGAGGATGAACTCCTTGGCAAACTGGCCGGTCTGAATCTCGTTCAGAATTTTCTTCATCTCGAGCTTGGTCTGCTCGGTGATGATACGCGGGCCGCGGGTGAAGTCGCCGTACTCGGCAGTGTTCGAGATCGAGTAGCGCATGTTGGCGATACCGCCCTCGTACATCAGATCGACGATCAGCTTGAGTTCATGCAGGCACTCGAAGTACGCCATCTCCGGCGCATAGCCCGCCTCGACCAGCGTCTCGTAGCCGGCCTGGACCAGCGCCGTGCAGCCGCCGCACAGCACCGCCTGCTCACCGAAAAGGTCGGTTTCGGTCTCTTCCTTGAACGTGGTCTCGATAACGCCGGCGCGGGCCGCACCGATTGCCGCCGCGTAGGACAGCGCGACATCGCGCGCCTTGCCGCTGGAATCCTGCGAAATGGCGATCAGCGCCGGTACGCCGCCACCCTGGGTGTAGGTCGAACGTACCAGGTGACCCGGGCCCTTCGGCGCGATCATCAGCACGTCGATCTCGGCTTTCGGCACGATCTGCTGGAAGTGCACGTTGAAGCCGTGCGCGAAGGCGAGCGCTGCGCCTTTCTTGATGTTCGGCTCGATCGACTCGCGGTAAACCTGGGCCTGGTGCTCGTCGGGCAGGAGCAGCATGACCATGTCGGCACCCTTCACCGCATCGTCGACTTCCTTCACCGTGAGCCCGGCATTCTTCGCCTTGTCCCATGACGAGCCGCCCTTGCGCAGCCCGACCGTGACATTGACGCCGGAGTCCTTCAGGTTGTTCGCATGGGCGTGGCCCTGCGAGCCGTAACCGATGATGGTGACCTTGCGACCCTTGATCAGGGACAGGTCGGCGTCCTTGTCGTAATAGATATTCATGCCTGCTCTCCGCAATGCGTTGTGATTGAATGCTCCGGAACCATGCAGGCCCGGGTGTGACGATCATCCGCGCGCAGCGCGCCCGGTTGGAAAACGCGCCCAGCAGGCGCTTGCTGCCCCGACAAACAGACCGACAATCAGACCTTCAGCACTCGCTCCCCGCGCCCGATGCCAGAGGCCCCGGTACGCACTGTCTCCAGGATCAACCCGGGCTCGACCGCCTGCAGGAAGGCGTCCAGCTTGGACCCCTCGCCGGTCAGTTCGATCGTGTAGGACTTGTCGGTGACATCGATGATGCGCCCGCGAAAGATCTCGGCCATGCGCTTCATCTCGTCGCGGTCCTTGCCGGCTGCACGCACCTTCACCAGCATCAGTTCGCGCTCGATATGTGCGCCGTCCGACAGGTCGACCACTTTCACCACCTCGATCAGCTTGTTCAACTGCTTGGTGATCTGCTCGACCACTTCCTCCGAGCCGCTGGTGACGATGGTCATGCGCGAAAGCGTCGGGTCTTCGGTCGGCGCGACGGTCAGCGACTCGATGTTGTAGCCACGCGCCGAAAACAACCCGGACACCCTGGACAGCGCACCGGGCTCGTTTTCGAGCAGGATGGAGATGATGTGGCGCATCTGGCTATCGGGAGTCATCGGGACGGCATCGAAAATTCGTTGGGAAGTCATCGATCAGGGTTCACCGCACCGGACGTCGGTGCAGTCGGACGGTCGGCCCGGAGATTGAAGCAGGCAGGCGCAGCGGCCTTACCGATGGCCATTCGCCTGGCGGGTCTGCGACGCGGCAGGCCGCGACTCGGCCCGCCGCGGCTCAGACCAAAATCATCTCCGACAACCCCTTGCCGCCGGGGACCATCGGGAACACGTTCTCGGTCTGATCGGTGATGAAGTCCATGAACACCAGCCGGTCCTTCATCGCGAATGCATCGCGCATCGCCGCCTCGACGTCCGAGGGCTGATCGATTCGCATGCCTACATGGCCATACGACTCTGCAAGCTTTACGAAGTCGGGCAACGCGTCCATGTAGGACTCGGCATGGCGGTTGCCATGGAAAAACTCCTGCCACTGCCTGACCATGCCCATGTAACGGTTGTTGAGCATCACCACCTTGATCGGCAGCCGGTACTGGGTGCAGGTCGACAATTCCTGGATACACATCTGGATGCTGGCCTCACCGGTGACGCAGGCCACCTGGGCATCGCGGTGAGCGAGTTGCACGCCCATCGCCGAGGGCAGACCGAAGCCCATGGTGCCGAGGCCTCCGGAGTTGATCCAGCGCCTCGGCTTGTCGAACTTGTAGAACTGCGCCGCCCACATCTGGTGCTGACCGACGTCCGAGGTGACAAAGGCGTCGCCGCCAGTCACTTTGTACAGCGCCTCGATCACCGATTGCGGCTTGATGATCGGGCTTGCGCGGTCGTACTTGAGGCAGTCCCGGCCACGCCACTCGTTGATCTGCGCCCACCAGGCGGCGAGAGAAGTGGCATCCGGCCGCTCCTGCGAAGTGTCGAGCTGGGCGAGCATGTCGGCCAGCACCTCTTTCACATTGCCGACGATCGGCACATCCACCTTCACCCGCTTGGAAATCGATGACGGGTCGATGTCGATATGAATGATCTGGCGCTGTTCCTCGTGGAAGTGCTTCGGGTTGCCGATCACCCGGTCATCGAAGCGCGCGCCGACCGCAAGCAGCACGTCGCAGTGCTGCATCGCCATGTTAGCTTCGTAGGTGCCGTGCATGCCGAGCATTCCGACGAACTGCGGGTCGGTCGCCGGATAGCCGCCCAACCCCATCAGGGTATTGGTGCACGGAAAACCAAGCGCACGCACCAGCTTCGCCAGATCGTCCGCCGCTTCGCCCAGGATCACGCCACCGCCGCTGTAGATCATCGGGCGTTTGGCGTCCATCAGAAGCTGCATCGCTTTCCTGATCTGCCCGGAGTGGCCACGGGTGACCGGGCTGTAGGAGCGCATCGGGACGTTCTGCGGGTAGTTGAACACCGCCTTGTGGGTGGTGATGTCCTTCGGGATGTCGACCAGCACCGGACCCGGCCGGCCAGTGGTCGCGATCTGGAATGCCTTGCGGATGGTCGGCGCGATCTCGCGCACGTCTTTCACCAGGAAGTTGTGCTTGACGCAGGGACGGGTAATACCGACGGCGTCGACTTCCTGGAAGGCATCCTGCCCGATCGCATGGGTCGGCACCTGCCCGCTGATGATCACCATCGGGATCGAATCCATGTATGCGGTGGCAATGCCGGTGACCGCGTTGGTCACGCCGGGGCCTGAAGTGACCAGGCTCACCCCGCATCTGGTCGTCGAGCGCGCATAGCCGTCGGCCGCGTGAACAGCGGCCTGCTCGTGGCGCACAAGGATATGCTTCACCTTGTCCTGTTTGGACAGCTCGTCATAGATGTAAAGCACGGCCCCGCCGGGGTAGCCGAACACGAATTCGACCTGTTCTTCCTGCAGGCACCGGATGACGATTTCCGCCCCGGTGAGTTCCATCACGTTTGCTGCGATCATCCTGTCCATGGACTGCTCCTTGGTCGGCCGGCCATCGCACCGATCGACACATGCGGGTATCCACGCATGCCGACAATTGGCGATGGCAAACCACTTTTCGTGTTTCCAGAAGAACCGGTGAGGCTACCGGCAAGGCTGGGTGGGGTCAAGCAACGAGCGCTCAACCAGGTGGCTACTGCAACCCGGCAGGCCGGCCGCTGGCTGCTTTGCTACCATTGCCCGCCTCGAACTGTCGGCTACCCGCCCGGTCTGACCGGTTCGACTCCCACTACCCAGCGCGGCTGAGGCACATCCTGGCTTCCGAAAGCGAGCTGTCCAAGTTCCTGATCGAGGTCGAGCGCCGCGCTTTCAAGCAGGCGGTCTACGCGGTGCGGGAGACCGAATCCGCGCTGGACATCGTCCAGGATTCGATGATGAAGCTCGCCGACAAGTACGCTCATCATCCGCTGGAGGAGTTGCCGATGCTGTTCCAGCGGATCCTGCAAAACTCGATCCGCGACTGGTACCGGCGAACCAAGGTACGCAACACCTGGACTACGTTGTTCTCGTCGTTGGCCTCGAAGAACGACGATGAGAGCTTTGACGCTCTGGAGACCCTCCAGGCGACGGCCGATCCAAACGGTCTGGGCATCGATCCCGCAGACCGGTTACAGCGGATTCAAACCCTTGAAACCATTGAAGAAGCACTATCCAGGTTGCCTCCACGTCAACGCGAAGCCTTCCTGCTTCGTTATTGGGAGGGATTGGACGTGGCCGAGACAGCCGAGTCGATGGGATGCTCCGAAGGGAGCGTGAAAACTCATTGTTCGCGTGCCACGCATGCTCTGGCCGGGTGGTTGAAAGCAAAAGGAATTTCCCTGTGAATGACGCGCAATTCGGCAACCAGGTTACGACCCTGCTCAACGAGGGGTTAGTGCGCCTCGATGATCAGGTCGCGACCCGTCTGGAGGTCGCGCGCAAGGCAGCGCTCATGCATGCATCGACCCTGCCACGGACCGCGCCGGCCCTGGCGCGCGCCGGCGTGGCCGCGGGCGGTGTCGGCGGTACCGGTGGCTGGAGAAACTGGCTCTCCGGCCCCAGGCTCTGGCTGGCCGCAAGTGCCTTGCTGATCGGGTTGACCGCTATCACCTGGTCCGACCGGATATCGGATAGGGACGCCAGCGAGGGTGCCGACCTGGACCTGGCCATCCTGGCCGATGACCTGCCGGTGACCGCCTACATAGACAACGGGTTCGATTCATGGCTCAAGCGCCCAGTCGATCCCCAGCAGTAGGCGCTGGCGTGCTCAGTGGCGTGCTCAGTGGCGTGCTCAGTGGCGTAGTCAGTGGTGTGCACAGTGGCGTGCCCGGCAGCGTGCCCGGTTGCTTGTTCGGTGGGGTACTCAGTGGCGTACTCAGCGGGGTACCGGTTTACCGGCGCCCGGGCGCCGCGATCGCAACCCTGATCGTCGCCTGTGTGTTGTTCGCCTCGACTGGCAGCAGTTTGGCCGCCAGCCCGGTAACCGGCGCAAAGCAGCCGACCTGGGCCCAGCTTCCGGCCACCCAGAAGCAGTTCCTGGCGCCGCTTGCGGACAACTGGGATGCCCTGCCAGGCGACACCCGGCGCAAACTGGTCGGCATCGCCCAGCGCCAGTCGACCATGTCGGCTGAACAGAAAGATCGGGTGCAGTCGCGCCTGTCCGAATGGACCCAGCTGTCCAAAGAGGAGCGCGATCTGGCGCGCCGAAACTACCAGCAACTGAGCCGCCTGCCGACCGAGCAGCGGCAGGATGTAGCCAAGCGCTGGCAGGAAGCGCAGCAGGCGAACGCGCCCGGCTCCGGCCCGGCCCCGGCAGCGCCGGAGCCGGCCCAAGTGCGGCAATAGGCAGCAGCCGAATCGTGCAATCGACAGCGGCTTCTGCCGGGCTGATCCGCCGGCTGGCAAGCCTGATCTATGAGGCGCTGATCGTCACCGCGCTTGCACTGATCGCCGGCCTCGCGTTCTTGGTGCCGCTTGGCCTTGCGACCGGCGACGATGCCACCTCCGGCCTCTGGCTCTGGCTGTTTCGTGTCTGGCTGTTCGCCGTATTCGGTATGTACTTTGGCTGGTTCTGGGTCCACGGGGGGCAGACCCTGCCGATGCGTGCCTGGCGGTTGCGCCTGGTGACGCTGGACAACCAGCCAGTGGATCTCAGCGGAGCCCTGCGCCGCTACCTGCTCGCCTGGCCAAGCGTGCTGGCAGTCGGCCTCGGTCTGCTGTGGGCACTGGTCGACCGCGACCGTCAGTTCCTGCATGACCGGTTGGCCGGAACACGACTGATCCGGGTCGACGCCAGGCCGTAGGCCGACAATCGCTGCGCGTCGCTTGCGTTGCTGGTCAGCGTCACTCGTCAGCGTTACCTGCCGGCGTTACTCGCCAGCGTTACCCGCCGGAGTTGCTCACCGGCGCTCGAACCAGGCGATCAACCCGACCGCGATTGCCAGAAACGCGGTGGGTGCGACCAGCGCGCTGGCCAGAGGTGGCCATTCATACAGCCAGCCGGCATGCGAGGACAGCGTGTTCAGGAAGAAGAACGCCAGGCCGAGCATGATCCCTGCGAACAGCCGCGGGCCGGCGCTTGACCGCTTTGCCTGCTGGGCGATCGGCAGCGCGAGCACCAGCATCACCAGCATGGCCAGCGGGTACACGATCTTGCGCCAGAACGCGATCTCGTAGCGGCTGGCCGCCTGCCTGTTCTCACGCAAGTGCCTCACATACTGCCAGAGGCTCGACGCCGACATCTCGTCCGGCTTGACCAGCAACACGGTCAGCAATTCAGGGGTGAGCACCGTTTTCCAGGACTGGGCGGCGGTTCGAGTGACCTCGGTTCGCTCCGGTGTGAACCGGGTCTCGACCCGATCGCTCAGCTGCCAGAGTTGGTCTCCGAGGTAGTCCGCCTCGCGCGCAAGCCACAGCCGCTGCAACACCCAGGCCGAGTCGAACTCATAGACCTTGATGCCGATCAGCCTGCCCTCCGGTGTGACTTGAGAAACGTTGATGAAGCTGTTGTCTTGCTTGACCCAAAGGCCGGAGCGGAACTCCTGAGCCACCACGGCCGACTTCGCCTGAAGGCGCATCGCCTGCGCTGCGCGTTCGGTGACTGGCGCGACCAGTTCGCCGACCACCACCCCGACGACCGCCAGCGTCAGCCCGGCACGTGCCAGGATCGCGGCCAGCCGCCAGGCGGATACGCCCGAGGCGCGCATCACCGCGTACTCCGACTGTTGCGCCAGTTGGGTCAGTGCGAAGGTGGTGCCGATCAGCGCCGCCACCGGCAGCACCTGATAGAGATACCCGGGCAGATTGAGCGCCACGAACGCGAAAATGTCGCGCAGGCGGTACGCGCCCTGGCCGATCTGGTCGAGTTCACCGATCAGGTCGAACAGCGCGAGCAGGGCAAGCAGTCCGGCGACCACGAAGGCAGTCGCGGTCAACACCTCGCGCCTGATGTAGCGGCTGATGACCGTCATCGGTCGTCAGTGCTCATCGCGTGCGACCGAACGCAGGCCAGGGCATGCGCGGCCAGCCAAGCGCGAACGCCCTGCGCGAGAACAAGGCGGCTGTGAGCAGCAGCATCACCGCATGCACGATCCAGAAACCAAGGGTCGGCGCCAGCTTTCCCTGCGCAATCCAGGCCTGGGAGATCGACAGGGCGTTGCTGTAGGTCATGTACAGCAGGATGGCAAACACGTAGTTGAGCGAGCGACCCATGCGCGGATTCACGAAAGACAGGGGAATCGCAGCCAGCGCGAGGATCACCGCCATGATCGGCAGGCCACAGCGCCAGGTGAACTCGGCAAGATGCTGGGGAATCGGGTTGGCCAGGAGTTCCGCGGTGGACACGCCCTTGATCTGCCGACCCGTCGCCTTGGACTCGGCGGTCTCGATCCGCACCGCGTAGCGCTCGAACACCGTGACCCGGAACTCGGGCGAGCCGGGGGTGCCTTCATAGCGGCGGCCGTCCTGCAGCACCAGGAAGCGGTCGCCATTGGGCAGGGTCTCGAGGAAGCCGCGGCGCGCCACCATTGTCCCGATGCGCTGGTTCTGCACCGAATGCACGAATACGTTGGTCACCGTGCTGTCGTCGCGCGAGACCGATTCGACGAAAAAGACCCGATCGCCGCCGCGCGATTCCCGAAACACGCCCGCCGCCACACTCGCCGATTCGTCGCGCGCTTCGAGCTGGCGCCGGAACTCCTCGCTCTTTCCATTCGCCCAGGGCGACAGCGCGAGGCTGAGTGCGCCGATGATCAGCGCGAGCGGCAGACTGAACAGCAGTACAGGGCCGACCCAGGCGAGCGGGGATACGCCGCTGGCGGACCAGACGACCATTTCCGAGTCGCGATGGGCACGGGTCAGGCAACTGAGCACCGTGATGAACAAGGTGAGCGACAGCACGACCGGCAACAGATTGAGCGCGGTGAAGCCCAGTATTGGCCCGAGGCCATCGGCAGCGAACTTGCCTCCCGCCGCCAGCCCGAGCACCCGGATGAACTGGGTCGTCACCATGATCGCCAGCAGAACCGCGCATACCGCGCAGGCGGTCAGAAAAAACTCGCGCAGCAGCGTGCGCCTGAAGATCATGGCCTGCTGTCCCAGGGCGTGAGGTCGGCGACGGTCATTCGCTTTTGACTTGGCACTGGAGGGACCGCGATAATCGGGGACGTCACGCGGGGGTCCAGATCGCGGCCGGGGCATGCGCCCTGTGTTTCATTCAGTGCCTGCGCTGCCCGCAGCGCGCTCGGGAACCTGTGCCACCGAGATGAGCCACCCAAATGCGCCACCCAAATGCGCAACCCACCTCCGCAACCCGCAGCCGCAACCCGAATCCAGACGAGGCAGATCATATGGAATTTAGCATAAAGACCGGCAGCCCAGAAAAGCTCAAGAGCGGCTGCACGGTGGTGGGCGTGTTTCACTCGCGGCGGCTGTCGGTCGCGGCAATGGCAGTCGACAAGTCGCTGCGAGGCGCGCTGTCCACCATCGTCAAGCGGGGCGATTTCGACGGTCGCCCCGGGACATCGATGCTGGTCTCCCGGATCGAGGGCGGCGTGTCCGACCGGGTGCTGTTGGTGGGTCTGGGTCCGGAAGCCGAATTCCGCGAGAAGGCCTATCGCGAGGCGGTGCGCACCGCGGCGAACGCACTGCGTCAGAGCGGCGCCCGGGACGCCTTGCTCTGCCTCACCGAACTGTCGGTGCCCGGCCGGGCAGCCGATTGGGCGATCACCCAGGCGGTGGTCATCACCATGGAGGCGCTCTACCGCTTCGACCAGATGAAGAGCAAGCCCGAATCTGCCCAGCACGCCTTGCGCGTCGTGTCGCTGAAGGTCGGCGGGCGCGGTGGCTCCAACGCCGAGGCGGCGCTCGCGCAGGGTCTGGCGACTGCCCACGGGATGAACCTGGCGCGCGATCTGGGCAACCTGCCACCGAACGTATGCACGCCAACTTACCTGGCGCAGGAGGCTGCAGCGCTCGCCAGTTCGCATCGCATGAAGCTGGAGGTGCTGGAGCAGAAGGCCATGCAGAAGCTCGGCATGGGCGCGCTGCTGGCGGTGGCTCGCGGCAGCCGCGAGCCACCCAAACTCATCGCGCTGTCGTGGCAGGGCGCGGACCGCAAGACTCCGCCGCTGGTCCTGATCGGCAAGGGCATCACCTTCGACACCGGCGGCGTATCGCTAAAGTCGGCACCCGAAATGGACGAGATGAAATTCGACATGTGCGGCGCTGCCAGCGTGCTGGGCACGATGAAAGCGGTGGCGATGCTCAAGCTGCCGCTGAACATCATCGGCATCGTGCCCGCCGCGGAAAACATGGCCGACGGCAACGCCACCCGCCCGGGCGACATCGTCACCACCATGTCCGGACAGACCGTCGAGATCCTGAACACAGACGCCGAGGGCAGGCTGATTCTGTGTGACGCAATGACCTGGTGCGAACGCTACAAGCCGGCGCTGGTGATCGACATCGCCACCCTGACCGGCGCCTGTGTGGTGGCACTCGGCCATGTCGCCTCCGGCCTGTATGCGAACAACGATGAACTGGCACACGAGGTACAGGCGGCCGGGGATGCGGCATGGGACCGGGTGTGGCCGATGCCACTGTGGGATGACTACCAGGACCAGCTGAAGAGCAACTTCGCCGACTTCGCCAACATCGGCGGTCGACCCGCGGGCAGCGTCACCGCCGCCTGCTATCTCGCCCGATTCGCAAAGAACTTCACCTGGGCACATCTGGACATCGCCGGCACCGCCTGGAAATCCGGGCGGGAAAAGGGCGCGACCGGTCGGCCGGTGCCGCTGCTGACCGAGTTCCTGGTGGCGCGGGCACGCGCGGCGCGCGGTTGAGCGCAATGGCGCCGCCAGACGCCTTGCAGGCGCGGCTCCGATGACTCGCATCGACTTCTATGTGAACGTCGAAGACAAGGCACGAACCGCATGCCTGCTGAGCGCGAAGGCGGCCGAGCGCGGCGTACGTATGTTCGTGCTCACCGCCGACGAGGCGCATTCGGCACGCATCGACAAGCTGCTCTGGTGCCAGCCGCAGCTTAGCTTCCTGCCTCATGTGCGCGCCGGGCATGCACTCGCAGCCGAAACGCCAGTCATCGTCGATCATGTCTTCGATCCGCTTCCGCATGACCAGGTACTGCTCAACCTCACCGACGACACACCGGCGGTGTTCAGCCGGTTCGAGCGCCTGATCGAGATCGTCTCGCTGGACGAGGACGACCGGCGGCGCGGGCGCAGCCGCTGGCGATTCTATGCAGACCGCGGCTATCCGCTGACCAGTCATGACCGCGCCCGCCAGGACGCCGACCCCGGCACGCCTGTCGGCGCTGCACGCCCTGCCGGCCGCTGAGCCGCCGCGCACCGGCCACCATCGAATCCGAACCCGAGTCAGAGCACCATGGCGATCCCTGAACCCGGCGCTGCAAGCGAGCCCCAGTCCGGATCGGAGAACGAGTCCGAAGTAGTCCTCGGCAAGCTGGAGGCCCTGCTCGGCCGGCTGCGGGGTCCGGACGCGCCGGCAGCGCATCCGATCGCGATTGCCGGGATTCCCACCCTGACCGAGCCGGTCAGCTGGTCGTCACCGGCACCAGCCGCGGATCCGGTGGTGCCGGGTGGAACAATCCCGACGCTGACCGAGCCGGTCGAGCTGCAGGGCGCACCACAGACGGCGCCAGTCGATCGTGATGCCGACCCGGCGCTGGCGGTCGCGCCCGCGCACGGGTCATTGCCTGAGTCGCTGCCTGAGTCGCTGCCTGAGTCGCTGCCCGAGTCGCTGCCCGAGTCGCTGCCCGAGTCGCTGCCCGAGTCGCTGCATGAGTCGCTGCATGAGTCGCAGCCCCAAAAGCTGGCCGAAAAGCAGGCCGAAAAGCAGCCCCAAAAC
>JBBRCD010000012.1:0-57318 GCA_038205245.1 Burkholderiales bacterium
TGGGGCTGCGCGCCTGTGCGGTGCACGGCGTGCTCGATCATCACAGGACGACCGGCAGCCAGTTCTTCTTCTTCGGCGTACCGACCGATCGTCCGACCCATGTGGCCTACCTTCTTGAACTGTTGGTTCCCTATCTGCATACCGCACTGATCCGCGTGTCGGCGAGCGACCAGGACGGCGCGAGCAAGGTTGCAGGGCCAGCGCTTCTGTCCGAGCGTGAGGTGGGCATCCTGCAGCAGGTTCAGCATGGGAAGAACAATGTCGAGATCGCGGAGCTGCTCAACATAAGTCCGCTGACGGTCAAGAACCATGTGCAGCGCATCCTGCGTAAGCTCGGTGCGAACAATCGGGCCCAGGCGGTGGGCAAGGCGATTTCGTTGCGCATCCTCAGTTCTTCTGGCCCGAGAAGACGCTAGACCGCTGGTTGCATCAGTGCTGCGGGGGCGGTCAGCGTCGTAGCAAGGTGCCCCACGCCCTCGTCTCCCTGCAAGCCTCGGTCCGTGCGCCGCGCGCGCCAGGCGCACACCAGGTATCTGACCGTCCTCTCCGCGCTGTACAGCGCACCGCTCCAGGCGCTGCGTGGTCGCGCACGGAACACAAAGCCGCTGCCCGCGATCGAGCGATGACTGGCACGATGACTGGCATCCAACGATGCCAGAGGCTCGTGCCGATCCGGCCGTCTCGAATCTTCAGCGCTGACGTTAGTGCGAATGGACTAATCGGCGCGATTTCGTGTGCGCTAGTTCACGCGCATTCCTTTGACGAGCCCGGAATACTCGGTGCATCGCCTCAATCAACGAACCAGATCGACAGGCGACTGCGTGACCGCTGCGACTTTGCGTACTACTGCAGCTTCAGTCCGATCTGTGCACCCAATCCACCCTTGATTCTGCCGCCCCACATGGAGATCCAGATGAAGTCGCCTTACGCTCAAGTTGCAGTTTCTGTTGCCACCCCATCTTCGCGCCGCGCTGGCGGTCTGCGCGCTCTGGCTGCCGGCTTGTGCCTGGCCGCCTCGGTTTTCGCCAGCGCTCCGGCCGCGGCGTCGCTGGTACAGAACAGCTTCGCCAACGGGTCGATCGACGTCACCGTCAACCGTCCTAGTGTGTCCGGACAGCAGACTTCGGCAGGTGGATTCACCGGCGTGTTCAACGGCTCGAACTTCCTCTCCTACTGCATCGAACTCGCCCAGCAGTTCTCGTTCGGCACCAATTACACCAACTACAGCGTGGTGCCTGTGGCCTCGGCGCCCAACACCTCGCCGATGGGTGCGACCCAGGCGATGGACCTCGCGAAGCTGGTGGCTGCCCACTTCAGCGGAAGCTTCGCTTCAACCACGCTGACTGGCGCCATGCAGCTGGCGATCTGGGAGATCGTGTACGAGACCAGCGGAACCTACGGTCTGACCGGTGGCACCTTCGAAGTGACCTCGAGCAACGACGCCGCCGCCGTAGCCCAGGCGAACACCTGGCTTGCCGGGCTGGGCAACCTGACTGCCATGGCGCCGATCATTGCCCTTGGCAGCGCGGATACCCAGGACTTCATCACCATCATCCCGGTACCGCCCAGCCTGGCGCTGTTCGCTGGTGGTTTGCTGTTCGGCCTGTGGGGCGTACGTCGCCGCGCGGCAGTCTGAGACGCAAAGGCGCGAGTTTCGGGTCGACGCCCGCCTCGCGCAGGCTTGCCCCAATTCAAGTCGCTTCACCCGTGAACGGCAACGGCTCCAACACCGCCGATTGCCGATCCGACAACCAGTCCCTTGCAGTTCTCGCGCCCCTTACGGGGCGCTTTTTTTTGGTCTGTCGGCATCGAGTACGCCGGGGGTTGGTCAGGTCTGCGACTCATGGCCATCCCCCGGTCATCGACCGGTGGTATGGTTTCTGCGAGTATGCTGCAGAGCAATGTACGCACTCGACTGGGTTTGTCTGCGAACTTTGGCACCCGGTCGGCGCGCAGTGCGTCCGGGCGCACTGCGGCTGTCAGCAAGTAGACTCTTGGCATTCCCGGCGGCTGGCGGCCTCGATCGCCGACCTCTGATCTGTGCGCCCTTAGCGGTTTGCCCGCCGCCCGACCCTGCGACCCCCCTTGCCCCTGGAGGCCCCCGAAATGAACATTCATCCAGTCATTCTTTCCGGTGGCTCAGGAACCCGATTGTGGCCGCTGTCGCGCGAGGCGATGCCCAAGCAGTTCCTGCACTTCCATGGCGATCACAGCCTGCTGCAGGCGACCGCCTTGCGCAGCGTCGGCTTGACCGGTGCGACCGCACCCACCATCCTGGCCAACAACGAGCACCGTTTTCTGATCGCGCAGCAACTGGCCGAGGTCGGTGTCAAGCCGCGCGACATCATTCTCGAGCCGATCGGTCGCAACACCGCCCCGGCGCTGACGATCGCTGCGCTCAGTATCGGCGCGCAGGATCCGGCGGCGCTCATGCTGGTGTTGCCGTCCGATCATCTGATTGCCGATACGAAGGCGTTCCAGGCCGAGGTGCTGGCTGCAGTGCCGGCCGCCGAGGCTGGCCACCTGGTGACCTTCGGCATCCGCCCGCGCTGGGCCGAAACCGGCTACGGCTACATCGCCTGTGGCAAGCCGTTGCCCGACGACGCTGCCTGTTCAGCGGTCGCACAGTTCATCGAGAAGCCCGAAGTCGCGCGCGCCGAGCGGTTTCTCGCCGAAGGCAACTACTTCTGGAACAGCGGCATGTTCCTGTTCCCGGTGAAGGCTTTTCTCGCGGAGATCGAACGTCTGCAGCCCGCGTTGCTCGACGCCTGCCGGGCGGCGCTGGCCGAAGGCCAGCGCGATCTCGACTTCACCCGGCTCGCGCTGCCGGCAATGGAGCGCTGTGCGTCGATCTCGGTCGATTACGCGGTGCTCGAGCACACGAAGCTCGCAGCCGTGCGGCCGGTTGATTACGAATGGTCTGATCTGGGCTCGTGGAAGGCGCTCTGGGACATCGGGCAGAAGGATGCGGATGGCAACGTCACCCACGGCGAGACCGTGCTGGAGAACGTGCAGAACAGCTACTTCTATTCCGAGAGCCGTCTGGTGACTGCTATCGGTGTCGAGGGTATCGTAGTCGTTGAGACCCCGGATGCGATCCTGGTGTCCAACCGCGAAAGCGTGCAGGGCGTACGTGCGATCGTCGACAAGTTGAAGGCGCAAAAGCGCCCGGAGGGTGTAACCCATCTGAAGGTGCACCGGCCGTGGGGCACCTACGAGTCGGTCGATGCAAGCGATCGATTCCAGGTCAAGCGGATCACCGTCAACCCGGGGGCGAAGCTGTCGCTGCAGATGCATCACCACCGTGCCGAGCACTGGATCGTGGTCACCGGTACCGCGCGGGTGACCCGGGGTGAGGACATCATCATGCTCACCGAAAACGAATCGACCTATATTCCGCTCGGGGTCAAGCATCGCCTGGAGAATCCGGGACGCATCCCGCTCGAGCTGATCGAGGTGCAGTCGGGCTCCTACCTCGGGGAAGACGACATAGTACGCTTCGAAGACACTTACAATCGCAGCTGAGCTCGCAGCCGCTCCCCCACGGACTCGAATTCAGGAGACGCAACGATGAAACGCGAGATCACCAAGGCTGTATTCCCTGTCGCCGGCATGGGCAGTCGCTTCCTGCCGGCAACCAAGGCGAGCCCGAAGGAGATGCTGCCGGTGGTCGACAAGCCGCTGATCCAGTACGCAGTGGAAGAGGCGATCGCCGCCGGCATGACCGAGATGATTTTCGTCACCGGCCGCAACAAGCGCGCGATCGAGGACCATTTCGACAAGGCAGCCGAACTCGAGGCCGCGCTCGAGGAGCGCGGCAACGAGAAGCTGCTGGCGACCGTGCGCGGCATCCTGCCGGCCGGGGTTCACTGCGTGTTCATCCGCCAGGCCGATACGCTCGGGCTTGGCCATGCGGTGCTGTGCGCCAGACCGCTTGTCGGTGACGAGCCGTTCGCGGTG
The DNA here is from genome assembly GCA_038205245.1 of Burkholderiales bacterium. Classification (GTDB taxonomy): domain Bacteria; phylum Pseudomonadota; class Gammaproteobacteria; order Burkholderiales; family CAIKXV01; genus CAIKXV01. Next base: position 3,961 of record JBBRCD010000012.1, read on the forward strand.
ATCCTGGCCGATGACCTGATCGATGCCAAGCCATCGGTGATGACCCAGATGGTCGAGCGCTACAGCTACTACCGGCGTTCGATCATCGGGGTGCAGAACGTGGCACGCGAAGATACCGAGCAGTACGGAATCGTGCGCTGCGGGTCGGCGCTGAATGACGTACACCAGATCGACGGCATCGTGGAGAAGCCCAAGCCCGCAGATGCGCCGTCCACGCTCGGTGTGGTCGGACGCTACATCCTCTCGCCCCGGATCTTCGATCATCTGGTCGATGTCCGTCCGGGCAAGGGCGGCGAAATCCAGTTGACCGATGCCATCGCCTCCCTGCTCAAGCAGGAGCAGGTGCTGGCCTATCAGTTCCATGGCACCCGGTACGACTGCGGCTCGAAAATCGGCTATCTGAAGGCGACTATCGCCTATGCCTTGAGCCATCCGGACGTGAGCGAGGAGTTCATCGAGCATCTGCGCATCGTTGCCGCCGGCCTGCCGGCGAGCGCGCGCGCACGCGCTGTTGCCTGACCGGGCGCGCCTGGCCAGTGCAGCGAGGACGCGAGGTTCGGTGATCGGGTTCTCGCTGCGCCGCCTGTCCGGCCCGACGGTCACCCGGGTCAAGTGGCTGGCGCTGCTGGCGGCGCTTGCGCCGCTCGCCCTGCTCGTATGGCGGGGGTTCAACAACGGTCTGGGTGCCAACCCGATCGAGTTCATCACCCGCTCGACCGGGGAGTGGACCCTGATCCTGCTGCTGGTCACCCTGTGCATCACGCCGCTGCGCCGGTTGACCGGGCTCAACTGGCTGCTCAGGCTGCGCCGAATGCTCGGGCTGACTGCCTTCTTCTACGGTTGCCTGCACTTCACGACCTACCTCTGGCTCGACCAGTTCTTCGACCCGGCGGCGATCATCAAGGACATCGTGAAGCGGCCTTTCATCACTGCTGGCTTCGCAGCCTTCCTGCTGCTGATTCCGCTGGCGATCACCTCGACCGAAGCCATGGTGCGCCGGCTGGGCGCGAAACGGTGGCTTCTTTTGCACAGACTCGCCTACCTGGCAACCGGGATCGGCGTCGTTCACTACTGGTGGCTGGTTAAGGCCGATGTGAGCGAGCCACTTTTCTACGCTGTGGCTCTGGCCGTGCTCCTCGCAGCGCGGTTGGTCACGCGCCGAACGGCCGCAGGCGCGAGCGCTGCTGGCAATCGTTCCTGAGACCACGTAGCGCCTGATCTGCGCTGGGCAGTTGCGCGGGCAGCGGGGCGGCCAGTAACGCCAGGAGCGCGGGCAGCGGGGCGTGCAGCGGGACGGTCAGGCGACGACGACTTCATCGCGAGCACGCCAGGCGAAAAAAAACCCCCGGAGACTTGCGCCTGCGGGGGGAGGATTTTACTTCCGGCCGGAAGAAACAGTGGTAACCGAATCAGACTGTTCCCTCGTTGTGGCTGGACCGGCTGTCTTGTGTTTCGTCTGACTTCGACTCAGCTCGGTCCTGCAAAAACTACTTCTTCTTCTTGGCGGCTTTCTTGGCAACTTTCTTTGCAACTTTCTTTGCAGCTTTCTTCGCGGGCTTCTTTGCAGCCATCGTGTTTCTCCTTGATTGAGTTTGTCACGACTGATCGTGCATTCGCACTTTCGTTTCCGTGCTGCACTCCCATCGCAATCGCATCAGTCGCTGGTTTCAGTCTTACCTGCTTGTCCGTGCAACGAGTCGAGTGAGACTTGACTCAGGCTATTGACAAGCGCGCGATTGCCTGGTGACGCGATTCTATGCCACATCAACAAAAAAAAACAACAGTATCGACACGAAACTTCACCAGTCGTGTCCGGAGTGTGGTCGATCGCGATACACCTGCGATGCTGTTCATCACCACGATCGTTGCTGTTGATCAAGGCAGAATCGACTCGCCTTCGAACAACTGATCGATGCGTTCACGTGCGCGTACCTCGTGAATGGCATCGCCATCGATCATCACTTCCGCTGCGCGCGGCCTCGTGTTGTAGTTCGAACTCATGCTCATGCCATAGGCGCCCGCCGACGCGATGACGAGCAGATCTCCCTCCTGCAGCGCAAGCGAGCGGTTGCGCGCAAGCCAGTCGCCGCTCTCGCATACCGGCCCCACGATGTCGTACCAGCTGGGGGGCGTGGCGCGGGGACGCACCTGAACCACTTCGTGAAATGCCTCATAGAGCGCGGGTCGCATCAGGTCATTCATTGCCGCGTCGACGATGGCGAAATTCTTCACCGGCCCGGGCTTCAGATACTCCACCCGGGTAAGCAGGAGGCCGGCGTTGCCAACCAGAACGCGTCCGGGTTCGAACATCAGCCGCTGCTGCCGGTCGCCGAAGACACCTGTGATTGCAGAGGCGTACTCGGCCATCGATGGTGGCGACTCTTCGCTGTAGCGGATACCCAGACCGCCGCCCAGGTCCAGGTGTTCGAGCACGATTCCCTCAACGGCCAGTTCGTCGACCAGTTCCAGAATGCGCGTGAGGGCGTCGGTGTACGGATCGATCTCGGTGATCTGCGAGCCGATATGGCAATCGATGCCGGTGATCCGCAGGTGCGGGCAGGTACGGGCTGTGCGATACAGCGTTATCGCGTCACGGTGCGCGACCCCGAACTTATTCTCGTTCAGCCCGGTGGTGATGTAGGGGTGAGTGTTCGGGTTCACATCCGGGTTGACCCGGATGCTCACCGGTGCGACCAAGCCGCATTCGGCGGCCACCTGCTCGAGCCGGTGCAGTTCAGGGATCGATTCGATGTTGAAGCACAGGATTCCCGCCTGCAGGGCGACTCGCAGCTCATGGACACTTTTGCCCACGCCGGAAAAAACTACTTTCGATACATCGCCGCCGGCGGCAACCACCCTGGCAAGCTCGCCCACCGAAACGATGTCGAAGCCGCTGCCAAGGCGTGCGAACAAGTTGAGGATCGCCAGGTTCGGGTTGGCCTTCACTGCATAGCAGATCAGCGGCGGCTGCTGATCAGGCCGCTCAACCGCGTTCAAGGCCCGATTGGACGCCCGATTCGCCGCCTGACTGGACGCCCGATTCGCCGCGCGACTGGACGCCTGATTGAACGCCTGCTCGAACGCCCGGTAGCCCGCGGTGAGCGCTGCCCGCGAGTAAACATAGGTTGGCGTGCCGAAGCGCTCGGCCACCGCGCTCAGCGCGACACCTTCCACATGCAGCTCGCCAGCGCGCAGCTGGAACATCGCATCCATCAGGTTGCTCCATGTGAGCAACTTCCGGGGAAGTTGCAGTCAGGACGCCGGTTTGACCGGTACAGGCTTCTTCGGTATTTCGAGCGGCGTCTTGAAGCCGCAGCCACCGACCAGAGCAGTGGTGATCAATGCCGCGATCAGGGCAGCGACCAGCGCCGTGTGGCGTGGCCCGCTGCGTGCCAGGGTCACGGTCTGGCCGCGGCGCGCGCCGTGGGCGACGCGGCAGGCCGGGTCGCCAGCAGCGTGGCCAGCAGCGTGGCCAGCCGCGTGGTCAGAAGCGTGGCGTGATCGTGAGCAGGGCATCGGAACCATCGCGAAAAGATGGTAGCACGCGTCCCGCGCGCGTCCGCAGGCTGCAGCGGCGCGCTCAAAGCGCTGCCAGCCGGCGCTGCCAATCGGTAAGTTCACGTCGTGCCTCTCGATGCGCTGGAAAGGTTCTGGCAACCACCGCCCAGAATCGTGGCGAGTGATTGGCCTCGATCAGGTGCGCAAGCTCATGCACGACCACATAGTCGATCAGCCTCGGCGGCGCCTGCAACAGCCGCCAGTTCAGGCGAACCAGCCCGGCCGGTGTGCAGCTTCCCCACAGGGTGCGTGCGTTGGTCAGACGGATCGGCGGCTTCTGCACACCCACCTGTGGCGCGAAGTGCTGGGCCCGTGCCTCGAACCAGGGCAGGGCTTCCGCCTGCATCCAGGCGCGCAGCGCGCCACGGATGAGTACAGGGTCGGCGGCGCCAGCGGTCCTTATGTTGACGCGCTGACCGTCGCGCGTCACCTTGGGTGACCTTTGTCTGCCAGCAGAATCGTCGACCACGACATCGATGTCGAGCGGTTCACCCAGCAACAAGACCCGCTGCAGCGCGCTCAACTCGGGCGCGGGCGCGCTGTTGGCCCGCCACCGGGGCAGGTGCCGGCGCAGCCAGGGCCGACTGAGTTCGATGAAGGCATCGATCGCACGCGTGCTCATGCGCACCGGTGCAGCGAGCACCAGACCGCGATCCGACAGGCTGAGCATTGCGCGGGTACGCCGCAGGCTGCGGCGCAGGATGTACTCGACAGGCTGGCCGTCCAGGTCGAGCACGCCGATCTGGTCGGTATCGAGGTGGGTTACCCGCGCACAGAGGGGGCGGGTGGATGGTGGGGTGTCGGGGATGAGGCGTTTGCGGGGGTGGTGCGTGGCTATCAATGCGTTCTTGCCTTTCCGTTCAGTTGCAGCATCGCGTCTTCGACGCGTTGTTCGACCAGCTGATTCAGTGTTGCAGGTTTCATGCCGGTGGGGTCGATCGGATCGAGCACCATGATCTCGATCGTGCCCGGATGCTTGGTGAACCCGTTGCGCGGCCAGAGCTCGCCGGAGTTCACCGCGATCGGCACGACCGGGGCGCCGGTATGGGTTGCAAGCCATGCGCCACCGACCTGCCAGGTGCCGCGGGTACCCGGATCGACCCGGCTGCCCTCCGGGAAGATCACCACCCAGAAGCCCTGCGCGAGTCTCGCGCGTCCCTGCTCCAGGGTCTGCTTCAGGGCGCGGATGCGCTGACCGCGATCGATCGCGATCGGCGACAGCATGGCGATGCCCCAGCCGACGAAGGGCACCCATAACAAGGAGCGCTTGAGCACCCACACCTGTGGTGGAAAGATCGCCTGAAAAGCGAGGGTCTCCCAGGCCGACTGATGCTTGGACAGAATGATCGCCGGTTGCTTGGGCAGGCGGTCCAGGCCGCTGACCTTCCAGCGTACGCCGCAGATCACCCGGGCAAGCCAGAGCATCAATACCGACCAGGTCGAGATGATCCGGTAGCGGGTCATCGCGGGCAGGAAGAAGATCGCGATCGCAAGCAGGGCGTAGGGCGGGGTGATCAGCGCCGCCAGCAGTGCGAACACGATCGACCTGATCAGGCTCAACACCCGCCGCTGCCTTCCATCACCTGTCTGCGTTTTGCTGGCGTCACCCGCAGATCGCCTCGACCGCACCGGCCAGATTGCTGTACACCGGCGTGCCCTCGGGCAGTCCGCCGGCGCGCCGGGTTGCCTGTCCCTTGCCGGTCAGCACCAGCATCGGCCGGGCGCCGACCGTCGCTGCAGCCTGCAGGTCGCGCAGCGCGTCGCCGACTGCCGGCACGCCGGCCAGCGGCACGCCAAAACGCCGTCCGATCTCTTCATACAGCCCGGCACGCGGCTTGCGGCAGCCGCAGTTGGCCTCGGCGGCATGCGGGCAATAGAACACCGCCGCGACCTGTCCGCCGGCCAGCGCGAGCTTGCGGTGCATCCGGTCATGGATCGCGTTGAGCGTGGCCATGTCCAGCAGCCCGCGTCCGACCCCGGACTGGTTGGTCGCGACCACCACCTGATAGCCGGCCTGGTTCAGGCGCGCGATCGCCTCCAGGCTGCCGGCGATCGGCTTCCACTCGTCCGGCGACTTGATGAACTGGTCACTGTCGTGGTTGATCACGCCATCGCGATCGAGGATCACCAGCTTCATCTTCTCAGGCCGCCAGCCGGGAGATGTCGGCGACCTGGTTGAGTGCGCGTTCCAGCGACTGCAACAGGGCGATGCGGTTGGCCCGCACTGCCGGGTCGTCGGTCATCACCATCACTTCGTCGAAGAAGCGATCGACCGAGGCGCGCACCGAGGCGAGCCGGGTCAGGGCGCGGGTGTAGTCATGGCGTGCGGTGCAGGCAATGACTTCGGGCTCGAGCGTGGCGAGTTCGGCATGCAGGGCGCGCTCGGCGACTTCGGTCATCAGCGCCGGATCCGGCGCAGCGGACCGGGCCTGCGCTTTCTTGAGGATGTTGCGCACCCGCTTGTTCGCTGCGGCAAGGCTCGCCGACTCCGGCAGCTGGCGGAAGGCCGCCACCGCGGCGAGCTTGGCCGGCACCTGGTCGATGCGGGTCGGCTCCAGTGCCAGCACCGCGTCGATCTCCTGCGCCTCATGATCGCGTTCGCGCAGGTAGTTGGACAGCCGGTCCAGGAAGAAGCGCAGCAGGTCCGGCAGGATCGAAGTCTTCACCTGCTCGGGCGGGAACTGCGCAATCGCCAGTTCGATCAGCTCGCGCAGGTCGAGCGGCAGCGCGCGCTCGGACAGCATGCGCAGCACACCCAGGGCCTGCCGACGCAGCCCGAACGGGTCCTTGTCGCCGGTGGGCGCGCCGGCGGCTGCCCACAGCCCGACCAGCGTGTCCAGCTTGTCGGCGAGGGCGACCACGAGCGACAGAGGCGCCTGCGGCAGGCTGTCGTTGGCGAACCTGGGGTGATAGTGCTGCTCGATCGCGCTGGCGACTGCGTCCGGCTCGCCGTCATGGCGAGCGTAATACTCGCCGATCACGCCCTGCAGTTCCGGGAACTCTCCGACCATGTCGGTCAGCAGATCGGCCTTGGCCAGCCAGGCCGCGCGTTCGGCCAGCGCCGGATCGACCGCCAGATCACCTTCAAGGCGGTGCGCGATCGCCGAGGCGAGCTTGCGCATGCGCTGCACCCGGTCGAGCTGGCTGCCCAGCTTGTTGTGATGAACGACGCTGGCGAGGCGCTGCACCCGGTCGGCGAGCGGCGTCTTGCGGTCCTGGTCGAAGAAGAACTTGGCATCGGCCAGGCGGGCGCGCAGCACCCGCTCGTTACCAGAGACGATCGCGCGCGGATCTGGCGTCTCCAGGTTGCTCACCAGCAGGAAGCGGTTGCGCAGCCGGCCGGCGGCGTCGGCCAGGGCGAAGTATTTCTGGTTCTGCTGCATGGTCAGGATCAGGCATTCCTGCGGCACGTCCAGGAACGCCGCATCGAAACTGCCCTCGTACACCATCGGCCATTCGACCAGACCGGTCACCTCATCCAGCAGGTTGTCCGGCGCGATCAGCGTATCGGCACCGGCCTTCGCGCGCAGGCGTTCTTCGATCAGCGCGCGGCGCTCGGCGAAAGAGGCGATCACCTTGCCCAGCACCATCAGCCGGTGCGGATACTCGAACGCGGTGGCGATCGAGATCGGTCCTGAACTCATCTGCCGATGGCCAAGCGTCTGGTAGCTCGCCTGCAGCCCGAGGGCATGCACTGGCAGCAGGGTTCCCCCATGCAGCGCAATCAGGCGATGCGCCGGGCGCACGAACTGTACATCGGTGCCATCCGGGCGCTGATAGCGCATCAGCTTCGGAATCGGCAGCCTGCCCAGCGTCTCGTCCAGCGCCTTCTGCACCCCGGCGGCGAGTTCCACCCCGGTCTGAAGCCCGGTATGGAACAGCGCTTCAGCCTTGCCATCGGAGGCGCGCTCCAGCGACTCCACAGCGCCGGCCGGCAGGCCGAGTGCTGCGAGTTTCTTGATCAGCGCAGCGCTTGGCACGCCGTTCGCATCGAAGGCCACGCTCACCGGCAGCAGCTTCTGGCGAAATGGTTTGTCCGGCGCGCGCGCGAGCACATGGGTGATCAGCACCGCCAGCCGGCGCGGGGAGGCGTAACCGGTCGGTGCCGCCGCCGGTTCCAGCAGCCCTTGCGCGCCGAGCGACGCGGCAAGGCCCGAGGCGAAGGCCTCGCCCAGCCGTTTCAGCGCCTTGGGCGGCAGTTCCTCGGTGAACAGCTCGAGCAGCAAGGTCGCACTCATCGTGCTGCCGCCTGCAACATGGGGAAGCCCAGCCGTTCCCGGCTCTCGAAGTAGCCCAGGGCCACCGCGCGGGCCAGGTTGCGGATGCGTCCGATATAGGCCGCGCGCTCGGTGACCGAGATCGCGCCGCGGGCGTCCAGCAGGTTGAAGGCGTGTGCGCACTTGAGCACCTGTTCGTAGGCAGGCAGCGCCAGACCGCCTTCGATCAGCTTCTTCGCCTCGATCTCATGCTGACTGAACAGGTGCAGCAGCAGCTCGACGTTCGAGCGCTCGAAGTTGAAGGTCGACTGCTCGACCTCGTTCTGGTGGTAGACATCGCCATAGGTCAGTGTGCGCTGCACGCCGTTCTCGACCCACTGCGCCCAGGTCAGATCGAACACGTTGTCGACCCCCTGCAGGTACATCGACAGCCGCTCGATGCCGTAGGTGATCTCGCCGGTGATCGGCTTGCAGTCAAGGCCACCGACCTGCTGGAAGTAGGTGAACTGGGTCACCTCCATGCCGTTAAGCCAGACTTCCCAGCCCAGACCCCAGGCACCCAGCGTCGGATTCTCCCAGTCGTCTTCGACGAAGCGCACATCGTTGGTCTTCAGATCCAGACCGATGGCTGCGAGCGAACCCAGATAGAGCTCGAGGATGTCTTCCGGCGCGGGCTTGAGCACCACCTGATACTGGTAGTAGTGCTGCATCCGGTTCGGATTGTTGCCATAGCGGCCATCCTTGGGCCGGCGCGAGGGCTGCACATAGGCGGCGCGCCAGGGCTCGGGCCCGAGCGCGCGCAGGAAGGTATGCGTATGCGAGGTGCCGGCGCCGACTTCCATGTCGAGCGGCTGCAGCAGCGGGCAGCCCTGGCCTGCCCAGTAGGCGTTCAATCGGGTGATGACATCCTGAAACAGGATCATCGTGTGTGTTGCATCTGGTTCTGCTTTCGGTTCCGCGGGAAGTGCGCATCGATGATGCCCGTCCCCGGTGTTCGACAAAGCCGGATTGTAACGTGTGCCCTTGCCGGTCGAGATCTGTCGGCTGCTGGCAGGGCACCCACGATGCGTCCATCCTGATCGCCTCGGCGCACTGGATCGCGACACGGCCGACGCTCACCGACTGGGCCGCGCCGGTGAATGCGCTCAATAGATGTCCGGCTCCGGCAACGTGCCTGGCTTCTGCAGGAAATCGAAGTCGCAGCCGAGCGGTGCCTGGGTGACATGGGCCGAGAACATCTGCCCGTAGCCGCGCTCGAACTTCGGTGGCGGCGCCTGCCAGCCGGCCAGCCGACGCGCGAGCTCTGCTGGATCGACCTTCAACTCGAGCCGGCGCCCGGGCACATCGAGTTCGATCAGATCGCCCTCGCGCACTACGGCAAGCGGGCCGCCGATGAACGCTTCGGGTGCGACATGCAGCACGCAGGTGCCGTAGTGGGTGCCGCTCATGCGCGCATCCGAGATGCGCACCATGTCGCGCACGCCGCGCGCGAGCAGCTTTTTCGGGATCGGCAGATTGCCCCACTCCGGAAAGCCCGGGCCGCCCAGCGGGCCGGCGTTCTTCAACACCAGCACCGAGTGCTCGTCGACCACCAGCTCTGGGTCATCGATACGCTTCATCATGTCCGGCATGTTCTCGAACACCACTGCCGGTCCGGTGTGCTGCATCAGTTTCGGGTCGGCGGCGGCTGGCTTGATCACGGCACCCTGGGGCGCGAGGTTCCCGTAGAGCACGGCGAGCGCGGCATGTTCGCTGATCGGGTTGTCCGCCGCGCGGATGATGTCATCGGCCCCGGCGGTGACCCGGGCGCCGGTGATGTTCTCGCCCAGGCTGCGGCCGGTGACAGTGAGCGCAGTCAGGTCAAGATGCGCTTCGATGCGCGTGAGCAGCGCGCGTAACCCGCCTGCATTGTAGAAGTCCTCCATCAGGTAATCGCCCGAGGGCATCAGGTTGACCAGCACCTTGATCTCGCGGGCGCGTGCATCGAGCTGGTCGAGGGTGAGATCCACGCCCGCGCGGCGCGCCATGGCGATCAGGTGTACAGCACAGTTGGTCGAGCCGCCCAGCGCCATGTAGGTGGCGGTGGCGTTGGCGACCGCCCTCTGGGTGACGATCTGCGAGGGCTTCAGGTCTTCCCAGACCATGGCGACGATCCGCTCACCGACCTCAGCCGCCATCCTGGGATGCGCCGCATCGTCGGCCGGGATGCTGGTCGCCCCGGGCAGGCAGAAGCCGAGCACCTCGGCGATGGAGGTCATCGTCGAGGCGGTACCCATGGTGTTGCAGGTGCCATGGCTGCGGCACATCGCCGCTTCCAGGTCGATCCAGTCCTGGTCGGTGATCGTCCCGGAGCGCAGCTCGTCGTAGTACTTCCGGGTATGGGTGCCGACACCCACCTTCACGCCTTTGAAGTAGCCGTTCAACTGCGGCCCGGCCGGCAGATAGATCGCCGGAATGTCCATGCTGATCGCGCCCAGCAGCAGCCCGGGCGTGGTCTTGTCGCAGCCCCCCATCAGCACTGCGCCGTCGACCGGGTGCGAGCGCAGCAGCTCCTCGCATTCCATCGCGAGGAAGTTGCGATAGAACATGGTCGTCGGTTTGACCATCACCTCGCCCAGCGACATCGCCGGCAGCTCCAGCGGGAAGCCGCCGGCGGCGAGGATGCCGCGCCGGACGCTTTGCGCCCGCTCGCGCAGGTGCGCATGGCAGGTCGAGATGTCGCTCCAGGTGTTGACGATGCCGATGATCGGCCGCTCCATCACCTCTTCGCGCCGGATGCCGATCTGCTGCATCCGGCTGCGGTGCGAGAAGCCGCGCGTGTCCTTTCCGCCGAACCAGCGCCAGCTGCGCAGTTGCTCCCGGGTCTTCATCAACCGTCCTTTCAGTCGAACACGATCTTCAATTCACGGATCAGCGTATCCATCGCCTGGAAGTCGCGCCTGAGCAAGGCGGCGAGCGACAGCAACGCTCATCGAAGTGTCCTCCCGGTGATGAACCCGAATACGCCCGAACCTGGGCGGAAGTGGGGGACAGACCCTCAGGGTCTGTCCCCCGAGCGGCTACCTGCGCACGGCCCTGGGCATGCTCTCGAGCGACGGCGCGCCGTCGAGCTGCGTCATGTCGGGCCGGGCGACGCTGAAGATATCGCCCAGCGGCGCATAGAGCGACCCGGACAGGCGTCCGACCGGATCGAGCAGCTTCGGGTCGACCCGGCCGTCCTTCCACACCGACATCGCCACATGCACATGCATGATCCTGGCGATCACGATATGGGTGCGGCCGTCCTCGTAGATGTGCTTCACCTCGCATTCGAGGTGCGCCTTGGCCTCGCCCACCCGGAACGGCTTCACCGTCTTCGACGGCACCGGGGTGAGGCCGGCCCATTCGAACTCGTCCTGATCGCGGGGCCACTCGCCCGAGGTAAAGCTCATCTTCTCCAGCAGGTCCATCGACACGATGTTGGCGACGAACTGCGGCACCTCGCGGATGTTCTTCAGGCTGTCCTTCTCGCCGGTGGAGCCGAACGCGCAATAGAACGGCTCGGAGCCCATCAGGTTGAAGTAGGAGTAGGGCGCGACATTGCGCACGCCGGCAGCCGAGATGGTCGAGATCCAACCCACCGGGCGCGGCACGACCAGGGCGGTGAGCAGCAGGTAGAAATCGCGGGGCGCGAGCGTGTCCGGGCCCAGTTCGAGCGGTTCGAGCAGCGTCTTCGGCACCCCGGCAGGTGCGCTGGCTGGTTTGTCGCTGGCGGTCTTGGCGCTCATCCTGTGCAGGCTCCCCGGTATCGATTGCTGTGCTTCACGCAGCGGCAAGCATACACGGCACGCCGGCGCATCGAGCGATCAGGAGTCCGGCGCGCAGGGTTGGTAGTTGATGACGCCCAGCGGCTGTCCGGCGAGCGAGAACTGCAGGCCGATCATGCCGTTGCAGTTCGCGCTGGAGTCATGCCAGAAAGTGAGCGTGCCGGCGCCATCGAAGTCGATCTGCTGCGGCTCCCAGGCGGCGCCACGATAGGTGATCGCGGTCGATCGGCGCGTGCCCGGCGCCGGCTGGCCAGGCGTGAAGCTGGACTCGTACGGGTAGTAGTTGCTGTTGCAGCCGCCAGCACGGCACTGGGCCCATGGCGCGATGATCGAGCGTGCGGTCCAGGGACCGGACACCGAGCAGCGGATCTCCAGTTGCAGCCGCGTGATGCCGAACGGCGGTGACACGAAGCTGGCGAGCGTCTGGGATTCCGCACCCTGCGTGGTGATCGGCGCGAGAAACAGCAGGTTGGGGATCGAGGCTGCCGGCAGCATCGGACGCGCCGGATCCTGCGGATCGAGCACCAGCGGCGACAGTGCCGAGACCGCAGTCGGTCGCAGCAGCCGGGTCCAGTCGTAGCTCTGGGTCGGCGACAACGAGGTCGACTGCACGCTGTTGACCCTGGAGAAGCGGCCATCTGGCGCCACCTGGTAGCGATCGTTCACCGACTGCACCGTGAAGCCATACTGGCCGGCATTGCGGTAGGGCATATCGGCGGTGCAGCCGTTGTAGGTCAGTTCGCGCAGCGTCACCTGCATCGAAACCCGCGCGACCTGGTCGATGCCGCCTGCGCCATTGGCGACCGGATCATAGACTGGCGACAGGCGCTGGCCGTAGTCGAGCAGAGCACCGGTCGCCCCGTGCTGGTCGATCAGCGTGATGAGGTCGGTCAGCCCGGCGGGACAGCCAGGTCGGCTGCGCCTGTCGACCAGACAACGCAGCCCGGACTCCGGGTCCACCGGCGCTGCGGTGAGGTCGTCCGGTGGGTCGAAGGCGCCGCCGGTGTCGATCGCGTTCATCGCAGTGACCGGCTGCATCTGCAGATTCAGCAGCTGCCAGCGCAACTGCCCGGCGTCCGGATAGGCCCAGCCCTGTGGCAGGCCAGAGGCCACGCGCAGCGGGATGTACTGCGCATGGAGGATCGTCGGCTGCTGGTCGAACAGCTGGGGATCGGCAAAGCTGTATCTGCCGCGGCTGTCGACGTTGACTGTCCAGACCAGTTGCCTCGGGTTGGCGGCGCCTGCGACGATCACCCGCTGGTCATAGACGAAGCTCGCCTGGGTCAGGCCGCGCGTTTGAATCGCTGCGCGCAGGGCGCTGGCGAGCATCGGCGCCTGGCCGGCGAAATGCGCACTGGCGGTCGACAGCAGCTGGCTCTGGGTCAACCCGGTGCCGAAGTCGCGCGGCGCAATCTGGGCGAGGGTCGAGGCGTTGGCGATCGTTTCGAAGCCGGTGTCGGTTGCCAGCCGACCCGGCGTGAAGGCGAGGATGCCGACGCGCGCTGCGAATGTCGAGCGCACGCCTGCCGAGGGCGCGCTGACCGTCTGGTTGACCAGCAGCATGCGCTGGCTCGACCGGTCGAGTTGCCCGCGCGCAGCGTCGTTGAACGACAGCAGAGCGATCGCGAGTGCCGGAAGGCGCATCGCCCGCGCCGCCGCGCGCCAGCACCGGCGAACGCGCGCTGAGCTGACTGCCAACGGGGGCGGCAGGCGTGGGGCTGCCTTCATCTGTGCGTCGGTCGACGACGCATGCATCGTGTCGGGGCTCAACATCACTGGGGCATCACATCGAGTCAGTGCACACGGCGACGCACTACGTCAGCACAAGGCTTAAGTACAAAGCTTCAGCACAAAACGTCAGTGCACCGCGTGAGTGGATCACGTCAGTACTTCACGTCGGTACTTCACGTCAGTATTTCACGTCGGTACCTCACGTCGGTACCTCACGTCAGTGGAACAACGCTTCACATTCTAGAGGGCGCCGCCACCCGCTGCGAGGCCGGAAAACCGGCCTTCGGTCGCGGTTAGTCCGCCCCAGACCGAAAGGCCCTGAGCAGTCCGACCGGCCGGCCGCGCAGGATCGGCGCGCCGCTCAGCGCTTCGGCATCGTTGGCGGCCAGGCTGTGGCAGAGCATGGGCGGGTCACCGAAGGCGGGTGACGCAGCCTCGATACGGTAGCCACCCGTCACGGCCAGGATCAGCCGAAGCACGAGCGGGCCACCGGGGAGCTGTTGCATCAGGTACAGCCCATCGCCGGACCATGTGGGATCGAGGCAGAACACGACACGGTCGCCGGCATCGCAGTGTGGATTCATCGATTCGTCCGGCATGACGTAAAGGGCATGGGGCAGGCTGGGGCCTGACTCTGGGCCTGACCTCGACTGGTCGAACAGCGCCGCCGGATCCAGCGCCAGGGTAAGCGCCGGCTGCACTGTACCGAACTCCGGGATCGGCGTCAGCGCGCCCAGCTCTGCGCGCCGCAGCGCCTCGGCATCGACCAGGCGGGAGACATCGAGGATCTGGCGGGGTCCCTCGGACAGCAGATCGTCCGGCGCGAAGCCGTAGCGCTGGGACAACTCAAGCAGCTTCTCCAGCGTGGGCCAACCGGCGCCAGTCAACCACTTGCGTGCTGCCGCCGGCGTCACACCGGATACCCGGGCCAACTCGGCAGCGCGGGCGGCCGGCTCTCTGGGAACGTCGGCACGCCGGTCGAGCAACTGGCTCAGATTGCGGGTGAACAACGCACGGAAACGCTCGTTGCTCGGCCGCCCGACACGACGCTGGGCGGTGCCCGGTGGTTCGGCGAGATTTTTTGGCGAACGTGTAACCATCTTCCGATAATACCAAAAGTATTAATTCTGCACTATGGATGTTCATGAATGCTGTTATGCACTGGATGAAGTTTCCATGGGGAATGCAGATAATCTGAAGTTAGTAATTAAATCAATAGATAAGGAGGCTTGAAACCCCCTGCACAGTCTCCATGGATAAACTTTACCTAAAGTTCCTGCAAATACTAAAAGTATTGACAGAGCGATTTGGCGGCGATAGAGTGGCTCCCCGGTCGTCGTCCTGACTGCTGCAAGAATGGGTCGCCACCGGCACCGAACCTCACCAGGAGTGATTCCATGCCAGCCAACCGCCGCCGTCTGCCGTCCCCGACTCCCAACGCCACCCCGGCGCCAGTGCGTTCCGCCGTGCCTGCCGCCATCCCGCATCTGTTGAAGGTGGAGGAGGCCCCGTTCATGACCTCACGCGGCACGTCCGCCGCGGCCACCCCCGCTGAGCGGGCGCAGGCCGACCTCGCTTGCCTCAACCTGTCCTTCCTGCATGTCGCCCGGGAACTGTCGCGCTCGGCTCGCGAGCTCGCGATCACCCGGCTCGGCCTGGATGCGGAATGCTGTGCTGCTCTCGATCGACTGTCGCTGGCCGACCTGCACGCGCTGGCGCATTCGCAGGCACTGATCTTCAGCCTGCGGGTCGACGCACGAGCGCTGTCGGCGCAGGCTGAACTTTCGCGTCATGACCGGATCGCTTCGGAGGCGCGGCTGGTGCTGTCCGCGCGCACGGCGTGACGCCGCGGCTGCACTGGAGCGGGCAGCAGGTCAGCGGCTTCGGCGACAAGCTGCAAGCGGCGGAGCGTCTGCTCAGGCTCGGCGCACGTGCGACTGTCGTCTGCGATGCGCTGGACGCCCAGGGCGCGCTGCGCGCGCTGACCCGCCGTCTCTATCGCGAGCTGCGCGGCTCGGCGCGGCCGCGCGGTCCCCTGCCGATCGACATGCGTGAGTTGCTGTCGAACGCCACGACCCGCCTCAACGCCTCGGTGTTTCTGGAGCACTGGTCCAGCCTGCGCCGCGCGGGCGTGCCCCGACCAGACGCGCTGGCCTGCGCCTGGGATCAGCTGGCATCGATCTGCGAGCGGGAGCGCGCACCCGGACGCATGCTGTCGATCGACCACGCCTGGGTGCTGGCGTGTGCGCTCGAACGGGGCGAGTTGGAGCGGGTTGTATGCTGCCAGTGTCGGCGCGGTTTTTTCGATGCCCCGGCCCGACCGACGTCCATCGCCGCGCGCGCGCGTACTGAAAGCGCTGGCGGGAGAGCGGTCGCAACCGTGCAGGGGCGTTGCCCGCACTGCAGTCCAGGCACGACAGTCGCCTCCTGCTCCGGCACGCTACCCACACTTGATCAGCAGCAGGCTGCGGCCCGTACGCTTGCCATGCGCGACATGCGGCAGCGATTGCGCTCGGCCGCGTCACATCCGCTGTCCGGGCTCGCTCAACGCCATGTCTGGGCCGAGGCGCTGTTTCGCGCCGGTGGCCGTCCACCGATGGTGTCCAGCCTCACCGGACTGTCGATCAACGACCGGTTGCGTCAGCTGTTCCTGGAAGTGGTCGGTCGGGGTTCGCCGCAAGGCGCACTCCCGCAGCTTGGCACGCATGTACTCGCAACCTATGCGGCCAAGCTGCAGGCAAGCGTGCTGGCGGTGACTGCAGAGCGGCTGCGAAAAGCGGGGTGTGCGCCACCCGATATCCTGCTCGCCACCTGGACGCTGTATCGGGACATGTTCGGTACAGCCGCCCGGTTCGACATCAACTCGGCTGCGCTGCTTGTGCGGGCCGGGCGCCACCCTGACTTCACCCTGGTACGTTGCCGGCATTGCGACAGCTCGTATCTCGAGCTGAAGCTCGATCTGAGGGCATCGCATTGTCCGGTGTGCCGCACGCTGAAGCAGGCACGGCGCGAGGCGGCGTGCGAAGTTGCGTGCGACGGCACGTGATGCCCGCACAGGACGAGGCGCTCGGCAGTACGGGCAGGCCCGTAATGCGTCGCCTGCCCGCGCTCACCATCGCTCAAGTGGTCGAGCAGCATGGCGCAGGCTTTGCCCGGGTGCGTGCCGCCGGCGACTGGAGCGATCGCGAGTTTCGACGCGGTCTGGGTCCGCTACTGCTGTCGTTCGCGCGATACGTGCATCTGCTGCCCGGCGCTGACGCTGATCTCCCGGGCGCTGCTCTTGACCAGGGACTGGCCGCTTGTGCGCAGGCGCTGCAGTGCGCCGAACAGGACACGCGAGGCGGTATCGTTGCAGGGTCCGCGATCACGCCGCCGCCGATGGCCGGCATCGATCGCGCGTCGACGCTGCGCCGACAGCATGTGGTCGCGCTGCACGCACTGTCCTCATCGCTCGACCAGACGCTGCGCCACTGGGAGGTATCCGATGGCGCCGGGCGCACGCTCGATGTCACTGCACAGCCACTCGCCGACTGGCTGTCCGCACAGGCACTGAACAGCTATCTCGCGGTGCCGACAGCGCAAGGGGATGCTGGCGGTCTGGGCCTGACCCTGCTGCTGCGCGCGGCGCCGGCCTGGCTGCTGGCGAACATTGCCCGGGATGAGGCCGGACTGCTTGCCTGGTTGCTTGCTGCGCCGAGCGACTACAGCACAGGCCCCGCTGCGCGCATCGGTGCTGGGGCTCTGCCCGCACCCACTCTCAACCCTGCGCGCGCGCCTGCGCAGCAGCTTCGTGATGCGATGGAAACGCTGGTCACGAGCGGGCGCTGGGCGGTCAACCAGAAGCGGGCGCGGCTCTGGCACCTGGATGGCGCGCTCTATCTCGTATGGAAGACCGCCGCAGTGGAATTGGCGGCCGTGCTTGTGGACCGTGCATCGGGCATCGAGGCAGGCGAGCGCCTGCAGTCCACCTGCGCCGCCGAGTCCGATGCCCTGCTGCGCCAGTTGATCGCCAGCGGTATCGTTGTCGGCGCTGCCACGGGCGGTGCTACGAGAGCGGGCAGCGCTCTGTGCACCATTGCCACACCGTTCAGCGATTCGCTGCCAGTGGTTCGCCTGGCGGATGCCGACCACTGGCTCAGCCGGGTTCCGGCTATCGCCAGCGCCACCACCACTGCGACCACCGCTACCCGCGAGCGATGAGTGCCGACGCACCGCTGGTGGGTGCCCGCCCAGCCAGCGAGATGGCGGGGGTGGCCGGCTGGACTACCGCTGCAATCGCCATGGTGTTTCTGCCCGGCGTTGTCGATACACCGCAGGTGCCCTCGGTGCCGTTCATACTGCTGTGCATCGGGTTCGCAATCTGGAACGCCTGCCAGGTCGTTCGCGCCTGGCGCTGGCGCGCCCGCCTCGCCGCACAACCGGTATGGTGCCTGCCGTGCGCACAGGTCGACAGCCTCGCCCGCGCAAGTCCAGACCTCCAGTGGCTCGGCCGCGGGTTCGACTGGACCCCGGTGCATGCCCAGCGCATGCACATGCTGCTCGCCTGTGATCCGAGGCTGCTCGCCGCGCCACGCTGGTTCAGCCGGATCATCCAGTCCGACCCGTCGACATCGACCGGGACATCGCAACCCAGACTGATCGGTGGCGTCGAAGCGCAGCCCAAGCCGATCTATCTGCCACTTTCGGCCCTCGCCTCGCATACGCTGGTGTTCGGCCAGACCGGTACTGGCAAGACCCGCCTGGCCGAACTGATCCTGGCCAGCTTCCTCGCGCGTCACCCGGAGGCGGCGGTGTTCATGCTCGATCCGAAAGGCGATCGGGCGTTGCGCGCAACGCTGGAGCGGGCGTGCCATCGTGCCGGGCGCGCCGACGACTTTCTCTGGCTGCATCCGGCGTTTCCCGCGCAGTCGATCCGTTTCGATCCGTTGCGCAACTTCTCGCGCACGACGTCGATTGCCACCCGGATTGCCTCGCTTCTGCCAGCATCCGCCGGCGGTGATGCATTCACCCAGTTCGCCTGGCGCGCGCTGCATCGGGTCGCCGATGCGATGGTCTATGCCGGGGTCAGGCCGAGTCTGGCGGGTCTGCGCCGCTGCCTGGAAGACGATGCACAGCCGCTGCTCGCCCGCTGTCTCGACCGGTGGCGGGCCGGAATGGCAGCGACTGCCACGACTGCTACGACTGCGACAGCTGCGCCCACTGCGCCAGCCCATCGGGTTGCGCATGCAACCGTTCCGCCAACCGCGTCGAGGCGCGGCGCGCGCGCACCGATGCTCGAACCGAGTCTGGCCGCCGCGCTCGCCCGCTACCGTGAGCATGTACTCGCCGTGCCCGACTCACGGGCGGTCGAGATCGACGGACTGCTGTCGCTGATCCTGCACGACCCGACCCACTACTCGAAGATGATCCAGAACCTGCTGCCGCTGCTGAGCGCACTGACCGCAGGCGAGCTCGGCCCATTGCTGTCACCCGAGCTCGGCGCGCCGGACGATCATCGACCGGCATTCGATGCGCGCAAGGTGATCGAGCAGCGGCGCTGCCTGTACATCGGACTTGATTCGCTCACCGACGCCACGGTCGGTGCGGCGATCGGTGCGATGGTGCTGGCCGATCTCGCCCAGGTGGCCGGTGAGCTGTTCAATCGTGGCGAGGGCCCGCCGGTTCCGGTGCTGGTGTTCGTCGACGAGGCGGCCGAGGTGGTCAATGCGCCGCTGATCCAGCTGCTGAACAAGTCGCGTGGCGCGGGCTTCACCCTCTACCTCGCCGCACAGACGGTGCACGATTATGAAGCGAGGCTGGGCGGCGCGGCAGCGGCCCGGATGCTGCTCGGTAACCCGGGCAACCTGATCGCGCTGCGCACCGCCGACCCTGAGACCCAGCGCTTCTGCACCGAGGGCCTGGCGCCAACTGACCTGGAAACCCTGGGCGAGAGCCGGGCTGTCGGTCTGCGTGGGTCCGAGTACGGCAGCGGGCTGTCTGCGGCGATCGGCCAGCGGCGCGAGCGGCGAGAAGCGGAGCTGTTCGCCCCCGGCTGGCTGAGCCTGCTGCCCGATCTGCATTTCTTCGCGCGTATCGCTGGCGGGCGAACGATCAAGGGCGAGCTGCCGCTGCTGATCGACCCGGCGACCGAGTGAGCATGACCCTGCTGCGCCATGCGCTGATCTGGGCGGCGATGACACTGACCGCAGTGACCGTCCTGCCTGCGTTGACTGCTGTCGACACGACTACCACGCTGATCGCACGCTGGCAGCATCAGCTCGACGCCAGCCTGGGCGCAAAGTCCGCCGCGCAGATCGTCGAGCGGACCATGCGTTCCGCTGGCAGCGCAAGTATGCTGTCCCCCGGCGCGGGCGGGCCGTCGGCCACCGCTGCGCAGCGCGGCTATCGCCTGGCTCTGACCCTGATGCTGATGCGCGCGATGACCCTGCTCGCCTGGCTGCCTGTGCTGCTGCCGCTCTGGCTGGCTGCCGTGGTGCAGGGCTGGGTGCTGCGCGAGATCGCCAGTCACCGATTCTCCGGCGGCAACCCGCAGGTGCACCAGCTGTGCGCGCTGGGTGCGGTCGGCGCCGGCGGTGCCGGCGCGCTGGCGTTGGTGCTGCCGGTGCCGCTGCCGCTGCCTTCGATTCCGTTGCTCGGCATGCTGCTGGCGGTACTGATCACCGGCGCGGTCGCGCATTGTCCTCGCTGGCGAGGCTGAGCCGTCCCGGGTATCCCGGTGCAACGACCGCTTTCTCCTCGCGCACGTCGGCGTGCTGATGGCGACACTGCGGCTTCCCTGTGCTTTCCCTGTGACTCGACTGCACCCCGCCCGCCGGCACTATCGATGGACCGACCGACCACCCGAAATGCGATCGAACTGCTGCGTGGCGCGCTCTTTCCGCTGGCCGCGCTGTTCGACGATCCAGCGGTTACCGAGATCATGGTGAACACGCCGACGGAAGTGTGGGTGCAGCGGGAGGGCAGGCTGCAGCGGGTGTCGGTCTCACTGACCGAGGCGCAGTTGCGTGCGGCGGTGCTGGTGCTCGCCCGTCTGTCGCGGCGAGACGCGCAGGCGGGCACCCGCGACGGGATGCTCGATGCCCGCTTCGACGGCATGCGGGTCGCCGCCTGCCTGGCACCCACCGCCACCCGGGGTCATGCCCTCTGTATCCGCAAGCACCTGCGCCACCGTCTGTCGCTGTCCGCCCTGGTGGAGCAGGGCTGCGTGACCGCGCAGGCAGCCCGCGTGCTGCGCTGCGCGGTGCGTGGCCGCTGCAATCTGATCATTGCCGGTGGCACCGACTCGGGCAAGACCACCTTCATGAATGCGCTGCTCGCCGAGATCCCGCCCGAGGAGCGTCTGATCACCATCGAGGACACGCCTGAGCTGGATGTCGCCGCACCTAACTGGGTCGGCTTCGAGGCGGCCGAGCATGACGGCGTGAGCATTCGCGACCTGGTGCGTCTTGCGCTGCGCATGCGCCCGGACCGGATCCTGATCGGCGAGGTTCGCGGTGCCGAGGCCTACGACCTGATGCAGAGCGCCAACACCGGCCATCGCGGTGCGATCGCCACCCTGCATGCCAACGATGCGCTGGGCGCACTCAGCCGCCTGGAGACGCTGGTACTGACCTCCGGGGTGCGCTGGCCGTTCGAGGCGATCCAGCGCCAGATCGCCGAGACGTTCGATCTCATCGTGTTCCTGGCGCGCCACGATGCGCTGCGCGTTGTCACCGAGGTGATCCGGGTGGATGGCTTCGACAGCGCGCGCTCGAGCTACCTGTCCACTGTCCTGTATCGAAGGGAGACTGCCGATGAAGTGTTGGCCCAGTAACTGCCGTGCTGAACCGCGAGGACCGGGCACTGGCGCGGCGCACCGTTGCGCGAACCCGTATCTGCTCGGCGCCGGCCTGCTGGTGACCTGCGCGGCACTGGCGCTATGGACTCAGCCCGCGCTCGCCCAGGGTGTCGCGGCGCCATGGGAGGGGCCGATCTGTGTGGTCGCCCGCAGCCTGTCCGGACCGGTCGCCAAGGCAGTGGCAGTGATCGCGATCGTGATCACCGGCCTGATGATCGCCTTCGGCGAGCTCGGCGGCGTGTTCAAGAGCCTGCTCGGACTGGTGTTCGGGGTGTCCTTCGCGCTGCTGGCCGATCAGTGGCTCGGCTTGATTCGCGCCGGGGCATCCACCAGCTGCTTCGGCGGTTGATTACAGGGACGAGCCCGCGAGCCATGATGTCGATTTCTGCCGATGCGGGGCTGTCACGGGCGAGTCTGGTCCACCAGTCGCTTCTCGAAGTGAAGACGATCGCCGGGGTGGAGGACCGGCTCGCCATACTGAACGCGACCTTCGCGCTTGCGATCGTCATGGGGCTGGGTCTCTGGCCATGGCTCGCGGCCGCACTTGCGCTTCATCTGGTCGCGGCCAGAATGACCCGGCGCGACCCGTATCTGCGCCGGATCTACATCCGCTATGCACGACAGGCCGATCACTACGAGCCATGGCCGCGAACCGGCATGACCTGCAACCGTCGGCCGCGCGGCTTCGGTCGCGATCTGCTGTGCTGAATCTGCGCCACGTCCTGCGCAACCACCGGCGCGAAGCGCGTGGGTTCGCCGAACTGGTGCCCTGGATGCTGTTGCTCGCACCCGGCCTGGTGCTGAACAAGGACGGCGCACTGCTTGCTGCCTTCGATCTGGCCGGGATGGATGCCGAAGGCCTGCAACCGGTCGACATCGATCGCCAGGTTCGGGCGGTCGAGCAGGCGATGCGCAACTTCGATGAACGATTCGCGCTCTGGTGGCTCGTCGATCGCCGCCGCGCAGCCGGTTATCCATCGGCGCGATTCGACGACCCGGTCTCCACTCATCTCGACCGGCTGTGGGCCGAAGCCTTCCAGCGCAGCGCCCAGTTCTGCAACCGCCATGTCCTGGTGCTCACCTTCACTCCTGAAGCCGCGCGTGGGCACTGGTGGAGCCAGTGGTGGGCACTTTTTCCGGATCTGTCCCGGGGCCTGTCGCGACAGGCGGCGTTCGCGTCGATCTCGGCGCAACTCGATCTGGACTGCCGCCAGTTCGAGGAGGCCCTGCTCGCGCTGGAGGAGACACTTTGCGACCTTGGCCTGGTCCGGCTCGAGAGCGAGCGCCTGCTCGCCCTGCTGCATGACCGGGCGTCGCCGGCCAGCGAAGGGCAGGCCGTGAGTATGCCCGATCCGCCCTGCTATCTCGACGCCTGGCTGCCGGACAACACGCTGTCGGTCGAGGCCGACCGGCTGGTGTTCAGCGATCTCGACCCGGTCGAGATCTGCGCACTGGCGATCAAGGGCTGGCCGGGGGCGACCTGGCCCGGGGCGCTGGATGCGCTGCTGTCTGCACCGGGCGAATTGTCATTGGTGGTCGCGTTCCGCTTCGAGGACAGCGGGCGCGCGGCAAGGCGTATCCGCGACGCCGAGCGGCATCATCGCAACCTGCAGAAGACCTTTGCCGGTTATCTGAAAGAGGCGATCACCCGCGAGCAAAGTGCACTGGTTGACGAAGGTCGGCTTCGCCTCGCCCAGGATGCGGCAGGTGCGCTGGCCTATCTCACCGCCGAGGGTGGGGTGTTCGGTCATTGCGCCCTGGTCGTGCTGGTCCGGGGCCGCAGCACCGCCGAACTGGATGCGACCACCCGCGAGGCGGCGAGCCGGTTGCGCCGGCTGGGCTATCTGGTGCTGCGCGAGCGCCTGAACCTGCTCGGGGCGTTCAGCGTCTCGATGCCCGGTCAATGGGCGCTCTCGCCGCGCTGGCACTTCGTGTCGGGTGCGAACATCGCCGACCTCGCCCCGATCCGCACTCATGGCGCTGGCAGCCCGCTCAACCGGCATCTGTCGCAGCAGCTCGGGCAGGTGCAGCCGGCGCTCGCCCGGTTGCCCAGCGATGCACAGACCGCGTTCTTTCTCGATCTGCATGTGGGCGATGTCGGGCATGCGATCGTGCTCGGCCCCAGCGGGGCAGGCAAGTCGGTGCTGATGAATTTTCTGCTCGCACAAAGCCGCAAGTACCCGGGCTCGCGCGTGTTCATCTTCGACAAGAACTACTCGTGCCGGATCGCCACGCTGCTGCAGGGCGGCTCGCATGTCGATGTCGGTGCCGAGAACGGCGCGGTCCGGCTCAACCCGATGGCGTTGCTCGTCGAACCGGCGCAGTGGGAGTGGCTCGCAGGCTGGCTGGAGCTGTTGCTCACTTCACGCGCTTACCAGATGACCTCGGACGACGATCGAGCGCTGCGCGAAGCGCTGGAACTGCTTGCGGGGCAACCCGCGGCCGGCTGGCAGCTTCGTTCCCTGGTGCCGCTGCTGCCGCGCCGGCTGGCCGAGGAACTGGCGCCCTGGGTCGGCGACGCGCTGCTCGCGCGTCATTTCGACAATGCGACGGACACCTTCTCGCTGTCGACCTTCACCTGTGTCGAGATTGGCCATCTGTTCCAGAATCCGCGACTCGCCTGCGCGTTTCTTGACTACGCGTTTCACCGACTGGAGCGGGCGCTCGACGGAAGCCCGGCGATCATCTATGTGGAGGAGGCCTGGTTCATGCTTGCCGAGCCGCGCTTCTGCGCGCGGCTGAACGACTGGCTGCGCACGATGCGCAAGAAGAACGCCGCCGTCGTGCTGGCGACCCAGTCGCTGGAGGAGATCGACTCCAGCCCGATCTTTGCCAGCGTGGTCGACAACATTCCCACGCGAATCTATCTCGCCAATCCGAACGCGGCGGCGCATCGCCGGTTGTATCTTGAGCGATTCGGATTGAACGAAGCGCAGCTGGCGCGCATCCGGCAGGCGGTGCCCAAGCGCGACTACTACATCACTCAACCCGGGCGGTCGCGCATGGTCAGCCTGGTGTTCCCGCCGCGCCTGCTCGCTGCCCTGCGCTCCGACCCCAGGGCGCAGCGGGTGTTTCTGCGCCACTACCTGGGGCAGGCGCAGGGCTGGGCCTTCGACTATCTGGACGAGGCGGCAGGCCGCGACCCGGGCGAGGTGCAGGAGCCGGCGCCATGAAGCGCGTCCTGGCATGGGTCCCACGCTCTGTCGTGAGCACGCTGTGCATCGCGCGCGGTCCCGGCTGCGGCGCGGCCAGGTGCATGTTTGCCGCGATCGTCGTGGTCATCGGCTTCCAGCTTGCACCCCATGCGCTGGCCGGTGGCGCTGGACCGGGCGTCGGGTCGATCGTGCATGACCCGACGGCTTACCTGCAGCATGTACGCAACGTGCAGTCGGCGCTGGTGGCCGAGGGTCAGCGGGCGCAGCAGATCCTGCAGCAGGGGCAGTCGCTGCTGGTCGAGGTGCGCCAGTACGAGGCGATGCTGCGCCAGGGGATACGGCTGCCTGTCGACGACCTGCTGTCGACGCGCGGGCTGTCGCTCGACAACCTGCAGCAGGTCGCTGGCTATCTTCGCCGGCTGGAGTCACTCGGCGGTTCGGTGGAGGCGCTGCGCACCGAGGCGCTCAGAACACAGCAGGTGCATGCGCTGTCCCGGCTCACCTGGCCGGAGTTCGTCGACCGCGAGCGCCACCTGGCCGGGCAGCGCATGGATCGTCAGGGCGAAGCGTTTGCCGATGCCCAGAGAACCATGCGCCGGGCCGAGGCGGAGTACGCCGAGGTGCGCTCGTTGCAGTCACGCATTCCCCATACCGAGGGCGCGCACCAGTCGCTGCAGATGCTCAACCATCAGATGAGCCTGCTGATCGCACAGAACGCCGGTTTCAAGGCGCAGATCGCGCAGCGCGACGCCCGCGAGGCGCGCGAGGCAACGCTCGCCGAGGCGATGGCGGCGCGCTCGCTGCGCGTGCGCGAGATCGAACAGGCGGCTGCCGAGCAGCGCACACAGCAGGCGATCACTGCGGCCGCGCGGGCACGGGCCCGAGCGTCTGAAGCGATCGAAGCGCGTCGCCTGCCGCGGTAGTCCATTGAATCTCAGGAACAGGTGGCGGCGGTGAACCGAACAGTCGTCTCGAGTCGCGCAAAGGAAAAGGGGTCAGGGTCGATTTCCGCCAGCGAGGTCTACGCCTGGCATTGGCACGTGCAGCGGAAATCGACC
The DNA here is from genome assembly GCA_038205245.1 of Burkholderiales bacterium. Classification (GTDB taxonomy): domain Bacteria; phylum Pseudomonadota; class Gammaproteobacteria; order Burkholderiales; family CAIKXV01; genus CAIKXV01. The sequence goes on from JBBRCD010000012.1 coordinate 29,323, forward strand.
CTGACCCCTTTTCCGACACTGCTTATGCTCTGGGCACTGCTTGCCGCAGTGGCCTGCACGCCGCAGACTGGCCTGGCAGCCGCCACTTCAGCCGCCACCGCAGCACACCCCCTGTCCGTGCAGTCGCCATGGCAACCCCCGGCTTCGACCGCCGGCGGTTCGCGCGACGACTTCCACCGGGCGCTGCAGGTGCCGGTCGAGGGCATGCTGCAGGCCGCCAGATCGATCGACCAGCGCCTGCTCGGCTGGGGGCAGCGGCTGCTTGCGCTGCTGACCGGTCTTGCACTGGTCTGGATCGGCCTGAAAGCGATGCTCGACCCGGGCGCTATCGGCGAGCTGATGACCGAGTTCATCACCCTGCTGCTGGTGTCCGGCCTGCTCTTTGCGCTGCTCGACAACTGGGGGTCGGCGACTGCGGCGATCGTCGGCGGTACCGCCGATCTGGCCCGCCAGGTATCGGGCAGCGTGCATGATGGGGCCGCTGCAGTGCACGGGTTGCAGCGGGTGGTCGATGCCGGCTTCGCACTGTGGGAGCACCCAGGCGTCGGGCTGTTCGCGATCTCGGATCCGGTCGGATGGCTTTTGACCCTTGGCTTCAAGCTGGCGATCCTGCTGTTGCTGCTCGCCTGCGGCATCATCTATCTCGGCATGTACCTGTTGTCGATGACGCTGCTGTCGATTGCCTTTGCCCTCGGGCCGGTGCTGATTCCGTGGTCGATCATCGCGCCGGCCAGCTTCCTGTTCGATGCCTGGGTGCGCTTCACGCTGATCGCCGCACTCTACCAGGTGGTCGGCATCGTCATCGTCACCCTGGTGTCGCAGATGCACGAGTCGACTCTTGCCGGTCTGGACGCGGCCATTGGTGGCACCAGCGGCGTGTTCAACTTCTACTACTTTGCTGCCGCGTTTCTGTTGAGCGGTGTGTCCGCGCTGATGATGCTGCAGATCCCGTCGATCGCCGGCGGTCTGGTCAACGGCACGGCGGCGCTGCGTGTTCACGTTGGTGGCCGTGCGCGCTCCGAGCGAAAGGCTGACCAGACGCCCGGCGCCCCGGCCGGCAATTCGTCGCAGGCGGGGGCGTCAACGACCGGATCTGCATCGAGCAGGGAAGCGGCGCTTGAGGCGGCGAGCGCGCAGCGCACCGCGTCTGCCATGCGGTCGCCGGCCAGCGGCGGATCGGCAATACAGTGAGGGAGCCCGCTGGCAATGGTTCGGCGCGCCGTCTTCCCGGGCTGACCTCCGGGCAGTCGGCCCAACTGCGCCGCGTGCTGGAGACGCGCCTGAACGCACGGACAGCGGGATCGATCGCCACCCACGGGCCGGCAGAAGACGAACCCATCGATGATCGACCTCTTGCCGATCGGTCCCTGATGTTCGCGTTCCACCATGCGATCGGATGCCTGCGCCAGGACCGGCCGTGGCTGCTGTATGCAGGGACGCTCGGTCTCGCTTACTCGGGCCTCGCAGTGCTGTACGCGGTGGTGCAGGCTGCAGTGGCAGCACGGTGAGCAGCGCTGCGTCTGGCAGGCAGAGGCAGGAAGGGGACAGACCCTGAGGGTCCGTCCCCCAGCCGCAGCCCCGCCCGGTGCAGGGGACGGACCCTCAGGGTCTGTCCCCCAATAGCAGCGCCCGCAATAGCAGCCCCGCCTGGTCAACGCTGCTGCTTGACCGTCACCGCCCGCCGCATCACCACCACCCTTGCCTCGAATCCCTGCCGCTTCCAGGCGGTCACCGACCGCGTATCGCGCACCACCGAAGCCAGCTCGAGCGTGTCGATCCGATGCTCGCGCGCGTAGCGGGTCGCCTCGTCCAGCAGCAGGCGGCTGAGGCCGCGGCGCCTGAAGGCCGCTTCGACATCGACATCGACGATGTACAGCACCGGCGCGTACTCGAACACATCGCCGAACAGCGCATCCGCAGTCTGCACCTTCGCGGTCAGGTAGCCTGCCAGCTCGGTCTTGCTCTGGTCTTCGGCGCGCGCGATCCAGCCAAGTAGGGTGCCGGCGACCAGCGCCCGCTTGAGGCGGGCACCGGTCTTCTGTGCAGAGAACGCCGGCGTGAAGGTCGGATCGACCACGTCGCTGGTTTCGCGCAGGTGGCGATGCCAGAGGCCGGCGATCGCCGAGGCATCCTCGGGACGGGCCGGGGTGACGGTGAAGGTCCGGTTTAGGGCGGTGGCCGTACGCGTCACCGCCACCCTCAGGCGCCGCCCACGGTGAGCGAGATCATCCGCCACGCACCGCTGGCCCCTCCGCGGGTGAAGCAGGCGCGGGCCTCGATCGGGCTGCGGATATGCTCTGCCGCGACGAAGCCGCGCGCATCTTTCTTCAGCACGACCTTGACCCAGCGCTGGGCGGATTTCTGCGCCTCGTCGTCATGGTCCCAGTCCTCGACGCCGACGATCATGTGCGACAGTGTGGTGACGATCGGTGCCAGTGGCGACGGCCGGGCGAACACCGGCGCGTCCGGGATGACGATCGCGCCATACTGGTAGGGGTCGATGGTCGGTGGCCAGCGCACCGCGACATAGGGCAGGCAGAGCAGCTTGTCACCGGTTGCCGACTCCAGCGGCGCGGCGCCGAAGCGCAGCATGGTGCGCAGCTCGGCCCACAGGGGCGAGTCCTTCGCGCGGGCGGGCTCCAGTTCCCATTGCTCGACGAACGCCTTCACGCCGTTCGGCTTGTCGAAGCTGTTGCGGATCTTCGCGTCCAGGATCGACAGCAGAAACTTCAGATCGCGTTGCTCGATCGCACCGGTCAGTCGCTTGTGGAACTGCACCCAGGACGGGTCGGCGGCGCCTGCATCGACCGGCGCCAGCCGCTCCTCCTGCGCCCGCACCGGGCCGATCGCGGCAAGCCCGCACAACAAGAGGGAGAAAAGCAGCCAGGCGCCCTGTCTGCCTGTTCTCGTGGCCTTCATCGCTCAGCGGCCCTTGAACTCGCCGCGGCGTTTCTCGAAGAAGGCCTGCAACGCCTCGGCGTGGTCTTCCGTCTTGTGGCACAGCGCCTGGTAGCTCGCGCACACGTCCAGGTACTCGGGCAGCGGCATGCGCTGGGCCAGCTTCATCAGCCGCTTGGCATAGCGCAGCGCCTGCGGTGGCTTGTACGAGATGCGGCGCGCCATCTCCTGGGCGCGCGCGAGCAACTCGTCCGGCTTCACCACTTCCAGCACCAGCCCGAGCGCCAGGGCCTCGTCCGCCTTGACCAGCCGTCCCGAGAAGGTCATTTCGGCCGCACGCTGGTAGCCGACCGCACGGGTGAGGAACCATGAGCCGCCGTCGCCCGGGATGATGCCCAGGTTGACGAAGGTCTCGCCGAACTGCGCTTCGGTGGACGCGATGCGGATATCGCACATCTGGGTGAGGTCGAAGCCGGCGCCGATCGCCGGGCCGTTCACCGCTGCGATGACTGGCAGCTCGCAATCGTGCAGCGCCATCGGGATGCGCTGGATGCCCGACTTGTAGTTCTGCTGCACTTCGTGCACCGGCACATCGGTGCGCTGCTTCATGTTCTTGACATTGCCCCCGGCAGAGAAGGCCGAGCCGGCGCCGGTGAGCACCAGCACCGAGATGTCCTGGCTGGCGCTGGCCCAGTGGATCACGCTCACCAGCTCGGTGCCGATCATCGAGCCCGACAGCGCGTTGCGGATGTCGTCGCGGTTGAAGGTGAGTGTGGCTACGCGACCGTCGATCGCGAGCGTGCAGTCGGTGAGGGCAGGTGCGTTGTCTGGGCTGGAGGGCATGGCGACTCCGGAGGTGTGGATTGGCGAAAGGCAGCCAGGCAGGCAGGCCTGCACCGGTGCGGGAGTTTACCCGAGCCTCCCCCGGGCAACGCCCCTGCCGCGCGGCACTCTATACTTCGCGCCCCGACGATGCTGCCTGCGGCCAGGAGCAAACGATGCAGATGATCACCGACTTTCGTGCCGCCTCGCCGGCGATCCGCCTCTACAGCGGCGAGTTCGCCCTGGATTCGATCGGGGCCGAGGTGTCGCGGCTCAAGGCGAAGCGTGCGTTCATCATCTGCGGACGCACGGTGGCCACTCGAACGCCGCTCGCCGCCCTGGTGCGCGACCGGCTGGGTGAGGCCTTCGCCGGCCAGTTCGACCGCATGGGCAAGGACTCGCCGTTTCCCGACATCGTTGCCGCCTGCGCTGCGGCGCGCGAAGCAAAGGCCGACCTGCTGATCGCCATCGGCGGGGGCAGCGTGATCCAGGCGACCCGGGTGGTGGCGGTACTGCTTGCCGAAGCCGGCGATGTGATGAAGATGATCACCCAGTATCCGGACGACGGTCCAGCGATCAGCCCGAAGCTGATGGCACCCAAGTTGCCGATCATCAATATCTGCACCGTCGCCACTTCAGCCACGCATCGCGGCGGCTCGGCGGTGAAGAACGAGGCGCTTGATCACCGGATGGAGTTCTTCGACCCCAAGACCCGGCCGCAGGCGGTGTACTGGGATCATCGCGCGCTCGCCACCGCGCCGCTGTCGATGGCGATGGAGAGCGGCTTCTCGGTGTTCTGCCGCAGTCTGGTCAACCTGGGCGCGACCCGGCTCAACCCGCTGGTCGAGGGCAACCGCCGGCAGGCGTTCGCGCTCGCCGATCGCGCACTGCCGCGATTGCTTGCCGCACCCGGTGACCCGGTACCACGGGTCGAACTTTGTGCGGCCGCCTGGCTGCAGAATCGCGACTCGGACGACGGCGGGTCGATGTTCGACAAGCACTGGGTGCAGCGGGTGGTCTATGCGTTCGCCACCGCGCTGTTCATCCGCTGTCCGCAGGTCTCGCAGGGCCATGCGAATGCGGCCCTGACCGCGGCGGTGCTGCGTGAACTGGGTCCGCGCGACCCGGAGGTCACCTGCGAAATGGCCATTGCGCTCGGTGCGCTCGAGGCGACTGCCGGAACGGCAGCGCGCGGTGAGGCACATCTGCGGGCAGCCGAGGCGTTCGAGGCAAGAGCGACTGCGCTTGGCATGCCGGTACGGCTGTCGCAGCTGCCGGTGCCGCGCGAAGCGCTGCCGCTGATCGTGCAGGACTCGCTGAAGAACTTCAACGCCGATCCGAAGCGCGAGTTCGCCCGCGAGCAGGGCCGGTTACTCGAGGTGATCGACGCGGCCTGGTGATGGTGGAAGGGGGGACAGACCCCGAGGGTCTGTCCCCTCGCCGTCACTCGAGCGCCCTCAGTATCGCTCGCGCTGTGGAAGTGGTGTCCCCTGGTTGCCTGGCGGCTACCTGAGCCTCCTCCGTAGATGTGGGGACAGACCCTCAGGGTCTGTCCCCTCTGCCTGTCCCCTGGCCGCCACCTGAGCGCCCTCAGTATCGCTCGCGCCGAAAAATGACCGGCGAGGGCGCGGCGAAGTTGCCGAAGGTGGCGCGGGCGGCGGGGTTCTGGGTGAAGGTGCTGCCGGTCCAGGCGCCCTGCAGCCAGGGCAGGTTGGCGCCAGCGGCGGACAGATCGATGGTGAGATCGACGCTGCCGCTGTTGCCCGACCCCGGGGCGGAGAACACGATGCTGCGGTTGCCGGCGACCATGGGTCCGGCGATCGTCGGTGTGGTCTCCCCGGTGGAGAGGTTTCGCTGGTAGTTCGACAGCGTCACCTGCGGGGTAGTGACAGCCGTGCAGAAGTCGCGCGTATTGGGCACCCAGGCCGAGCCGCTCCAGTACTCGGTGAGCATCGGGGCGGGCAGTGCGATCAGCTCGGAGCCATTGGCGTTGGCGATGCGCAGCCGGCCATAGCGGAACTCGTTGCCCGGCAAGCCGCCGGCGGCCGAATCGAAGGCGATGCCTGAGCCGGGCGCGGCGCAGGTGCCGCCACCATTGAAGCAGGCGCGCGTCAATACCGACCCGATGGTCGCCGGATTGCCGATGACGCCGGCCTCGGTCGTGTCGGAGATCCAGATCGCGGTGGTGATGTTTGCGGTGAACGGCGACTGCGGGGTGGTGGTGTTGCGGCTATAGCGGATCGCGTCCAGCAGGCTGGTGGTGACCTGGCCGGTGCCGTCGCCGTTGCTCACGACGTCGGACGAGGCGATGCCGCCGATCGTCGCCACGACAGGCTGGCCGGCCGGGCTTGTGTTGGTGGCGTTGAGCTGGCGCACGATGTGGCCGCCGGTGAGCTTCCACAGCGTGCCGCGGTAGTTGGCGGTGAGGGCTCCGGCCGCATTGCGCGGCAGGATGGTCGCGGTCGGCCGCACCGCGAAGCTGAAGCTCTGGCCGACGTAGGTAAAGGAACGCCGCGGTGTGCCCAAGGGGGCCACCGAACAGGCGGCATCGGTGGTATTCATCGTGCGCAGCAGTGGCGCGGCGCCGGTGGGCTGCAGCTCGAAGTTAAACGGCACGAAACGCCCGATGGTCAACGCGCCGCCGGACTGCGGCACGGTGCGCAGGGTGGAGGTGGTGTCGGCGGCGTCCACTGCGGCGAAGCCGCTGTCTTCGAGCTCGATGCTGACCGTGCCGACCTCGCTGTAGCTGGCGTCGGTGGCGCGCCGCTCGCCGCTGCCGGCGGCCGACCAGGTGCCGAAGCTCAGCGTGCCGGTGGTGCAACCCGAGGGCAGCACGCACACCGGACTGCCGGTGCGCAGCGTCGGAGAACCATCGTAGCCTGGGGTGACCGCGCCGGCGCTGTTGTAGCCGATCGCCGACAACGTGAACGGCCGCCCGGCACCATGAACGACCCCGCCGCTGGCGCTGGTGTTGTTGAGCGCGCGCGGGCTGCCGGCGCCAGTGAACGCGGTCTGCCAGTCGGCGTCCAGCGCGCTGACCACGATCGACGCGGGCCGGAGGGCGAAGTTGTCGTTCGAGCAGCCGGCGTTGGTGCCCTGGGTCATGCGCACCCGCACATCGCGGAACGCGTCGGCGGCGGTCAAGGTGGCGCTGACCCGGCCGTTGTCGCCGCTGGCGAAGGTGACGTTGGTCGAGGCGCCACTGATCGCCGTCCAGGTGGCGCGGCAGCCGTTGGCGTCCAGCGCGCCGGAGTTGTCGCGTGCATCCATCAGTTGCACCGTGACCGTGCCGGTGTAGCTGGTGTTGAGCGCCGTACGTGCGCTGTTGAGCGCCACGATCGCCAGCGAGAAGGCCGTGCCCGCAGTCTTGGTCTGGATCGAGCCGTTGACCGAGCCGGTGGCAGTGGAGGCATCGAAGGCGTTGAAGCTGCCGACGACAGGCGCACTGATGAGCACCAGGCGCACGTCATCGAGGAAGCCCTCCCCGGTCACTGCCGTGAACCGAACCGTGTTAGATCCGGCAGGCACCGAAAACGATGCGCTGGTGAACGGCGTATAGGCACCGTTACTGACAGCCCATGAGTTGATGGTCGCGCCGTTGACGCTGAGGGCGAGTCCCATCGGGCTGAAACCGGGTCGCGGCGCTGCCGAAAAACTGATCTGATAGATGCCGCCGGAGTCGGACCAGCTCTGCTCCACATGCCCGCCCGTCTGCATGAACGCCGCCTGATTTCCCTGGGGGGCGTTTGGCGCGCCGAATGCGCTGCCGTTGGCTGTGACCCCGGAGCCCGGACCGAACGTCCAGGGTAGTGCGCCGGGACCGTAGTGAAAGCTCTGCAGCCCGATCTGCCACTCTTCGAAACTGCCCTGAATCTCGGTGCGCGTGGAAGACGGCGTTGGCCTGAGCTTGATGTCGTCGATGAAGGCGGTGCAATCGCCCGTGTTGACACCTGCGAGCGTGACGGTGTGCGTCCCGGTGGTGAGGTTGAACGATGGCGTCGCCGCATTCATCCAGAGGCTGGGAATCGGATTGGTCGGCATGACGAGCAAAGACACCGGCGTTCCGTCGATACTGACTCGTACGAACTGCTGGCAGCCGAAGGCGCGATTGGACACCCGCATCGACAGGAAGTAGCTGCCGGCAGTGGCCGTGCTGAAGGTCTGCGCGATCGATCCGGTGCTCTGCAGGAACGCAGCCAGCCGCCCCTCGGGCGGCGCGGAGTTGCCGGAGGTGAATCCACTGTTGGCGCCAGTCACTCCGGCGCCACCGTTGAACGTCCAGGGCGCCTGATCGGTCGGGCTGTAGGTGAATGCGCCGGTGGCTGTCGCGCCGGCTTCGAATCCACCGTTGCCCAACAAAGGCGTTGGCGGCGCACCGGCCGGGCCGAAGAAAATTCCGGAGAGCACAGCGTTCGAGCCGGTGTTGCGCAAAACGACAGTGACATTGCCGGAGATGTTCCAGACCAGCCATAGCCCACTGCTGAAGTTGGAGATGTTGCGGCTATCGAGCAATGCGTTGGTCGCGGTATCGCGGAGGTCGATCGTCTGGGTTCGCGTCCCGCCCCCGTCCCAATCGAGCGCATAGAGGGCCAATATATGCGTCTGTCCATCGTTGATCGCGATGTCCAGTGTGTACGTCGAAGGGGTGTACCAGGTGGCCGCTATCCGGTCGCTGGGAGTCAGTGCCTTCTGAAGCCCTCGCACATCGCTGGTCGACCCTTGCCAGACATAGGTGAGGATGTTGTTGTTCGTGACCGTTGCATAGGCTGGATAGTTTTGCGATTCGAGCATGACGTTGTAGCCGTCACTGCCATAGACCCCTCGCCAGTTGCCCTGTGTCGTCGTGTCCTGGCGCACGAACGTGGCAGCCGTCTGCGCGAAGCTCAGTGCGGGCAGGCACAGCGCCCAGACCAGCAGCAGGGCCAGTACGCGAATCGATCGACAGTGCAGGCTGAGTATCTTCATGCTCAAGGCCGCACCATCGACACTTCCACCTGGCGGTCTACATAGCCGGCGGTGGGTGCGCCCCCGGTGCAGGGCGGCTGGTTGCAGGCGCGTGCGGTGATCTGGTAGGCCGACAGGGTGACGCCAGCTTCGCTCACCTGCACCACGGTGCAGGACACGCTGGTGGTGAACGGGGCGAGCACGGTCGCGGGGAAGGTGAGCGTGGTCGCCGTGAAGCAGGCGGGCGCAGCACTGGGCGACAGCAGCTGAAACGCTGCCCACTCTGCTCCGGAGCGCGCGGCTTCGAATGCGCGTGCACCCTGCAGGTCGAGTGCCGCACCCGCCTGATTCTGCGCGGTGATGCGCGCGATGTAGGTGCCGAGCAGGCCGAGGATGATCACCAGGAAGAACGCGCCCGCGATGGCGAACCCGCGTTGCGCCGCGTGTGTCGACCGGGGAGCGCGGCTCATGGCGCGTTGTCCACCATGACGTCGTGCGACAGCCGGATCGACTCGCCCTCCAGCGTACGGGTCAGGCGGATCGACACGATGCCCAGCCGTTGAGACAGCGCGTTGGCGTCATAGGCGAGGGTGCAGGCGCTCACCCCATCCAGCACCAGCGCCGGGACACCTGCAGGCGGCGTTGGCTGTGCGGCGGCGATCATGTAGTTGCCATAGCGAAGCAGCTGCCCGGTCGCCAGATCGCAGGCGTAGGTGACCGGGCGGCTGACTATGTGGAAGCGCGCGGCCGGCGAAGCCAGGGTGAAGGTGTGGCTGGCGAAGGCGATCGTCGATTCGCAGGCACTGCTCGAGGTGCTGCTGAGAAAAGCCTTGTTGCCGCCGGTTGCACTTCCACTGGCATAGGCGTCGGCGTTGCTGAAGCCCGGGCCGAGGTTGTACACCACAAGATAGTTGATCGGCCTCGCTGCGGTCGGCGAGGAAACCGGCAGGTCGCTCACCGGGCCCAGGGTCACGAAGCTGCTGTCTGCGACGCCGAACTGCAGCAGGTTGTTGGTCCCGGCTCCACAACTGCCTGGCGGCGTGGCGCCTGCCAGTTCGGCGCGGTAGCGGCCGCCAGTAACGATCGGCAGGAACTCGATGTAGGCGGTGGTGCCGACAACGGTGGTGCGGATGCTGTTGGGCAGCGCGAGCCGCAAGTCGCGCTGCAGCCGGCGCATTGCGGTCTCGGTGGTGTCGACCAGTTCGGTACGCCGCTCGGCATCGAAATAGCTCTGCATGGCGCCACTGGCGAAGCTCGCCACCATCACCGAGACGATGCCGAGCAGCACGATGGCCAAGGACAACTCGACCAGGGTGAAGCCGCGTGCGTGCCGTGGGTGCCGTGCGTGTCTCATCTCAGTTGACCGAGTTGGGCGCATGGCGGGTGCGGAAGGTCTCCATCGACACTGAGACGTTCGTCGCGCCGGTGACGCTGACCGAGATGCGCAGCGCGGCCGCGCCGGTACCCGCGGCGTCGCTCAGGGTGACCGGCTGCACGCTGGCGGTCGCAGTAAAGCCCTCCAGTCCGGTCACCGGGTCGTTAAGCACATTGCGGATACCGGCCATGCTGAAGCCGTCATAGTCGTTCACATTGTTGAACGGACGGGTCGTGCTGTAGCGACTCTCGCCTGGCTCCGGGCCGTTGGCTTCTGCGAGCGTCGTGCAGCCAGCAGCGCTGGTGGCGGTGGCGACATTGGCATCGGTCGGGTCGCACCAGGTGAATGGCTGCAGCGAGATCTCCTCGATCAGCGACTCGGCGATCGCCAGCGCCTGCTTGCGCAGCATCGGATCCGGGCTCGCCCGCGCGGCCCACTGCAGGGCGCCGAGCACGGCGGCGGCGGCGATCGACACCACCACGACGAACACGATCACCTCGATCAGGGTGGCGCCGGCCTGCCGGTCGCCGGCCGGTCGGTCACGTCTGGATCGGTGGTCTCTAGCGAACATAGCCGGACTCGGCCTCGATGACGATGGTGCGGCTCGCATCCCCCGGTGCCGAACTCGAGACCAGATACTGACCTGCTGCGTTTGGTCGGCCGCGTGCATCGAACCTGGTGTCGCTCTCGGATGCGTTCAACAGGGTCACCAGGGCGGGCGGGCGCAAACAGAACGGCGCACTGGTGGCAGGATTGGTCACTTGCTGGGTGCAGTTGTTGTCCAGGCACAGCCGCAGCGCGCATGGCTGTTGGTTGGTTGGGGTGGCCACCCTGACCGTCACCGTGCGCCGCATTGCGATCGCACTGCGTTGACCGTAGCGCAGGGCAGAGGCCACCTCGTCGGCGAAGCCGCGCGCCTCGAAGCCGGTGCGTCCGGCCAGGCGGGGTATCGCAACGGCTGCCAGCACCGCCAGCACGATGATCACCACCACCAGTTCCACCATCGTGAAGCCGTGCTGGCGGTCCAGCGCGCGAGGGTGAAGGTGGTGGGCTGCGATCAACCGCTTGCTTGCAGCCCCCGCGAGGTCATTGTTATCGCTGAACACGCCGTTTTCATTCCGGGGCGCGATCGGATCAACAGTTTCCGGTGTTCGCCCAGATGGTGACGGTACCAGTGGCAGCATCGTAGGTCACGTTGCATGCAACGGGCGCACCGGTCTGGGTAAAGGTCACCACGCCGTTGGCGGCCGCCCAGCCGAAACCGTTGCAGGCACTACCCGATTCGCAGCGCATTGCGTTGCCGATGCCGGCCAGGTTCGCGGTGGGGACGCCTCCGGTCGCACCGGTGCTCACTGCCACCGTTGTGCCGTCGGCCATGGTCACCGTGGTTGCAGCGAAGTTGCCGGTGGCCTGGTAGCGGGCCTGGACCAGGGTGACCGAGGAGCGCAGCCCACCTGCCATGCCGGCGGCAGCAGCGGCCCGGGCGTCGGAGGTGAGGTTGATGAAGCGCGGGAACGCGGTCGCGGCGAGAATGCCGAGAATCACGATCACCACCACCAGCTCGACCAGGGTGAAACCGTTTTGTGGACGACCCATTGCGTGCTCCATTCGTTAGTCAGGGTGCGAGCCGTGCTCGCTGCGGATGCCCAACTAACGGCCAGCGCGACGCAGGACTTTAGGGTCGAGGTCGAAAAATCAGGGATTGACCCCTGTTTCCGGGGAGGCGGGGACAGAGCCTGAGGGTGTGTCCCCTGGCTGGTTGCGGGCCATTCGGCCTGGCAGGTCGCTGAAATGCGCGTTGAAATGCGCGCTGAAGCGGGGACAGACCCTTGGGGTCTGTCCCCTGGACGGCGGCTTGCCGACGTCTGGCCTAGCTGCAACCAGCAGACGTGGCGCTGATCGAGACCGTCGCGGCCCCCCCGGGGACGGCCTCGCGGTAGACGAAGGCGCAATCGATGCGGGCTGCATCGGCCTGCACGCGGCGCATGCCTGCGGCAGCGGGTGCCACCAGGTAGCCGGTTTCCGGCAGACCCGGTCCGCCACTGCCGGTCAATCCGGCCAGCTCGGCGATCACCGTGGCCGCGGGATAGCCGTTGACGAACGCCAGCGGCTGACCGTGGACGTCGGTCAAGCCCGCTGGAACGCCGGTGAACCGGTCCGGATAGCCCCGTGCAGCAAGCAGGGCCCGGTTCATCTCGGCGGCGCTGCGGGTGGCCCCGGCGGCTGCATGCAGGGTGGCCAACCGGGCGTCGGCCTGCAGCGCGGCTACCCGTGGAATTGCACTCGCCGCAAGCAGGCCGAGCACGGTGATCACCGCGACCAGCTCTACATGGGTGAAGCCGGCGAAGGATTGCCCCCGCCGGGCGCATGACCATCTGCTGCCTGACATTCGTGTCCCCCGGCGGTGCGAGCCGGACGCGGAATGACTCCTTCCGGGTCGACCGATGGCGCACCCGCCTCCTGTGGCGAACAGTGCCGGATCGGGCGGCAGAATTCAATACCGACTGCGATGGTCCATTGATCCATTTGGACTAACCGACGGGCGCGTTCGGTGCTGCCCGCGCCCGTCGGGGGGACTTACCCGCCGCTTTTTCCGAGCGCAGCCCGGCCCAGGTCCCAGATAGGCATGAACACGCCGAGCGCCAGGATCAGCACCAGCGCACCCAGCGCCACGATGAGGATCGGCTCGATCTGCGAGCCCAGCGTCTTCAGTTCGTACTCGACTTCCCGCTGGTAGAGGCTGCCGATCTCGTCCATCAGATCGTCCACCGCCCCGGATTCCTCGCCCACCGCGATCATCTGCAGCACCACCGGCGTGAATACCCCGGCGGCGGTCGCGGTGCGCAGCACGCTCTCGCCGCGCTCGACACCGAGACGCATCTGGTCGATCTTCGACTCGATGTACTTGTTGTCCACGGTCGGGGCCACGGTGCGCAGTCCCAGGGTGATCGGCAACCCGCTCTGCCCGGCCAGCGCGAAGCTGCGGCCGAAGCGGGCGAGGGTTGCCTTCAGGATGATCTTGCCGGCGATCGGAATGCGCAGCTTCCACTTGTCCCAGAGCAGACGCCCGCCGGCGGTGGCGAGCCAGGCGCGCACGCCGAACATCGTTGCGACCACTGCGGCGAGCAGGGCCCACCAGTAGGCGACCATGAAATTAGAGAACCCGATCAGGATGCGGGTCAGCAGCGGCAGCTCGGTGTTGAAGTTCGCGTAGACCTTGGCGAACTGGGGAATCACGAACAGGTTGACGATGGCGATCGCCGCGCCGATGAACACCATGACGATGATCGGATAGCGCAGCGCCGAGGCCACCTGGGTGCGAATCTCGCGTTCGAACTCCAGATGCCTGAACATGCGCAGGAACACGTTCTCGAGCTGACCGGTGGTCTCCCCGACGCGCACCATGGCGATGAAGAACGGGTTGAACACCCGACTGTGTCGCTGCATCGCGGTCGACAGCTCGCGGCCACTCTCCAGGCTCTCGCGCAGATCGCCCAGCACGGCGGCGAACGCCGGGTTGCGGGTCGACTCCTGCAGACCGGCCAGCCCGCGCAGGATCGGGATCCCGGCCTTGAGCAGGGTATGGATCTGCCGGCAGAACAGCAACACCTCCTCCAGCGGGATGCGCTGGGTGAACGAAGCCAGCACGCCCTGTTGTTCGCCCTGCTCCGGCGCAGACGAGGGCGTGATGTCGAGCGGGATGATGCCGGCAGCGGCAAGCTGGTCGGCCATAGCGTTGCTGGTCGCGCCCTCGCCGGTGCCTTGTACCCGCTCGCCGCTCGCGTTGCGGCCGGTATAGGAAAAGTAGGGCATGCGCTATCGGTCCTTGGCCTGGACGTGCCTCAATCTGCCCACTGGGACGACACTTTCATCGCCTCCTCGACCGTAGTGCGTCCGGCGGCGACCAGCGTCGCGCCATGGTAGCGCAGGGTCTTGCCGCCCATCTGTTCGGTGCCGACCCGGATGAACGTGGCCGGGTCAGCATGGTTGGCGGCCTCGACGACCGGGCGGGTCATCTCCAGCATCTCGTAGACCCCGGTGCGGCCAAGATAGCCGGTGCTGTTGCAATGCGAACAGCCCCGACCGTGCATGTAAGTGCCGCCCTCGGCTGCCGCGCCCAGGGACAGGCTCAGCCAGTCGCGCTCGGACGGGGTCGGGTCGTGCGGCGCGGCACAGTTCTCGCAGATCACCCGCACCAGGCGCTGCGCGATCACCAGTTGCAGCGACAGCGCGACCATGTAGCGTGGCGCGCCCATGTCGAGCAGCCGCACCGGGGTCGATACCGCGTCGTTGGTGTGCAGGGTGGAGAACACCAGGTGACCGGTCAGTGCGGCGCGCAGCCCGGTCTCGACCGTCGCCTGGTCGCGCATCTCGCCGACCAGGATGACGTCCGGATCCTGGCGCAGTGCCGATCTGAGCACCCGGTCAAAGGACAATTCGATCTTCTCCTGCACCTGCACCTGATTGATGCCCGGAATGCGGTACTCGACCGGGTCTTCGACGGTGATGATCTTGCGCGACGGGGTGTTGATCTCCGACAGCGCCGAGTACAGGGTGGTCGTCTTGCCGCTGCCGGTCGGGCCGGTGACCAGCACCATGCCACTGGGTCGGGTCAGCACATGCTTCAATTTGCCGAGCAGGTCGGGCGGCATGCCGATATGGTCCAGTCCGAGCAGACCGGTGGCCTGGGTGAGCAGCCGCACCACGACCGACTCGCCGTACTGGGTCGGCATGGTCGACATCCGCACGTCGACATTGTGGTTACGCACCTTGACCACGAACCGGCCGTCCTGCGGCAGCCGCTTCTCCGAGATGTCCAGACCGGCCATCAGCTTCAGCCGCAACACCAGTGCCGAGGCGATTCGCAGGTCCGATTCGGTCTGCAGATGCAGCAGGCCATCGATCCGGAAGCGGATCTGCAGGCGCGTCTCCATCGGTTCGATATGGATGTCCGAGGCGCGTACCGAAGTGGCGTCCTCGAACACCGACTGCAGCAGCTTCGCCACCGGCGCTTCCTCCACCGACAGCGTGGTGCCCAGGGTGCCGAAGTCGATCGCATTCGAGCTGGCGAGTTCGGCCTGCAGTTCCTGGGCAAGCCCGGTGATCTCGTTCGTTCGCCGGTACATGCGATCGATGGTCTGCAGCAACTGGCTTTCGCTGACCACCGCCAATGCGACATCGCGCTTGAGCAGGCGCGCTATCTCGTCGTAGGCATTCAGGTCGGACGGGTCGGCCATGCCGACCCGGTAGGCATGGCCCAGGTCGTCGAGAACGATCGCGCGAAAGCGCCGGGCCTGGGTTTCCGGCAGCCGGTTGACCAGATCGGCGCGCGTGTCGAAGTTCTTCAGGTTGACGAACGGCACCTGCAGCTGGCTCGCGATCGCCTGCGAGATCTCGTCCTCGGTGACGAAACCGCCTTCGACGAAGATGCGGCCGAGCTTGCGCCCGCTCGTCTTCTGCTGCGCCAGCGCAGTCATCAATTGCGCCTCGGTCAGCAATTTCTGCTGAACCAGGATATCGCCCAGACGGACTTTTTCGGGACGGGGCATGGCGGTTTCCAGGAGCGGATGCAGGGTGCCGCAGAGGCAGCGATGAACAATCAGGCTGAACAACGGGCAGACGGGTGGGGACGCGGGCCGGATCGGCCGGGACGCTTCCCCATAACGACTGTCCAGGTGCAGACTTGAGCGGTCTGTCCCTTTCGTTGTCCCTGTCCCGGCCCTCGCCCCCGGGGCAGGCCCGCCCCGCCCCGCCCTGCCGACCCGTACCTTGTTCCAGATCGTCCTCGTCCAACCGGAAATCGCCCCCAACACCGGCAACGTGATCCGGCTCGCGGCCAATACGGGCTGCCGACTGCATCTGGTCGAACCGCTCGGTTTCGTGATCACCGACAAGGGCCTGAAGCGTGCCGGGCTCGACTATCACGAGCATGCCCGGATGACGGTGCACCCGGACTGGGCGCACTGTCTGATCGCCCTGGGCAACGTGCGGCGGTTCGCGGTGTCGACCCGCGGCCAGACCCGTTACAGCGATCCGGCGTTCAATGCGGGCGACGCCTTCGTGTTCGGAGCCGAGACACGCGGCTTGCCGGATGAGGTGCTGGCCGGATTCGATCCGGCACATCGATTGCGGTTGCCGATGCGGCCCCAGTCACGCAGCCTCAACCTCGGCAATTCAGTAGCCGCGGTGGTGTTCGAGGCCTGGCGCCAGTGCGGATTTCAAGGCGGCGGCTGACCTGAGCCTGCGAGCGCCGCATCGAGGGGCGATGTCACCCGATGGGTAACTGGGATCGACGTAGGCGAGTCGGGCTCAGGCGCCGAGCGCGCGCGCTCTTCGAGGTGAGACATCCGGCGGAGGCGCCACGCGGGTTTGCCAGGTAACGCCTCGATTGCGCGGTCAGCCCGTGGTCAGCGTAATCGGTCAGCGTAATCGGTCAGGCGGTCTCGGGGCGCGCGTCCCGGCTCATCAGGTCCTCGACTGCGGCGCGTGCTGTCGTATGTCCGGCCAGCACCTGACAGACCGCGGACGTGATCGGCATCTCGACCGCGTTCGCATCGGCCAGCGCGGCGAGCGCGCGCGCGCTGGATACGCCTTCGGCGACATGACCCAGCTCCTGAAGTATCTGCCCGACCGAGATGCCCTCGGCCAGCCGCAGCCCGACGCGACGGTTTCGCGACAGGTCGCCCGTGCAGGTCAGGATCAGATCGCCCGCGCCGCTCAGGCCCATCAGGGTGTCCGCGCGACCGCCCAGCGCCAGACCGAGGCGGGTCAGTTCGGCCAGCCCGCGGGTGATCAACGCGGCGCGAGCGTTCAGCCCGAGTGCCAGGCCGTCGCAGATGCCGGCGGCGATCGCCAGCACGTTCTTCGCCGCACCACCGATCTCGACGCCGATCACGTCGTTGGAGGAGTACACCCGAAGGCGCGCGCTATGCAGCGCCTGCGTCGCGCGGAGCGCGAACGCTTCATCGGTCGAGGCCAGCGTCAGTGCTGCCGGCAGTCCGCGCGCAACCTCGTCGGCGAAGCTCGGCCCGGACAGCACGCCGCAGGCGCCCCCGCCAGCGCGCACGCGCTGGACGATCTGGTGCGGCAACTCGCCGGTGGCTGCATCGAAGCCCTTGCAGGCCCAGACCAGCGGTATTGCGCTGGCCCCGGGGAGGGCAGCGATCAGACCGAGCGTGTGCGCCAACGCGCCAGTGGGCACGGCCGCGATCAGCAGTCCGGCCGGCGCGACACTCGCGGCGAGGCCAGCGCTGACGCTGACCGACGCCGGGATCGTCCGCCCGGGCAGATAGCGGGTGTTGACTCGCGCGTCGACGAGTGCTGCGGCCTGCGCCGGGTCGCGGGTCCAGAGGGTCACTGCATTGGCCGACGCTGCGCTTACTGCGAGCGCTGTACCCCAGGCGCCTGCACCAAGCACCGTGATGTTCACAGGCCGAACACCTGGTTCACATGAATGAAGCCGGTGACCCCGTCGCGATGACGAACCCGTACCCAGTCTCCGCTCGGCGGCTCGACCAGGTCGAGGACCACGTCGCGCGCGACCCGCAGCACGACCGGGCTCGCGTCAGCGGCGGTTTCGCGCACGCTGGCGGTGGCGGCACGGACCAGCACGGTGCGCGCCGAGGACAGGGCGCGGTTTTCCACCCAGGACAGCTCGCCCGTGGCATCGCGCACCTTGGACCAGCCTTCGATCGCGACCGTGACCTGCACCGGATAGCCTCGGCCGAGCACCCACATCCGCTTCGCCTTGGTCGACGGCGCGTCGTACAGGATCGCCGCCGGTTCGGCGATCGAACGGAAGTCCTGTCCGAGCGCCGGCAACGCGACCGTCGCCATCAGCAGCACCGCTGCCAGCGCGACCGGTCGCAGGGGGCGCATCTCAGTGCGTGGAGTTTGCCGGCGAGGCGGTGGTCGGCGTCGCTGCCGCCTGTTGCTGATACAACGCCTCGAAGTTGATCGGCTGCAGCACGATCGGCATGAAGCCGGCGCGTACCGACACGTCCGACACGACTTCACGGGCATAGGGATACAGCAGGTTCGGGCAGGTGATGCCCAGCACCTGCGGGATCATCTCTGGCAGCACGCCGGAGATGCGGAAGATGCCGCCCTGTACCACCTCGATCAGGAACAGCGTTTTGTCGCCCATCTTGGCGGTGACCGTCACCGTCAGGGTGACATGATAGGCATCGTCACGGACGTTCTTGCCCTCGGTGTGCAGGTTCAGGTCGACTGCAGGCTGGCCCTGCTCGAGGAAGATCGCCGGTGCGTTGGGCACTTCCAGCGACAGGTCCTTGATGTACAGCTTTTCGATCGCGAATTGCGGCTGGGTTGCTGCCTGCGCAGCAGCGGGAGTGGTTTCGGCCATGATGAGTCCAGGGAGTGCCGCGTCATGCGGCGGGATTGAGCGGGATGGGACGGAGCGTGGTCGGTGAACTGGCGCTCCGGGGAAACTAGCCGACGGATGTTACCGGAGCACCGCCGCCAGCCTAGTGTACGAAGTCACTTCGGCGGGCATCGTTGGAACAGCGCCGGCGCATCGTCGGTGAAGTGGTCGATCTGTCCGGATTCGGGCAGCGCCCGATCAGTGTTCAGGCAGCGTTCAGGCAGCGTTCAGGCAGCGTTCAGCAACCGGTCCAGTTCCCCTGCACGATCGAGTGCCGACAGGTCGTCGAAGCCCCCGACATGGCGCTCGCCGATATAGATCTGCGGTACGGTGCGCCGTCCTGTGCGCTCCATCATCTGGTCGCGCACTGCCGGGTCGGTATCGATGCGGATCTTTTCGATCTCGGCCACGCCCTTGGAGCGCAGCAGCCGCTCGGCCATCTGGCAGTAGGGGCATACCGCAGTCGAATACATGGTGATCTTCGGCATCCAGCGTCTCCTGTGTGCATGCTTGAACAGACAACATGGGGCCGGGCGCGCGCGCGATCAACGGCCGCCCCGGCACCGCAGTTCAGGCCTTCGCGCCCTTCTGGATCGGCAGGTTGGCCTGCTCCCAGGCGGTCAGTCCGTCGCGCAGCTTGAACGCCTCGGCAAACCCGGCTGCGCGCAGAGCCGTGGTGGCTGCGCCGGAGCGCTGGCCGTTGCGGCAGTGGACGATCACCGGCTTTGCCTTGAACTTCTCGATCTCTTTCATCCGGTCCTTCAGTTGCGCGGCCGGCAGGTTGCGCGCCTGCGGGATATGCCCCACCGCGAACTCGGCCGGGTCGCGAACGTCGATCAGCAGCGCGTCCTTCTGGTTGATCAGCTTGATCGCGTCGGCGACGCTGACTTCATTGGTGCCATGGATCAATCTGATCATGAATGGCCACAACAACATCGCGCCACTGCCGAGCGCGAGCCCGACCAGAAGCACGTTCTTCTGAAGAAATTCCCAGACACTCACTAGACTGCACTCCAGGGTTGGCGCACGGTACCGGTCACTGGCGCCAAGTTCGTCAGTACCGGCCGACTGCCTGCATCGCCCGGCCCGATCGGCTGACCGGTGATCGAAGGGGGCGTATTATGAAGTAGGATTCCGGTTCATGCCGCGCCCAGAACTCCGACGCATCGAATCCGGACCATGCCCTCCGCTTTGCCCTCTGCCCCTCACGCTCCGGCGACCACGCCTGTTCTGCTATTGATTCTCGATGGCTTCGGCTACCGGGAAGGCGGTGCCGACAACGCCATCTTCCACGCCCGCAAGCCGCACTGGGACGCACTCTGGCGCGACTGCCCGCACACGACCATCGATGCCTCCGAGCGCTTTGTCGGGTTGCCGCGCGGCCAGATGGGAAACTCCGAGGTCGGGCACCTGAACATCGGTGCCGGCCGGGTGGTGTATCAGGAACTGACCAAGATCGACCACGCGATCGAGACCGGCGAATTCGCCACCAACCCGGCGCTGCTGGCGGCGATCCACGCGGCACGCGCCTCGGGTGGCGCGCTCCATCTGCTCGGCCTGGCCTCGCCAGGCGGGGTGCACAGCCATGACAGCCACCTGGTGGCGATGATCGAGCTGGCGTTGCGCAACGGCCTGGACCGGGTGTACCTGCATGCCTTCCTGGATGGCCGCGATACCCCGCCGAGGAGCGCCGAGCCGACGTTGGTGCGCCTGGAGAAGGCGCTCGGCGAGGCCGGGCCGGCGTCAGACTCAGAGTCCGAGGCGCGCGTTGGCAGCCACATCGCAAGCCGCATCGCAAGCCGCATCGCAAGCCTGATCGGGCGTTATTTCGCGATGGATCGAGATCAGCGCTGGGACCGGGTGCAGCAGGCCTACGATCTGCTCACCCTGGGCCGGGCGGAGTTCACCGCCAGCAATCCGCTGGACGGCCTGAACGGCGCCTATGCGCGCGGCGAGAGTGACGAGTTCGTCAAGGCGACCACCCTCGTGCCGCCTGGCGCGCAGCCGGTGACGATTGCCGACGGCGACGCGGTGGTGTTCATGAATTTCCGGGCCGACCGAGCGCGTGAACTCACCCGCGCACTGACCGATCCGGCGTTCGACGGGTTCGAGCGCACCCGCGTGCCGCGGCTGTCCGCGTTCGTCACGCTGACCCACTATGGCGACGCGTTCGGCGCGCTCGCCACCGCGTTCCCCCCGGAGTCGGTGCGCAACGGCTTTGGCGAGTACCTGTCCGGACTCGGGCTGACCCAGTTGCGCATCGCCGAGACCGAGAAGTATGCCCATGTCACCTACTTCTTCAACGGCGGTGTCGAGCAGCCTTACCCGGGCGAATCGCGCCTGCTGGTGCCCTCGCCCAAAGTGGCGACCTACGATCTGAAGCCGGAGATGAGCGCTTTCGAGGTCACCTCTGAACTGGAGGCGGCGATCGCCAGCCGCCGCTTCGACGCGATCGTGTGCAACTACGCCAACGGCGACATGGTCGGCCACACCGGCAACTTCGAGGCGGCGCGCCAGGCCATCGAGACGCTGGACATCTGCATCGGCAGGGTGGTCGCCGCGATGCGCGCCATCGGCGGCGAAGTGCTGATCACTGCCGACCATGGCAACGCGGAAATGATGCTCGACCCGGCGTCGAAGCAGGCCCATACCGCGCACACGCTGAACGTGGTGCCCCTGATTCACGTAGGGCGCCCGGCGCACATCGCCGATGGCGGCGCATTGCAGGACATCGCGCCCACGCTGTTGCGGATGATGGGCGTCGCGCAGCCGCCGGAGATGACCGGCCGGGCACTGGTGGCCTACGAGCGCTGAGCGCGCGGCAGGCTCGACGCCCCCGGCGCGTGCCGGCGTCGGGCCGGTGCCGGGAACGGCGCCAGCGTGGGTGACGTCTCCAGGATCGCGCGTCTTCGCCTCGTGCAGTGTTGCGGTATCGCGCGCCTTCGGCTCGCTCGGTGTTGCAGCATCGCGTGCCTTCGGCTCGCTCGGTGTTTCGGCCCTGCGGGTCCTGCTTTGCCTGTTCGTTGGCGGCCTCCCGGCCGGGGCTGGGGCAGCGCAGTCGGCCACCCCGCCGGCGTCTGCCCGGGACGCAGCCGCCGCCCGCAGCGACCTGAACGAACTGCGCCAGAGGATCGAGGCGCTGCAGAAGAAACTCGCCGGTGCCGAGGAGGTGAAGTCCGAGGCTGCGGATGCACTGCGCGAATCCGAGCGGGCGATCAGCGATGCCAACCGGCGCCTGTTCGAAATTGCCGGCGAGAAGAAGGCGGTCAACGAGGAGCTGGCGCGGTTGACCGGCGCGGCCGGGACGGCCGAAGCGAGAGTGCGCGATCACCAGGCACGGCTGGCGCGGCTGCTCTACCGGCGTTACACCGCGGGCGACCCCGATCCATTGCGCCTCGCCCTGTCTGGCGACAATCCGGCCGAGGCGGCGCGGCTGCTGCACTACTACGGGTATCTGCAGGGGGGCTACCAGGAGGCGATCGCCGCGCACCGGCGCGAACTGGCCCAGCTGGCCGCGCTTTCCGGCGAAAAGAAGAAGAAGGGGGCGGAACTCGCTGCACTGGAGAGCGAGGCCGCAGGTGAGCGCAGCCGCCTGGAATCCGAGCGCGTCCGGCATCAGGCGGTACTGGCGCGGGCGTCCAGGGAGATCGAGGCGAATCGCCGGCAGATCGTCACCCTGCGCCGGGATGAGGACCGGCTGACCCGGCTGGTCGAGCAGATCGCCCGGCTGCTTGCCGAGCGGGAGCGGGCGCGGGCGAAGGAAGCCGCCACGCGCGAGGCGGCGGCCCGGGCGCGCGCGGCGCGCGAGGCGGCGCGGGGCGACGGGGACAAGCGCCCGGGGCCCGGCCAGGCACCGGCTAAGCCGTCTGTCGGCAGCGACGGTCGCAACACTGCAGGTCAGGGCGAAGATCCGCGCGCCGGTGAACGCAACCGGCGCGCCGAAGCGCCGTTGCGCAGCGAGAGGGTGCCCGAGCCGGAATCAGCGCCTGGGGCGTTCGCTGCGCTCAAGGGGCGGCTCGCCTTGCCGGTGGCGGGCGAGATCGCCAACCGGTTCGGTCAGCCACGCGCCGACAGCGGCCTGGAGTGGCGTGGCATCAACATCCAGACCCGGGCTGGCCAGGAGGTGCGCTCGGTGGCTGCCGGCCGAGTGGTCTTCGCCGACTGGTTGCGTGGGTTCGGCAATCTGCTGATCGTCGATCATGGCGAGGGCTACATGAGCCTGTACGGCAACAACGAAGCACTGCTGCGACGGGTCGGCGACGCAGTGCGTGGTGGCGACCCAGTGGCAACCGTGGGTGCCACCGGTGGCTCTGCGCAGCCCGGCCTGTACTTCGAGCTGCGCCATCAGGGGCGTCCGTTCGACCCGCTCAGCTGGGCCGGGCGGCGCTGACCGCCGGTCGCGCAGATGCGGCCGTCTGTCGCCGATGCGGCGCAGACGGGCTCGCTTGGGTTCTCAGTTGGCTGCCGTGCGCTACGTTTGCACCCTTGTCGACGTAACTTCTGCCTCACGTAGACGAGGGACAAACTGCTACCATGATTTACGGTTTTCGGGTAATTCTGGAAACCGCCCTTTCCTTCTCTCCAGAGGTCACCGCTTCTCCATGTCCAGGCCGTTTGGTACCTTCATGCGCAGCAAAGCGAGCCAGATCGGTTTGATCTGTGTCGGCGTCGTACTTGGCGTCATGGTCAGTCTCAATTTCTCCGCGGTCGCACAGCGCGAGGCTCCCAGTCCGCTGCCGATCGAGGACCTGCGTGTGTTCACCGAGGTGTTCGCGCGGATCAAGAGCGACTATGTCGAGCCGGTCGAAGACCGCAAGCTGTTCAACCAGGCGATCAACGGCATGCTGTCCGGCCTTGACCCGCACTCGTCCTACCTCGACCAGGAAGCGTTCAAGGAGCTGCAGGTCGGCACCCAGGGCGAGTTCGGTGGGCTGGGCATCGAGGTCGGGATGGAAGACGGACTGGTGCGGGTGGTGTCGCCGATCGACGACACGCCGGCCTCGCGTGCCGGTCTGCGTCCTGGCGACCTGATCATCCGGCTCGATGACACGCCGGTGAAGGGCATGGCGCTCAACGATGCAGTGCGCCGGATGCGCGGCAAGCCGAATACCCCGATCACGCTTACCCTCATCCGCCGCGGCGAAGACAAGCCGGTGGTGGTAACCCTGGTGCGTGCAGTGATCAAGATCCAGAGTGTTCGCTCGACAGTGATGGAGCCCGGCTATGGTTATATCCGCCTCACTCAGTTTCAGGAGCGCACTGGTGAGAACCTGGCCGCGGCAATCGAGCGGGTATGGAAAGAGAACAACGGCGCGATGCGCGGGCTGATTCTGGATCTGCGCAATGACCCGGGTGGACTGCTCAATGGCGCGGTCGCGGTTTCGGCGGCGTTCCTCCCGGCCAACGCGCTGGTGGTCTACACCGACGGCCGTGCGCCGGACTCCCGGATGAAGCTGAACGCCAGTCCGGAGTTCTATCTGCGCGGGGCCACCCAGACCGACTATCTGCGCAACCTGCCCAAGGATGTGAAGTCGGTACCGCTGGTGGTGCTGATCAACGGCGGGTCGGCCTCGGCGTCCGAAATCGTCGCCGGTGCCCTGCAGGATCACAAGCGTGCCACGATCATCGGTACCCAGAGCTTCGGCAAGGGTTCGGTGCAGACGATTCTTCCGCTGACCAACAACACCGCGATCAAGCTCACCACAGCACGTTACTTCACCCCGAGCGGGCGATCGATCCAGGCCAAGGGCATCACGCCGGATGTCGTGGTCGAGGACCCGAGCAACCCGAGCGACAACCAGCGGGTGCGCGAGGCCGATCTGGACCGCCACCTGAGCGACGGCAAGGGCGGCGGCGCCAAACAGGGGGGCAAGCCGCGGGTCGAGCAAAAGAAGGACGAGCCGGCACGGCCGCGCGTCGAGCCGATCAAGCTCGAGCCCGGACAGGTGTTCTCGAAGGAAGACTTTCAGCTGATGCAGGCACTCAACCACCTCAAGGGCCAGCCGGTGCTGCGCGACCTGCCGGTTCGTGCAGACGCGGCTGGCACTGCAGCGGCCAGCACCGCGGCGGCGCCGGCGCGCTGATCGCAAGCGCCAGCGCCGGCAGCGCGGCGGGCACAAGCGTCAGTCACAAGCACCAGTCACAAGCAGCAGACACGAGCAGCAGACACGAGCAGCAGACACCACCAGCAGGGTGAGGCGATCGTTCCGGGCGGCGCCTGGCCCTTTTGGTTTTCTGACCGGCCGATGGACGACGAACAGCTCACCCGCTACAGCCGGCACATCCTGCTCGACGAGGTCGGCATCGACGGGCAGCAGCGCCTGCTGGACAGCCGGGTGCTGCTGGTCGGGGCAGGCGGTCTCGGGTCGCCAGTGGCGTTGTATCTGGCCAGCGCGGGTGTCGGGCGGATCACCGTATGTGACGCTGACCGGGTCGATCTGACCAACTTGCAGCGGCAGATCGCTCACACCACCCTGAGCATCGGCGAACTCAAGGTCGAATCTCTTTCTCGAGCGCTGCATGCGATCAACCCCCTGGTCAAGGTGACCGGGTTGGTCGAGCGATTGGCGGGCGACGCGCTCGAGCAGCGGGTTGGCGAAGCGGATCTGGTGATCGATGCGAGCGACAACTTTCCGACCCGGCATGCGCTGAACGCCGCGTGTGTGCGCCAGCGCAAGCCGCTGGTGTCAGGCGCTGCGATCCGCTTCGACGGGCAGGTGTCGGTGTTCGACCTCAGGCGCGACGACAGCCCGTGCTATCACTGCCTGTTTCCGCAGGCCGCATTGGCGCTAGGCGAGGACGATGAGCGTTGCGCGGTGATGGGTGTCTTCGCGCCGCTGGTCGGTGCCATCGGCTCGATGCAGGCGGTCGAGGCGATCAAGCTGATCGCCGGGGTGGGCCGCTCGCTGGCCGGTCGCCTGCTGCTGTTCAACGCGCTGGGCAGCGACTGGCGCGAGGTGCGGGTCAAACGCGACCCGGCCTGCGCGGTCTGCTCGGTGCGCGCCGCCTGACGCTCAGTCAGACGCTCAGTCAGACGCTCAGGTCGAAAGCAGAATCTTGCGTTGCTCGGCCCAGTATTGCGACGGGTCGCGGGTGAAGCCGCTCTTGGCAAACTGGTGCCAGCGCCCGGTGACGAAGGCCATGATCGCGTTGGCCTGCGCCAGCACGTCGGCGTCTGCCGGCAGTTCGCCCTGGGTCTGGGCGAGACGCAGCGCCTGCTTCAGGGTCGCCTCGATCCGGTCGTGCATCTGATTGATTCGCGCCTGCAGGCGGGCGTTCTCGTTCACCAGTGCCTCGCCGATCAGCACGCGGGTCATGCCGGGGTTCTTCTTCGCGAAACCAAGCAGCACCGCGACCATCGAATCGACCTGTTTCATGCCGACCGCCTCTTCGGCGCCGATCTTGTTGATGACACTGAATACGGTCTGCTCGATGAACTCGATCAGCCCCTCGAACATCTGCGCCTTGCTGGCGAAATGGCGATAGAGAGCAGCTTCGGAGACATCCAGCCGCGCCGCAAGCGAGGCGGTGGTGATCTTCTCCTGACTCGGGGCTTCGAGCATTTCCGCGAGCGTCTGCAGGATCTGCAGCCTGCGCTCACCAGTACGGGGTGGCATGTTCGGACCCTCCGTCTGAAATCCTCAGCCTGCACGCTCGGGGTGAGCACACGCTTATCGGCATGTCCCCATTCTAGGGAGTTTTCGCTCAATTCGGTGGCAATATGGTGTTCTGCCGGATCCAGCGGTCAGGGGACAGGCCGCCAGGGGCCAGACCCCGCATGGGATCTGTCCCCTCCTGCACGTCCGGACCACAGGCCCCGCGTAGGGTCTGTGTCCCCGCTTTCGCCCGCGTCCGAACCGTGCTACCCCAGTCGCCCGGTAAACCCTCAGCCCAGCTTTCCCAGCGCACGGGTCATCGCGCGCAGGTCGGTGACCATCAAGTCAACATAGCCAGGCCGGCGCACCTTCAGCGCACCCGGACGGCGCGCGATCCAGACCGTCCGCATGCCCAGCCGGCGCGCGGTTTTCAGGTTCTCCAGCGAATCTTCGACCATGATGCTTCGCTTCGGATCCACCCGGTGGTTGCGGAACAGGGTGCGAAAGCCGCGCGCATCCGGTTTCGGGCGGAAACCGGTGTGTTCTATGGTGAACACCGCATCGAACAGGTCGCGGATACCGAGCACGTCCAGCACTGCCTTGCAGTAGCGTTCGGGCGCATTCGAGAAAACCACCTTGCGCCCGGGCAGGCGGACGAGCAGGCCGCGCAGACCCATCTCGCGGATCACCATGCGCGCCAGTTCCGGGAACTGGTGAGTCTCATGAAGGAAGTGATCCGGGTCGGTCTGGTGATGCTTCATCAGGCCGAGCAGGGTCGCACCATACTGCAGCCAGTAGCGGCGGCGTAAGGCACTCGCCTCGATCTCTTCCAGCCCCAGGTGGCGCATCACATACTCGGTCATCGACCGGTTCATGTGCGGAAAGATGTGCGGGCTGGCGTAGTGCAGTGTGTTGTCCAGGTCGAAGACCCAGGTCTGGCGGCGGTTCGGTGTCATCGTGGGTGGTGCGTGGCCGGCGGGGCGCGCTGACCCGCTCGCCGCGCGCAGTGGCTGTTATCAGTGGCTGCGGTGAGCGGCTGCCATCGGCGGCTGCGGTCAGCGGCTGCGGATCATCGTGCCTACGCCCTGGTCGGTCATGATCTCGAGCAGCACGCTGTGGTCGACCCGGCCGTCGATGATGTGCACCGAGGCGACGCCACCGCGCGCGGCTTCGAGTGCCGAGGAGATCTTGGGCAACATGCCGCCGGAAATCGTACCGTCGGCGAACAGCTCGTCGATCCGGCGTGCGGTGAGCCCGGTCAACAGGTTGCCGTTCTTGTCGAGCACCCCTGGGGTGTTGGTGAGCAGCATCAGCTTCTCGGCCTTGAGAATCTCGGCCACCTTGCCGGCCACCAGATCGGCGTTGATGTTGTAGGTCTCCCCCTCGGCGCCCGAGCCGATCGGCGCGATCACCGGGATGAAGCCGTTGCCGGTCAGCGTCTGGATGATGCTCGGGTCGACCGATTCGATCTCGCCGACCTGGCCGATGTCAAGCATCTCGCCCGGGTTGCCCTGGCTTGCGATCAGCATCTTGCGTGCGCGGATGAGGCCGCCGTCCTGCCCGGTAAGGCCGACCGCCTTGCCGCCGGCGGCGTTGATCAGTTCGACGATCTCCTTGTTGACCTGACCGGCCAGCACCATCTCGACGATATCCATGGTCTCGGCATCGGTGACCCGCATGCCCTGCACGAAGGTACCGGTCTTGCCGACACGCGCGAGTTGCTGCTCAATCTGCGGGCCCCCGCCGTGAACGACCACCGGGTTGATGCCGACCAGCCGCAACAGCACCACGTCATGAGCGAACGAGCGCTTGAGCTTCTCGTCCGTCATCGCGTTGCCACCGTACTTGATGACGATGGTCCGGCCGTGGAAGCGACGGATGTAGGGCAGGGCCTCGGACAGGACCTGGGCCTTCTGCGTTGCTGTCAGTGGTGCGGTGGCATCGGTCATCAGGGCGGAGCGCTGCGCGGAGAGGGCGGG